>JBCNOA010000130.1:0-11684 GCA_039594095.1 Dyella sp.
CGCCCCTTCGCCAGCTGCTCCTCGATGCGGAACCGCGGAAACTGCGCGATGCCCAGCCCGGCTTCGCACGAGGCGAGATAGGCGTCCGAACCGTTGGCGGTGATCCGCGAAGGCATGGCGACTTCGTGCAGCTTGTGTCCCACGATGAACTCCAGCGGCGTCGGGCGCCATGTATTGGGGGAGATCCAGTTCACCGCCAGATGGCCCTGCGACAGGTCCGCCAGCGATTGCGGCAGGCCGTGCTTCTTCACATAGGCCGCGCTCGCCACGGTGACCTGCGGCAGCAGCGCCACGCGGCGCGCGACCAGGGTGGAGTCGGCCAGTTCGCCCGAGCGCAGCACGCAGTCCACGCCCTCCTGCACCAGGTCGATGAAGCGGTCGGTCGTGCTCAGATCCAGCTCGATGCCCGGATGGCGCGCGAGGAACGCCGGCAGCGCCGGCACCACCACGTTGCGCGCGATCGAGCCGGGCATGTCCACGCGCAGGCGTCCCTGGGGCTGCACCGCCGCCGCGCGGAAATTGGATTCCACCTCGTCGACGTCGGCCAGCAGCCGCACGCAGTGGCCGTAGTAGATCTCGCCGTCGCGCGTGGGCCGCACGCTGCGCGTGGTCCGTTGCAGCAGATGGGCGCCCAGGCGGCCCTCCAGGCGCTTGATGGTATGCGTGAGCGTGGCGCGCGGAAGGTTCAAATCATCGGCGGCGCGAGTGAAGCTGCCCAGTTCGACGATGCGCGTGAATACCCGCATGGCTTGCAGCTGATCCATGGAGGCTGGCCTCATTGTTGGCGTTTTTGAAACAGACCTGGCGATTATTGAGCATTTATCGCGCAACCGCGCGGGCGCAGGATGTGCGCACTTTCCGCCCCCTCTCCTCACCCGCTACGGAGCTCCCGCCATGCAGACACGACGACTCGGCCGCAACGGCCCCACGGTTTCCGCCCTCGGCCTAGGCTGCATGGGCATGAGCGACTTCTACGGCGTGCCCGACGACAACGAGTCGATCGCCACCATCCACCATGCGCTGGATCGCGGCCTCACGCTGCTGGATACCGCCGACATGTACGGCCCGTACACGAATGAGGAACTGGTCGGCCGGGCGATCCGCGGCCGCCGCGACCAGGTTTTCCTGGCCACCAAATTCGGCATCGTGCGCAGCGCGGAAGACCCGCAGGTGCGCGGCGTCAACGGCCGCCCCGAATATGTGCGCGCCTCCTGCGAGGGCAGCCTCAAGCGGCTGGGCGTGGATCACATCGACCTTTATTACCTGCACCGCTTGGACCCCAAGGTGCCGGTGGAAGATACCGTCGGCGCGATGGCCGACCTGGTAAAGGAGGGCAAGGTGCGTCACCTGGGCCTGAGCGAGGTCTCCGCCGCTACGTTGGAACGCGCGCACGCCGTGCATCCCATCACCGCGGTACAGAGCGAGTTTTCGCTGTGGACGCGGGACCCGGAGGAAAACGGCGTGCTCGAGGCTTGCCGCCGCCTGGGCGTCGGCTTCGTGCCTTACTCGCCGCTCGGCCGCGGCTTCCTCACCGGGGCGTTCGCCACGCCGGACGACTTCGACGCGGACGACTACCGCCGCCATAGCCCGCGTTTCCAAGGCGAGAATTTCGCCCGCAATCTGCAGCTGGTCGAGCAGGTCAAGCAGCTCGCCGCGGAGAAGGGCGCCACCCCGGCGCAGCTGGCGCTGGCCTGGGTGCTCGCGCAAGGCGACGACCTGGTGCCGATTCCCGGCACCAAGCGCCGCGACCGGCTCGACGAGAACCTCGGCGCGCTGGACGTGACGCTCAGCGAGGCGGAACTGCAGGCCATCGACGCGATCTTCCCCCCGGACGCCGTCGCCGGCCCGCGCTATGCCGAGGCCATGCTGAAGTTGCTCAACGGCTGATGCGGTGGGAACGGGAGAGGCCGGCGCGCCGGCTTCTCCCGTCTCCGGCCGGGGCGCCTGCGCTCCGTCGGAGTAAAATGCGCCGATGAGCACTCCCGAACACTCCCCCCTCGGCAAGACCACCGTCTACGCCGACCGCTACGACCCCAGCCTGCTGTTTCCCATTCCGCGCCAGGGCAAGCGCGACGAGATCGGCGTGACCGCGCCGCTGCCGTTCCACGGCGTGGACATCTGGAACGCCTACGAGCTGTCCTGGCTGGACGCGCGCGGTAAGCCACGCGTGGCTCTGGCGGAATTCCGCGTGCCGGCGAGTTCGCCGAACATCATCGAGTCGAAGTCTTTCAAGCTCTACCTCAACGGCTTCGCGCAGGAGCGCATCGCCGACTCCGAGGCGCTGGTGGTGACGCTGCGCCGCGATCTGTCGGCCGCCGCGGGCGCAGCGGTCGAGGTTCGCTTGAGCGAGGCCAGTGCGAAGGCTCATGCCGTCATCGACCTCGAAGGCGAGTCTGTCGATGCGCTCGACGTGGAGATCGACGATTACGGTCCGCCCAAGTCCGACTATCTGCGCGCCGATGCCGACGACATGGTGGAAGAAACGCTGGTATCCGATCTGCTGCGCTCCAACTGCCCGGTCACCGGCCAGCCCGACTGGGGCAGTGTGCAGATCCGTTACGCGGGACCGCGCATCGACCGTGAAGGCCTGCTGCGCTACCTGGTGTCCTTCCGCAACCACAACGAATTCCACGAGCAGTGCGTGGAACGCATCTTCATGGATGTGACGCGGCGCTGCGCGCCGCAGCGCCTGAGCGTCTACGCTCGGTACACGCGAAGAGGCGGGTTGGACATCAATCCATTCCGCGGCAGCGGCGAGGACCACCCGCGGAATCCGCGCGGCGCGCGCCAATGAGTGCGCACCGAGGCGGCGCGGAACGCTCGTAAACTCGTAAAGAGGGCTGCCGCACTGCGCGGCCATTGGCCGAGCTGCATGGCGGCGTCCTCAGCCTCTCGCGTCGCGGCAGAGCGCACCGCCTGCCGTCGCCCACCGATACGGACCACGACTCGAAGGGGACCGCCCATGAACAGCCTCCTCCGCCACGTCCTCCGCTACGTCGTCCTGTCCACCGCCGTGGCGTTGGCGGCGTGCGGCAAGCACGAGCCGCCGCCCGCGCCGAAATCCCCCGCGTCCGCATCCAGCGCTCCCGCTGCTCCTGCCGCCGCGAGAACCGCGCCGGCACCGGCAGCTACGCGCAACTTGCCCGCCACTCCGCCTACCGCACCTGCCGCCGCCGTGCGGGTCGACACGCATTTCCGCGTCGCCGGCGTCACCGTGGGCAACGAAGTCGCCGCCGACCACCGCGTCACCCAGGCCAGGACGCACTTCGCGCCCACCGACAAGATCATTTACGCGGCGGTGGAAACGGAAGGCAAGACCGAGAGCGCCACGCTGACCGCGACCTGGAGCTACCTCGAAGGCCAGTCGCGGCAGATCGTCAGCACCAGCCAGTCCATCGCCACCACCGGCACCGCTGTCACCACGTTCGAAGTCCGCAACCCGAACCTCTGGCCGACCGGGAAATATCAGGTAGTGATCGCGGTCGACGGCAAGACGGTGTCGACGCAGGATTTTGAGGTGACGAAGGGCTAGGGCGGTAGGGAAGTAACTCGCTCTCCGGCAGGAGAGCGAAACCCTCGCCCCTAAGGCGAGACATAACTAGCGACGCCCCACCACACACAACCCTCCCCCCAGGGAGGACTTCTGGCAGGGGGCGACACATGACCTCCGGACTACGATCCAAGCCTTTGGACGGGCCGCATCGAGCCCACCCGGCCATGGCAGGCCCGCAACAACGCCTTTTTTCCGGGGAGTCAGACAATGGTTTTGAAGACGGACGGTACGCGCCTGCTGGGCGCGCTGGTATTCAGCGCACTGTCGGCCGGCGTAGCCGCGCAGACCAGGACGCTGACAGCGGACGATTACGCCAAGGCGGAGCGCTTCATGAGCTATCGCACGGCGCCGCTGGTGGACCACGCCGTGCAGAGCGTCACCTGGCTCGACGACGGCCGCTTCTGGTATCGCGACCATGACGCCAAGGGCGACCACTACCTGCGCATGGACGCCGCCACCGGCAAGGCCGAGCCCGCCTTCGACCAGGCCAAGCTCGCCGCGGCGCTGGGTACGGCGCTCGGCAAGCCGGTGGATGCGAGCAAGCTTGGCCTGACCGACTTCAGCGTCGCGGCCGATGGCCGTCTCGACGTCAATCTGCGCGACAAGCACTATCTCTGCGACCTGACCGCCGCCGGCGTATGCGTGCCGGGCAAGGGCGCGCAGGCGAAGGAGGGCGAGGCCGGCAGCGAGCCCGGCGTGCCGTCGCCGGACAAGAAGACCGAGGCCTTCATCCGCAACTGGAACCTGTGGCTGCGCGACGTCGCCACCGGCAAGGAAACGCAGCTCACCACCGACGGTATCGAGAACTTCGGTTACGCCACCGACAACGCCGGCTGGAAGCACACCGACAACGCCATTCTGGTGTGGTCGCCGGATTCCAGGCAGATCGCCACATTCCAGCAAGACCAGCGCAAGACCGGCGACATGTACCTGGTCACCACCAACGTCGGCCATCCGAAGCTGGAGAAGTGGAAGTACCCGCTGGTCGGCGACGAGCACATCACCATGATCGAGCGCGTGATCATCGACGTGCCGACGAAGAAGGTCCTTCGTTTGAAGATGGAGCCGGACCAGCATCGCTCCACCTTGTGCGACGACATCAGCTGCGGCCGCGATGGCGGCTGGGACGACGTGCAGTGGGCGCCGGACGGCAAGACGCTCGCGTTCGTTTCCACTTCGCGCGATCACAAGCAGTCGTGGTTCCGCATCGCCGACGCCAAGACCGGCGACGTACGCACCGTCTTCGACGAGAAGGTCGCCACCTACTACGAGAGCGGCAACGACAAGGTCAACTGGAGCTATCTGCCGGAGACCCACGAGGCGATCTGGTTCAGCGAGCGCAACAACTGGGGCAACCTGTACCTGTACGACCTGGAGAGCGGCAAGCTCAAGCGCGCCATTACCACCGGCGACGGCAACGTCACCCAGGTGCTGCGCGTGGACGCGAAGACGCGCACGGTATGGTTCCGCGGCGTCGGCCGCACGCCGGGCGTCAATCCGTATTACCAGCAGTTCTGGAAGGTGAGCCTGGATGGCGGCGCGCCGACGCTGCTCACGCCTGAGCCGTCCGACCACACCGTCACGCTGTCGCCGGACGGCAAGCTGTTCGTCGATGCCTATTCGACCAACACCACGCCGCCAATCACCGTACTGCGTTCGAGCGACGATGGCCGCACCGTTGCCCAGGTGGCCAAGGCCGACATCAGCCGCCTGCTGGCCACCGGCTGGAAAGCGCCGGAGCCTTTCACGGTGAAAGGCCGCGACGGCAAGACCGACCTGTACGGCCTGATGTACAAGCCGACGAACTTCGATCCGAAGAAGAAGTACCCGATCGTCGACTATGTGTATCCCGGTCCGCAGACCGGCTCGGTGGGCACGCGCAGTTTCAGCGTGGGCCGCACCGATCATCAGTCGCTGGCGGAGCTCGGCTTCATCGTGGTGGCGATCGACGGTATGGGCACGCCGTGGCGTTCCAAGGCGTTCCATGATGCGTACTTCGGCAACATCATCGACAACACGCTGCCGGATCAGGTGGCGGGCCTGAAAGAGCTGGGCAAGCGTTATCCGTGGATCGACCTGGACCGCGTCGGCATGTGGGGCCATTCCGGCGGCGGCAATGCCACGGTGGGCGCGATGTTCATGTATCCGGAGTTCTTTAAGGTCGGCATCGCCGAGAGCGGCAACCACGACAACCGCAACTACGAAGACGACTGGGCGGAGAAGTGGCAGGGCCTGCTGGTGAAGGACGGCGAAGGCAAGAGCAACTACGACAAGCAGGCCAATCAGGTCTATGCCGATAAGCTCAAGGGCCACCTGCTGCTGGCGCACGGCACGATGGACGACAACGTGCCGCCGTATCAGACGCTGCTGGTAGTCGACGCGCTGATCAAGGCGAACAAGGATTTCGATCTGCTGCTGATTCCGAACGCCCATCATGGTTACGGTTCGGCCAGCCTGTACATGACGCGCAAGCGCTGGGATTACTTCGTACGCAACCTGATGGGCGCCACGCCGCCGAAGGAGTACGAATTGAAGGCGCCGAAGGATTGAGATTCTCGTGAAGAAAAAAAACGGGCCCCAGGGCCCGTTTTTTTTCTCTGCACGAAGCAAAGCTTCTCCCGAGCATCCGCTCCTCATCCGGATGCGACGACGTGACCGAAGGGCATGCTCACGGAACCGCCACCTTCTCTCCAAATAGAGAGAAGGACTCCATGGAAGCGGCTCAACGCGCCTCCACCGGCTTCGCCACACCCTTCGCCAGCGCCTCCTTGATCAACGCATCGAGCTGCTCGCGCGCTTTCGCGCTGGCGCGCTCCTGCTTCTGGCCTAGTGCCTCCTGCTGTACGCCCAAGGCCTCCTGCTGCTTGCCGAGCTTTTCCTGGTCGCGGCCCAAGACCTCCTGCTCGCGCTCCAGCGCTTTTTGCTGCGCTTCCAATTCGGCCCGGGCGGCAGCCAGGCTGCGCACCTGCGCATCGATGTCGGCAGCGCTCGCGCCCTGCGCTTTCATGGCCTGCAGCCGCGCCTCGCGACCGGAAAGCTCGGCTTCCTTGCCGGCGAGGCTGCCCTGGCGCATGCCGAGCGCGCCCTGGCGCTGGCCGAGACCACCCTGCTGCGCACCCAGCCGGCCCTGCTCGCCACCCAGCTTGCCCTGCTCGCGTCCGAGCGCCTCGACCTCGGCATAGGCGGTCTTGGCGCGCTCCAGATAGGCGGGATCGCGGATCACCCAGGCCCGATTGTCGCGGCGGAACCACAGCAAGGGGCCGTGTCCGTCCTGCAGCCGGCGGACGGCGGCGACATCGAGGTCCGAGCCGTCGAGCACCACCGAGTCGCCATCGATCATCGCCAGACCTTCCGTCGCACCGTCATGCGTGCGGATGGAGACGTGGTGGGCGCCGAACCCTGCGAGACCGGCGGGCGGCGGCGCCGGAGGTACAGGCGGGACGGGAGGCGGAGGCGGCGCGGCGGGGGCCGGCGGAGGTGGCGGTACCATGTTCTGCGTCGCGAGCACCGTCATCGGGATGGCGAAGAGACATGCCGAGAACAACGCCGTCCGCCAATCGGCGCGGCGAGGAAGCAGGGAGAGACGCGGGAAAAGCTTCATCGATCGAACCTCTTGCGATAGGGGTGGGAGACGTTCAGAGGCTCTCGGCCCGTTGTGCGAGCCCGCCGGTCAGGGCCTCGTCGATCAGCCGATCCATCTGGCCATCGACCTGGCGGGCGATCTCGTGTTCTTGCCTGGCTATCTCGGCCTGCTGGCGGGCAAGGTCCGCCTGGCTGCGGTCGAAGTCCGCCCGCTCGCGACTGATATCGGCCTGTTGGCGGTCGATGTCCGCCATCTGCTGCCGGATCGATTCGAGGCTGCCGTCGAGCGAGGCGGCGGCACGCGCTTCCTCGGCATCGCCGCCTTGTCGCGCAAGGTGCAGTTTCTGGCGTTCGCTCATGATGGCGACGCGCTCGCGGTCCAGTTCGACGCGGCGCACGGACAGCGCCGATTCGCGCGCGGCGAGGCCGCTCTGGCGACCGGAAAGCTCGCCTTGCCGACCGGCCATCTGGCCTTGCTGGCGCGCCATGTCGCGCATCGGCGCGTAGGCATCCAGCGCGCGCTGAAGCAGGGTGCGATCGCGCACCAGATAGGCGTCGTTGCCGCGGCGAATCCACAGCAGGCTTTCCTGCCCGCGCTGCAGCGAGCGCGCCTTGGCGAGATCGCTCTCGTTGCCCTGCAGCGTGATCGAATCCGGCTCGACGATGGCGAAGCCCCGAGGCGCGCCGGCTTCGACGTCGATGTCCACGTGGGTGGCATGTCCTGTCCGCACCGATGCGGGCAAGGGCGGCGCCGGAGGTGCGGCGGGAGGCGGTGGCGGCGCGGGGGGCATCGGCGGCAACGCCGTCAGCGGCGCCGGTGCGGGTTTCGGAGCGGGAGGCGGTGGGGCCGGCGCTATGGCCGCCATCGGTGCGGCCGCCGTACGGGCCACGGCTGCCGGTGCGGCGGGCTTGGGAGACGGCGCGGCCATCACGACCGGCGCGGCTCGGGGCGGTTGGCTCGCCTGCGTGTCCGCATCGGTGCTCCGTATGGCCGACGCGGCGGTGGCGGGTGCCGGTGCGAGTTGCGGAGCCCCTTCGTGATCGGGATGAACAGTCAGGTCCATGCCGCGCGCGGTCACGCGGTAGGGCAAGGCGCCGGCAAGCGCCACCAGCGCCACCAGCAGCCATGCGCCCCAACGCGGCCGTACGCGATCGGTCTGTTGCAGCAGCATCAGCCGCCGCCTGAGGTTCTGGAACGTGGGCGATGCGCCGGCCAGTCCGGAGGCCATCGGGAAGGCCACGCCCAGGCGAAGCAGCAGACGGCCGTAGTCCTGCGGCTCGGCATGGGAGCGGTCGAGGACCTGCGCATCGCAGGCCGCTTCGCGGTGGAGCGCGTACTCGCGCATCGCCCAGCGCGCCAGCGGATGGAAGAAGAACGCACGTTGCGCCATCGCGGGAATCCAGCCCAGCCACAGATCGCCGCGGCGCAGATGCGCCAGCTCGTGCGCCAGCGCCATGGCGCACTCGGCCGGCGCGAGCGTGTGCTCCTTCGGCAATAGCACGACCGGACTCCAGAGGCCCGTGACCTGCGGCGACACGATGATCTCGGAGCGAAGCAGCTGCGGGCAGCGGCGCAAACCGAGCGCACGCGCCTGTTCGACGCACTGCTCGCGCAGCGAAGCGTCCAGCACCGGTTCGGCGGCGCGGATCACGGCGCGGGTTTCGCGCCATTCGCGCCATGCGGCGACGATCTGGAATGCCATCGCGATCAGCCACAGGCTCGCGAGGACTTCGCGCCAGGGCAAGGACCCGGCGGCAGGCGCGTCGGCGGAGTCTTCCGTCATGGTCACCGCGACCGGCGCCGGTATCCAGGGACTGCCGGACACCGAAGCGCGATTCGCCGTGCCGTAAGCCTGCGGCGCGGGTGCGGATACGTGCGGCGGTGCCAGCAACGGCAGTTCCAGCGGACGCCCCAATGCCAGGCCGAGCACCAGTTGCAGACCCACCAGCCACCACAGCAGGCAGCGCATCGCCGGCGACCAGCGCGGCAGCCATCGGCACAGCAGCCACACGGCGCCGATGAGCGCCGTGGCCTGGATGGACGTCCAAACGAGGCGGTCGATCAACGCGCCGGCGAACGGAAGAAAGGCATCCATGTCATTTCTCCTTGCGCCGCGACTGGAGCTGGTTGACCAGCGCCTGGAGCTCGGCGAGCTCGCTGTCGCTGACTTCGGCCTTCTCGGACATCCACGCCACGAACGGCGACACCGATCCGGCCAGCGTCTTTTCCACGAACTGGTCCACCGCCTGCCGCATGGCTTCGCCCGGGCCGGTGGATGTGCTGTAGCGGTACACGCCGCCGGCTTGCCGGCGGCGCAGGTAACCCTTGCCGCGCAGGCGCTCCATCATGGTCAGCACGGTCGAGCGCGCGAGGCCGCGCGCTTCGCCGAAGCCGCTGGCGACTTCGCCGACGGAGGCAGGCTCGTGTTCGGCCAGGTAATGCAGCAGGGCCAGTTCCTGGTCGCCGATGGAGGGCTTGGGCATGGCGGGGTCCGGTTGACTACAGGTGTAGGCACGCTATCCCTGACTACAGGTGTAGTCAATAGGCCGGAACGGCTGCATCGCGGGCTCCGATGAGAACGCCGCTTCGCCTCCGGCCACCGCCGCAGGTGTAACGATGTAGCGTTTTCGCGCCGGGGCGAAAATGCAGGAGTAGAATGCGCCGCCACCACACCTGAGCTCGCGCACTGGAGTGCGCATATGACGACTTTCGACGCTCGTCGCCCGGCTTGCTCTTTCCGCCACGCCTTGCCGCGGAACGCTTTCTCCGTCCTTCGGACCTGAGACCCGCCCAACTTTCCTGACCGAAACCATCGGCGCATCGCCGGTCGTTCGCCAGCGTCTGCTTGCCTGGCGGCGGCGATGCGCGGATCGCTTCGCATCCGCTATGAACATAAGAGGAGTCATTGCCATGAAAGCGCTGTTCGCGCGAGCGTTGGCCAGTCCCTGGCTGTTCGCGCTGTGCTTGCTGTTGTACGTCGGTTTCGTCGGTCCGCAGCTGATCTCCGCCACGAACACGTTCGCCGTGATCGCGGGGCTGATCCTGCTGGGCCTGCTCGCCGCCTGGAGCTATCGCTTGCTCGGCCGTTTTCTCCGTCACAAGGAATGACTGTCCATGAACCGCATGACCAAACGTTTCTCGATGATCGCCGTCGCGCTTTGCGCGCTGATGCTGGCCGCCTGCGACAAGGTGCCGGCCGGCCACGTCGGCGTGAAGTTCCAGCTTTACGGCGACGGCAAGGGCTCCCTGCAGGAGCTGCCGCCGGGACGCTACTGGGTGGGCTGGGGCTATGAGATGTACACCTTTCCCACCTTCACGCAGACCTACACGTTCACCCGCTCGGCCAACGAAGGAAGGCCCGTCGACGAATCGCTGAGCTTCCAGACGGCGCAAGGGCTGATCGTCAACGCGGACGTCGGCATCACTTACCACATCGATCCGTCCAAGGTGACGCTGATCTTCCAGAAGTACCGCAAAGGTATCGACGAGATCACCGACATCTACCTGCGCAACATGGTGCGCGACGCACTGGTGAAGGAAGCGGCCGGGCTGGACATCGAATCGGTGTACGGCAAGGGCAAGGCGCGCCTGATCGAATCGGTGCAGCAGGATGTGGCCGCCGAGGTCGCCCAGGTAGGCATCGTGGTGGAGAAAATCTACTGGGTGGGCGAATTGCGCTTGCCGGACAACGTGGTGCAGTCGATCAACGCCAAGATCCAAGCTACGCAGATGGCCGAGCAGCGTCAGAACGAGGTGGCGCAGGCGCAGGCCGAGGCGCAGAAGGTGGAGGCGGAAGCGCAAGGCAAGGCGCAGGCCGCGATCACCATCGCGGAGGCCGAAGCCAAGGCGATCGCGCTCAAGGGCGATGCGTTGCGCCAGAATCCCAACATCGTGCAGATGTCGGCGATCGAGAAGTGGGATGGCCACCTGCCCACGTACAACGGTGGCGGCGCGCTTCCCTTCGTGAACCTTCAGGCGCACGACGCATCGAAATGAACACGGCGGCGGCGGAACGGGAGCTCCGCCGCCGCGCATCGACGGAACGCAATTTCTTGCCGAGCTGAACGCTCGTCACCCAACGGATGGCAGGGTGGACTTGATGTCATCCGGCGCACGCATACTTCCCACTCACGCGCGCGGACAGGGCGGTCCGCCGCCATAACGCCACTCACGAGGTCGCTCCACATGAATCCCCAGGAACAGCAACTCCTCGAAGACTTTCTGCAGCGCCTGGCCGCCGTGCGCGGCGTCGCCAAGGACGCACAGGCCGACGCACTGATCCAGCAGCGCCTGGCCGGCCATCCCGATGCGCTCTATCTGCTAGTGCAGCGCAGCCTGTTGCAGCAGCAAGCGCTGGACAACGCCAAGGCACAGATCGCCCAGCTGCAGGCGCAGGTGGGTGGGCAGCAGGGCGGGGGCAGCTTCCTCGGCGGCCAGGGCGGCGCCTGGAGCCAGCCCCAGCCGCAGACGCCCCCGCCGATGCCACAGCAGCAGGCTGCGCCGGGCTGGCGCGAGCGCCTGTTCGGAGGCGGCGCTCCGGCGCCTCAG
>JBCNOA010000131.1:0-11577 GCA_039594095.1 Dyella sp.
GCCGGCAGCGAACACGCCGAACGCGCGCCGGCGGACGCCGAGCATCAACTCGTGCTGCAAACGGCCGCGGACGATGGCAGCGGCACGCCGCGCGAGACGCGTTTCGCCATCGTGCGCCGCTCCGGCTGCCTGTGGCTGCGCAATGCGCAGTGAACGAACGTTCGAACCTCTGCAAGGCGGCTGAAAGATGAGCCCGCCCGGCAACGGGTATCATGTCGCTCATTTTTCCGGAGGACCGACATGGCGCAGCAGTATCCCGAATGGATCTGGCAGAACGGCCAGATCAAGCCCTGGCGCGAGGCGACCACGCATGTGATGTCGCATGCGCTGCATTACGGCTCGTCGGTGTTCGAGGGTATCCGCAGCTATGCCACCCCGGACGGCGCCGCGATCTTCCGGCTCACCGACCACCTCAAGCGCCTGTACCAGTCAGCCAAGATCTACGACATGGTGCTGCCGCATTCGCAGGACGAGATCGCCGCGGCCTGCCGCGAGGTGATCAAGAAGAACGGCCTGGGCGCCGCTTACCTGCGTCCCGTCGCGTATCGCGGTCTCGGCGGTTTCGGCCTGTCGGCGGAGACGCCGATCGATGTGGCGGTGGCCGCATGGCCGATGGGTCCGTACCTCGGGCCGGAGGCGCTGGAAAGCGGCATCGATGCTTGCGTGTCGAGCTGGCAGCGCTTCGCGCCCAACACCATCCCTGCCGGCGCGAAGGCCGGCGGCAACTATCTCTCCGGCCAGCTCATCGCGCGCGAAGCGCGCCGGCTCGGTTTCGGCGAGGGCATCGCACTGGCCAACACCGGCCTGCTCAGCGAAGGCGCGGGCGAGAACCTGTTCCTGGTGTTCGACGGTGTGCTGCACACCACGCCGGCCAGCGCGTCGATCCTCACCGGCATCACCCGCCACACGCTGATGACGTTGGCGCGCGAGGACGGCATCGAAGTGGTCGAACGCGACATCCCGCGCGAATACCTCTATCTCGCCGACGAGCTGCTGATGTGCGGCACCGCGGCCGAGATCACGCCGATCCGCTCGGTGGACGGCAAGAAGATCGGTTCCGGCAAGGCCGGCCGCGTGACTCGTCGTTTGCAGGAGCTTTTCTTCGGCCTGTTCAACGGCAAGACCAACGACCAGTGGGGTTGGCTGGAGCCGGTGTAAGCGGGTTCGTATCGCTGGCCTCGCATTCTGGCCAGGCTGTATCGAAGGGCGCCGCCGACCGCGGCGCCCTTTTTCATTCGGCCGCCATGCCCAGCGCTCCCGCCGGCTCGGCCGTCCGATGGCGATGCGTGGCTTGCTCCCGCAGCAGGCCCATGAATGCGCGTTCCAACGCATCGACGTCGGCTACGCTCATGCATTGTTCTTCGCCTACATAGACGAAACGCAACCGGCCATGTACCGAAAAGGCCAGCAGGCCGAGAACCCGTACGCCGAATGAGCGCACCGACAGGCTGAAATCCTCCAGGCGAAATGGCGCCGCCGCATCCAGCAGCTCGATCGGCCCCAGGTTGGAGAAGGAGAATTGGTTCCAGTTGCCGTTGCGGCTGAGCGCATCGCCCAGCCGGACAATCGAACGCACCTTGCCGTCCGAAGGTGGCCGAAGCATTTCGCAGAAGCCGTACTTCCCGGGAATGGCTTCCAGCTCCTGCGCGATCTTCTCGCCCATCTCGCGGTAGATGTCGCGCGCCCGCTCCCAAAGGTCGGGGCCGCGGTCGCGGCCCACCGCGATCTTGAAGCTGCCGCCGCCGAAGAAAAGCATGTCGTCCTTGAGCATCGACAAGCGGCCGCGTCGCGCGTCGATCGGGCTGTCGATGCGCGTGGGCGCACGCTTGCCGAGCGCCGCCTGCAGGGCGAGATCGAGCATCGCCAGCAAAGCCGCATGCATCGACACCTGCTCCTGTCGGCAACGGTGCTTCAAGGCCGAGGTCAAGGCCGCATCGGCACGCCATTCCCGCCGTACCGGATCGCGGCGCAGAGGCCGGCGCGAAGGCGGGATCAGACCGATCACGCCGTTGATCGCCGCCGCGATGACGCGGCGTTTGCGTTCGCCCGGGTCCCGCGACTCGCCGGCGATGTCCAACGGGCTGATCGGCGCATACGGCTGCCACGCCTGCTCGCGATAAAGACCGGTCAGCAACTCCCTGGCGAGCGTCAGCACGCTCATGCCGTCGCAGATGCGATGCGCCGCCGTGATCAGCAGCACACCGCCCCGTTCGGTGCGCAACCAGGCTACGCGCAGCTGCGGCTCATCGAGGGCGAAGGGAAGAGATTCCTCGCGCGCGATCTCGCGGGCGAGCACCTGTTCCGAGGTGCAGATGGCCGCCCGCAACGGCACGGGGCCCGCGGCATCCAGCTCGTAGTAGAGACCGTCCTGTTCTTCGCGCATCAGCATGCGCAATGCCGGATGCTTGCGCTGCATGTGGTCGAGCGTGGCGCGCAGCCGCTCCATCGGCAGCGCGCCATCGATGGTGAGCCTATAGGTGAGGTTGCCGTCGATCAGGCGCTCGATGGTGGTGAGCTTGCGCATCATGGCTTCTATTCCGCGGCGACGGATGGACCGCTGGCCAGCGCGCCGCCCGGCATCGGGAGGTTCCGGCAGAACGCGGCGATACGCGGATGCAGGCTTTCGAACGTGCCCAGCCGCCCCAGGCGCCCATCGACGTAGCCGCAGGCCACGGCCAATACCTTGCGGAGCTTTTGCGGCTCGAACATCAGCACGTTGAACGCCTGATGCAGCGCCAGCAGGCCACCCAGCCAATGCAACGCCCAGTGCGACCGGTACAGCCGCAAGGTGAACACGCCGTTGCGCGCGCCGTAGTAGCGCCGCCATGCCGCGTGATTCGTGGTGAACAGGCGGCCGTGCCGTTCGATGTGCCCGGTCGTTTGGCGCATCGTCACCGCCGCGTTCATGAGGACCGGAATGCCCTGGCTGTTGGCGCGCAGGCCGTATTCGACGTCGACGTACTCGATGAAGAAGTCCTCGCGGAACGCGCCGAGCCGGCGGTACGCCTGTGCCGAAATCGCCGATCCCGAGGAAATCACGAACAGGGTATCGAACAATCCTTCCGTGGGTTCGCGCATCTTCACCGGCTTCGGCCAGCGCCGCCCTGGCGGCAGCACCGGCATGAACTTCTCCAGATGGATCTCGTAAATTTTCGGGCCCAGGACGAAGGCTTCGTGTTCGATGCGCTCACAGGCCTGCATCATCGCGTCGAAGAACCCCTCGCCGATGTCCGAGTCCTGGTCGAGCAGGAACATCACGTCGCAGCCGCGCTCGGACAGGATCTCGGCTCCGCGGTTATAGGCCCCAGCGAGCCCGCCGCGGTTGGCGTTGTGCATGATCGTCACCCCCTGCCGCTGCAGCGCCTCGTGCAGCGAAGGCTCCGGCTGCGGCGAGTTGTCCACGGCGATGACGTTCTGGCCGGCGGCGACGGCGACGTCCAGATTGCGCAGGAACGCCTCGGTCGGCTGGTAAAGCACGAAGATCACGCCGTAGCTTTTCATAGGCTCTCTACCGATACGGAAGGGACCAGCGCGGTTGCAGCCTGCTCGGGCCACGCGGAGGCGGCCTGCAACAGCTCCATAGCCGACTGGCGAATCCGTTCTGCGTGCTCGCGCGGCAGCGAGCTCTCGTCCGAGATGAACGCGATATCCAATCCGCCCGCGAAACCCACCATGGTGATCAGGTTCGCCGGCGTAGGCTCGAGCAGCGCCGACGGCGCGCGGATAGCGTCCAGCCGGAAACTGCCGTAGTCCTGCGCCGCGTCATCCAGACGCCCGAGGTAGGACAGCGACACCGCGCGGCCGCTCCGCCGCGACCGCGAATAGGCGATCAACCGGTCGAACAGCGGGTGCAGCCGCTCCAGGCCGAGGAGCTGCTCGTAGACGGTCGGCGCCAGGCGGTCGACCTTGCCGCGCATGTCTTCGTGCAACGCATGCGCCAGCTCCCAGAAGTCGGCGCCGGCCGCTTTCGCCCTGCGGCCGAACGACAGGCGTACCGTCGGCGCCATCGTGAACAGCGCGCCGCCTTGCAGTGCCGGCAGGTAACGCCTCGCGTCGACGGGCGCGACGAATTTGTCGAAGCCGCGGGCGCCTCGCACCGATTCGCAGGCAAGCATGAAAGCCGTGCATAGCGCGGCGAACATGCCCGCCCCTTCTTCCTTGCCGCGCCGGAGCAGTGCCTTGACGGCTGCCGGTTCCATCGACCAGCGCACGGTGTACGCCGGGCCGTAGCTCAACGGCGGGCCGACCCGCTGCAGGCGCACCAGTCCGCCGAACAGTGCCGCTTTCCAGCGCGCGCGCCGTTGCAGCCGGCGATCGTTGCGCGCTTCGGGGGGCAGCACGTCCGCACCGCCATGCAGAGCGAAGCGCTGGCCGAGCTTTGCGTCGGGACGGCCGCACACGGTCAGAATGTCCTGCAGCAGGCTCACAGCCGACCGCCCGTCGCAGATGCAATGGTGGCAGCTCAGCAACAGATCGCTGCGTCCGGGGCCGCGCAGCCAGACCAGCCTGACCAGCGGCTCGCGCCGGCCATCGAACAGGCGCTCGCATTCGAGGCGAGCCTGCTCGCGCCAATCGTCATCGCCCTGACGCTCGACGATGCGCAGCGGAATGAGCGGCGCGCGCTCTTGCTGCACGAACCAAGGGCGCCCCTCGGCGTCGTGCTCGACCAGGGACTGCAATACCGCATGCCTGGCCTGCACGCGATCGAGCGCCGCGCGCAGGCGCTGCTCGTCCAGCGTGCCCGACAGCGTCGCCGGCAGCACCAGGGCCACCGGGCGCTGGCCATCCAGGTACATGCCGCGCTCGAACAACGCGAAGGGCCGCCTCGCCGTCATGCCACGCTCCGCTGTCGGAGCGTTTCGACGGCAGCGTCCGGTTCGCCGAGCAAGCCCCAGCGCCGAAGGTGGCGCAACGCTTCGCCCACGCCGTCTTCGGCGCGCACGGCGCGGCCCAGCACATCCGCTTCGCGCAGCATGGCAGGCCGCTGCATCGCCTCCAGCGCCGCGGCCAGAGCATCGGCATCCAACCGGCGGCGATCCAGCGCGGGGGGCGCCACGCCGCGGCGATGCAGGCAGCGCGCCCAGAACGGCTGGTCGCCGTAGAACGGCACGACGGCCGATGGGATGCCTGCGCGTACCGCCGCGGCGGTCGTCCCGGCACCACCGTGATGCACGGCCGCTGCCATGCGTGGGAAGAGCCAGTCGTGCGGCGCTTGGCGCAGTCCGTAGATCTGCCCGTCGAGTGCCCCTTCGGCGATCTCCAGGCCACCCCATCCGGCCGCCAGCACCGCACGCTGGCCGCTCTTGCGCACCCCGTCCAGCACCACCTGAGTGAACGCCGCGGCCTGATGGCTGACCATGCTGCCGAAGCCGATGTACACCGGCTTGGGGCCGGCGGCGAGGAAATCGGCGAGGTCCGCCGGCGGCGTCCATGCCGGCGGGTCGAAGAACCAGTAGCCGGTCACCTGCGAGCTGTCCGGCCAATCCGACGGCGGCGCCAGCACATGCCGGCTGAAGCCGTTGATCACCTTGGCGTCCAGCGCGCCGCGTCCCAGATAGGGCCCGTGCCAGGGATAACGCGGCAATCCCAGGCGCGGCCGCACGATGTCGTTGATCGCCGGTCGCATCACGTGCCAGACCAGCAGCCACAGCAGCTGATGCGCGGCTAGGCTCACGGCGCCGGGCAGGCGCTCGCGCGAACCGCTCAGCACCATGGGCGGCAACACGCGCGAAGGCGTCAGCGGCTGCAGCCGCGCGATCGCGAACGGCACGCCGCGATGCTCGGACAATGCCTTGGCCAGCAAGGTACTGTTGCTCACGCCGAGCAACAGGCCGGCCCCCTCGCTCGCCGCCAGCCCTTCGTCGGCCCAATGCACGGCCCACTGCGCGTAGCGCTCTCGGAAAATCCGCGCCATCGCGCGCAGATCCAGCCCGCGGTCGGCGATGCTGCGGTCGGCCTCCAGCATGGCCTGGAAATCGGCGGTCAGCGGGAAGAACTCCAGTCCCGCCTCGCGCACCAGTCCGGCGAAATTGCCGCTGGTGGCGATGCGCACCGGATAGCCCGCGCGGCGCAAGCCCTGGCCGAGGGCCACGCAGGGGCGCACGTCGCCTTGCGTACCGATGGTGAAGATGACGATGGGTTTGTGCATGGCGCGATCAGGCAACCGCCAGGTCCTGCTCCGTCGCCGGAGGCATCGGCACGAGCGGAATGCGCTCGTCGGGGATGTCGGACAGGCGGTGCCGCAGCACGGCGCCGATCTGCGCCGCGGGTGCCGGATCCAGCACCGCCTCGTGGTGGCAGGCCAGTTCATGCACTTCGATGCGCCACCCGATGAATGGCCGCCATGCGGACGGCCGGTGGTCCAGGATCCCTTCCAGTTGGCCTTCGCGCTGCGTGGCGTGGAAGAACAACATATCCAGGTTCACCCGGCGCGGCGTGTACTGTCGCGCCAGCTCCAGGTTGTTGCGCATCACCGCGAACAAGTGCTCGATGAACTGCGGGTGCTGTTTGATGATCTCTTGCACCAGCGGAATGGAGCGCGCGTTGTAGCTGTGCAGCAACAGCGCGGCCAGTTCCTTGAGGGTCTGCGGCGCGTTATCGCCGGCATGCTGGTGCAGGCCGAGGAAACTCAGTGCGGCACGTACTTCCCTCGCTTCCTCGCGCGGCCGGGAGCGTTCGCCCGGTGCGAACAGATAGCTGTCGATCATGGCCAGCAGCTCCACCCGCTCGCCCATCGCCAGCAGCCGTTCGGCGATGGCGTGGCCGATCAGTCCGCCCAGCGAACGCCCGACCAGCCGATACGGACCTTCCGGCTGTATGCGCCGGATCTGCATCAGGTAGTCCGCCGCCACTTCCTCGATGTTGCCCGGCAGGCGCGTGTCGCCGCGCAGGCCGCGCGACTGCAGACCGTACACGGGCACCGCCGGATCCAGGTGGCGCAGCAAGCTGGAGAAGCCGAGGCTCAGACCCATCATGGGGTGAATGCAGAACAGCGGACGCGGCTGGGCCTTGCCGACCTCGCGCAACCGGGGCGGCGCGCGCAGCACGAGCATGTCGCCCAGCGGATCGTCGCGCCCACCGGCCAACCGTTCGACGAAGGCGGCGAGGCTGGCGATCGTGGGGGCCTGGAACAACCCGCCCAAAGGCAGTTCGACGCCGAACTCTTCCGGGAAGCCTGCCGCCATTTCGGCCGCCGTCAGCGAGTCGCCGCCCAGCTCGAAGAAGTTGTCGTGCAGCCCTACGCGCTCGACGCGCAGCAGGCGTTGCCACAGCTGCGCCAGCTTGCGCTCGAGCGGCGTGCCCGGTTCGACGAATGCGGAGCGCGCGACGCGCTCCGGCGTCGGCAATGCGCGGCGGTCCAGCTTGCCGTTCGGCGTAAGCGGCAGCGCGTCCAGCAGGGTGTAACTGGCCGGCAACGCCGGCTCGGGCACACGCGAACCGAGGAACGCACGCAGCTCGTCGATATCCAGCGTCGCCGCATCGCGCGGCACGATATAGGCGGCCAGCGCCATGGCGCCGCCGGCATCGCGCGACGCGGCCACCGCGGCGGCGGCCACGGCCGGGTGCCGGGCCAGGAGATTTTCGATCTCGCCCAGTTCGACGCGATGGCCTCGGATCTTCACCTGCGTATCGGCGCGTCCGACGAATTCGAGCAGGCCGTCGTCGCGCCAGCGCACCAGATCGCCCGTGCAGTACATGCGGCTGCCATCGCCGGCGAAGGGATCGAGCGGAAAACGCTCCTCGGTCAGCTGGGGCCGGTGCAGGTAACCCTTCGCCACTCCCGCGCCGCCGATGCACAACTCGCCGATCGCCCCCGTCACCACCGGGCGCCGTGTCGCGTCGAGCACGTACAGGCGCGTGTTGAGGATGGGACGTCCGATCGGCGGTGCGCCGGAGCCGATGTCCTCCAATTCGTAGGCGGTCGACCACACGGTCGTCTCGGTGGGGCCGTAGAACTGGGTCACCCGCGCCGCGGCCGCCTTGAGTCGCGCGGCGAGCTCCGCGCCGAGCGCTTCGCCGCCGACCAGAGCGTGCACCTGCTCCAGGCGCGTTTCCGGGTTGGCCAGCAGAATGCGCCATAGCGACGGCGTCGCCTGCACGTGCGTCACGCCGCTGTCCCGTATCAGCTTCGCCAGCTCCAGCGGCTGCTGCGCGGCGCCGCTGCCGGCCATGACCACGCACGCCCCGACGGTCAGCGGCAGATACAGCTCCAGGCCTGCGATATCGAAAGTGACCGTGGTGACGGCCAGGAAGCGATCGCGGTCCGTCGGCTGGAGCTGCCGCGCCATGCCGTCCAGGAAATTGGCCAGATTGCCGTGCGTGACTTCCACGCCCTTGGGCCGGCCCGTCGAACCGGAGGTATAGAGGACATAGGCGACGCCGTCCGGGTGATGGAAGTCCGGTTCGGCGCCTTGTTCCGGCATCGACGCATCGAGCTGCTCCGGCAGCAGTGGCACACCGCCGCCCAAGGCCAGTCGCGCATGAATGTCGGCCGTGGCGATCGCGGCGATAGGTGCGGCATCGTCCAACACCATGGCGATGCGCTCCACCGGGCCGTCCGGGTCGACCGGCAGATAAGCCGCGCCGGTGCGCATGATCGCCAGCAGCACGACCAGCAACTGCTCGCTGCGCGGCAACGCCACCGCGACGATGTCGCCGGGCTTGATGCCGTCGGCGACCAGCTGGCGCGCCTGTCGCACGCTGCGCTCATGCAGCTCCCGATAGCTCAGCACCGTATCCTCGAATCGCACGGCGGGCGCGTCGGGTGTCAGCGCAGCCTGCCGGGCAAGGCGCGCCGGCAGGCCGAGCGGCTCGACCGGCCCGGCCGTGTCGTTCCACGCCACCAGCAGTCGGTGCCTCTCTTCGTCGCCGAGCAGGTCGATGTCCTGCAGCAAGGCATCCGGATCGGCCAGCACGCCTTCGATCAGCCGGCACAGGCGCCGGCGGTGTTCGTCCAGTTCGTCCATGTCGTACAGCAGCGGATTGGCGTCGAAGTCGAAACGCAGGCCGGCGCCGGTGCCGCGGTCGTAGACGAAGACCATCAAGTCCTCGGCCGAACTGTTGGATAGATTGTGCGAGGACGTGCCGGCCCCGGCGAAGTCGAGCTGATAGTCGAAAGGTTCGATGTTGATACCCAGCCAGGCCACACTGCGCCCGTGGCCGATCAGCCCGAGATCGCGCCGCAGATCTTCGTAGCGGTACTGCTGATGGCGCAGCGCCTGCCGCACCGTGCGCGACACCTGCGCGAACAGCGCGCCGGCCGTCGTGTCCGCCGCGAAGCGCAGGCGAATCGGCACGACGTTGGCGAACATGCCAGGCGCCTGGCGCGCCGCAGCGCTGAGCCGGCCCGATACGGGCATGCCGAAGACCAGATCCTCGGCGCCGGTGACGCGGTGGTAGTACGCCGCCACCAGGCCAATCAGCACCTGCGGCAGGCTGGCACCGGTCGCCTTGCCCAGCTCGTTGAGGCGTTGCGTCGTCTCCGGCGACAGATAGCCCGTGCTGCGGCATAGCCGATCGCCCAGGCCGGGGCGGTGCTGGCGACGCGACAGCGTGACGGCCTCGGGCAAGCCGGCCAGCTGTTCCATCCAGTACTCGCGATCGCGACGGAAGCGATCCGATTCGCGGTATGCGGTCTCCATCTCGATGGCGGCCGCAGCTGGCCCCAAGTCGCACGGCGCGGGTTCGCCTCCCTGTGCCAGCGCCGTGTACAGCTCGGCCAAGCGCCGCGCCAACAATCCGCCGCCATAACCGTCGAGCACGATGTGATGCGCGCGCTGGTACCACAGGTAATGATCGTCGGCGAGCTTGAACAGCACGCTGACCCAGAGCGGGTCCTGTTCCAGGTCCGGATTGCGCGAATATTCCTCGTGCATCCAGGCTTCGGCCGCCGCGCGCGGATCGGCTTCGCCGCTCATGTCGAAGTAGGGGAACTGGCCCCCGTAGACCTGGCGGATCACCAGCTGCGGCTTGCCGTCGCGCTCGACGACGTTGGCGCGCATCATCTCGGCCTCATAGACCAGCCGATAGAGCGCTTGGCGGAACAGCGCCGGTTCCACCGGCCCGCGGATGTCCACGGCCTCTGCGATATTCATGATCGCGCCGTTGGCGCCGATCTTGTCGTTTACCCACAGGCCGCGCTGGGCGGTGGTCAAAGGCAGCGTCATGTCACTCATCGCATTTTCCCCTGGGCGGCTGTCGTGGCCGCACACATCCGTTGCACCGCGAAAAGCAACCACTAAATGCCGGCCGCAGTTATCCGCGGCCGTGCCATTCGCACCGCCGGAATAAACCCTGGCATTACCGCGACCGAAATCGGCCGCCACGGCCGAAATCGGCCATGTTCCGAAAAATTCCGCGTGACGCTGTTTTCTCGACGCAGACGGCTCCGGCGCCGGGACCTTCAGGTGCCGGCTCGAGCTATGGGCCTGTCTGCTGGATGACGCCGGTAACGGAACGAGGACTCTGCGATGCCCGTAAGACACGCGCCAGAGCCATTCCTTGCCCCATTCCCGGCTTGGAGTGTCCATGCCTGAACGGGAGCTTGTCCACTGGGCGAAATGTGTTTTACATCACAACTTGTGCGGCGCAACAACTTTGTGCCGAAAAGTGAGAAATTAATGGCGAAGGATTCGTCAACGGCGGATCGAATTAATACAGAAAATTTTCAAATCGCATGAAATTCGCGTCAACGCTTCGATTATCTTCGGCATTATCAAATGCCCGATGAAAAGGCCGTCAATTCACTCATGTGAATGGACGGCCGCATGCAATGAAAATGCTTATTGAAAGACGATGCTCGCGATCGCGCCGTTGGCATCCGAGCGCGGGCGCATGGAAACGTCCCAGCCGTACAGCTCGCACAGGCGACGCACGATGGCCAGGCCGAGTCCGGCGCCGCTGCCTCCCGCGCCCTCGCCGCGCACACCGCGCTGGAACAGCCGCTCGGCGTCTTCCGGCTTGATGCCGGGTCCGGTGTCGATCACTTCGATCCGGTCGCTGTCGACCTTCACCGTGACCTGGCCTTCGAGCGTGTATTTGATCGCATTGCCGATCAGATTGGTCAGCGCGACCGACAGCACCGACGCCGGTGCGTTGACGCTCAGCGATGCGTTCACCAGCAAGTCCACGCTGAGGGGCTTGTCGCGCATCTGCGGGCGCTGGCTCTCGATGACGTCCGACGCCACCTTCGCGACTTCGGTGGTTTCGCCGCGCGTCGGGCCGCGGCGTTCCGCACGCGACAGCAGCAGCAGCGCTTCGATCAGCTCGGTGGCCTGGCGCGAAGCCCGCTCGATGCGCTTGAGGCGCTCGCGCAGCTTGTCGGTGAGGTCCGGCGAGCCTTGCAGCAGCTCCGTCGTGCTGGCGATCACCGCCAGCGGCGTGCGCAGCTCGTGGCTGACATCGGAATTGAACTCGCGGTCGCGCTCGACCATCGAGGTCAGGCGATTGGCGTATTCGTCCAGCGCCAGCGCCAGCTCGCCGACCTCGTCGTCGGCGAAGTGCGGGGCCAGAGGTTCGGCCTTGCCGTTCTTGCGGAACTCGCGCAGGCGCTGGGCCAGCTCGCTCACCGGCTTGAGC
>JBCNOA010000132.1:0-11542 GCA_039594095.1 Dyella sp.
CGAAGCCGTGCCGTTGCCGCAGAACGCCCGTCCCAGTCTGGATAAGCCGCAGGCGCCACGCCTGGAGACCGCCGCGCCGAAGGCGGTCGCGCTGGACCGCGCGCCATCGCTGGAGCGCCCGCAGATCGCACCTGCGCCCGCTGCCGCGTCCGAGGCCGCTGCAGCGGCCAGTCAGCCTGCCTCGGCCAATGCCGCGGCCGAGGCGGCAGCGAGCCATGCCGGCCCCACGAGCAGTGCGCCGGCGGGCCAGACCGCCCAGGGTGCCGAACCAGGCAAGAGCAGCGCGCCGAATGCCACGCCGCAAGGCAGCGACACGGGTACGCCGGGCGCTTCGCCGAATGGCGTGGCCTCTTCCCCGGGCGGTCCCGGCAAGAGCGGGCTCAATCTCTCCCTGCCGCCGGGACAGGGCAGCGGCCAAGGCAATGGTCCGGGCGGCAGCGGCCCGGGCGAGGGGCAGCAGGGCCTCGCCGGCAATTACGTGCAGCTGCAGCCGCGCGGCAACACCGAGATCATGGAGCATCGCGCGCCCAACATCGGCTACAAGGCCACGCGCTTCGAGCAAGACTGGACGCCCGAAGGCGAGAGCTCGATCGACACGGCGCTGCGTCACGCCGTGGAGAAGACCACCGTGCACCACACCTTCCACCTGCCGCGCGGCGTGCGCGTGGAATGCGTGGTGATGCCGCTGTTCCCGGTGGGGCTGTTCGGTTGCGGCAACGGCGATCCGCCGCCCAAGCCAGTGGATGACAAGGTTTACGAGAAGATGAAGCTCGCTCCGGCCAATCCGCTGGTGCCGCCGGCGCCCGCGGCTTCCGCCGCACCGGCGTCGGCGCCCATCAAGCTGGACAACAGCGCGCAGTGTGCGACGGCGCGGGTGGCGGGAGGACCGCTGCCGCCGGGATGCGTCGACGATCGCCTGCCGGCGGGGCGGGTGGCGCCGGCGAAGGCGTCGACGGGGGCGTGGGTGCCATCGAGCGATCAGTTCCACTGAAGGGTGGCGCTTTCCCGGGAACCCGATCGTCCGGCCCGCAACACCTCACCTGAGCTCGCAGGTAAGCGAGCCACGCGCGCCACGACGGTTTCGCATCCCTCTCCCCACAGGAGAGAGGGATGCGGATCGATCACTTGAAGTTCACCGCCAGCCTCGCGAACCACGACGCGCCGTTCAAACCGAACTGCACCGCTTCGTACTTGAAGCCGTTGTCGGTCTCGTCCGGGTTCTGCTTGGTGGGAAACTTGTCGAAGATGTTCGCGCCGCCGACGGTGAGCTTGACCTGGTCGTTGAAGTGATAGGTCAGGCTGACGTCCGCGGAGGTCTTGTCGGCGTAGTGCTGGTTGGGTATCGGCGGGCCGTCGAAGGTGCCCAGCGTCATCGGGCCGAAGTAGATGAACTTCCAGCTCGCTTCCCACGGGCCGCGCGCGTAATCGAAGCCGAGGATGGCCTTCGAGCTCGGCGCGCCATCTTCCAGGAACAGGCGCTCGCGATCGGACAGCAGCACGTCTTCGCGGCCCTGCAGCGCGGGCGGCGCATGAATGCGTTCGACATGGGTGAAGCTGCGGTTGAAGCCGAAGTTGGTGCGCAGCGTGCCGCCACCCAGGTCCATGCGATGGCTCGCGGTGAAGTCCAAGCCCTTGGTGCGGGTGTCTACCGAGTTGACGAAGAACTGCGCCTGGCCCACGCCGAGGCGGTCGAGGATCGCGCCGATGGTCGGGTCGGTGGTGTCGAAGCGGCCGCTCAGCACGATGCGGTCGTCGATATCGATGCGATAGCCGTCCAGCGTGAATTGCAGGTCGTTGCGCGGCGACCACGTGGCGCCCAGCGTATAGCTTTTGGACTTCTCTTCCTTCAGCGGCGGAATGCCCGCCGCGTTGGCGATGGCGCCGCCGTTCGGCGCCAGCACCACATCCACCGGCTTGCCGCTGACGAAGTCCGTGAACGTGGAAGAGAACCAGCGCTGTTGCAGCGACGGCGCGCGGAAACCGGTGGACACCGAGCCGCGCAGCAGCAGCGTGTCGGTGGCGTGGAACGCGCCGGCCAGCTTGCCCGTGGTGGTCGAGCCGAAGTCGCTGTAGTGCTCGTAGCGCACGGCCGCGTCGGTGAGGAAGCGCTCCGTCCAGTCCGTTTCCACATCCGCGTAGGCCGCGTAGCTGTGGCGGCTCTGGTTGGTGGCGTCGCCGGGCTGGAAGCCGGGAAAGCCCTGGCTGCCGGCGTTGCCGCCGCCGGGACCGTCGGCGTCGATGTACGAACCGGGTTCGCCGGGTTTGATGCGGTAGTTCTCGCGGCGGTACTCCGCGCCGAACGCGACGTTGAGGCCGGCCAGGATGTCACCGTAGTAGCGCGACAGATCCAGGTTGGTGGTTTCCTGCTCGAACGAGAAACCGCCGGCGTGGAAGCGGTTCGGGCTCAGGCCGGGGCCGCCGGCGAGCAGGTCGGCGTTGGCGATCGACGCGTTGAGCGTGTGGCTGATGATGTCCTGCAGTGCGTTGTAGCCGTAGGTCTGCGAGAGGTCGGCACGCCAGTCGCCGAAGTTGTTCCAGATGCCGAGGATGGCGTAGCGGTCCTTGATCGCGCCGTTGATGTACGGCACGAATCCGTCCGGATACATCGCCGCCGAGTTGCGCGAGGGGATGTCGTCGGAGCCGATGCCGCCGCGCGCGAAAGCCGCCGACGAGGCCGAACGGTTCTGGACGCCGCCGGTGAAGTACAGGTGCGCGGTGTCGGCCACCGGAACTTCGCCGTTGACGTAGAGCGTCTCGTTGTCGACCTTGGTGTCGCCGATGATGCGCGGGTTGCCCGGATCCGAGCGGTCGGACCGTCCGCGCTTCTGCCACTCGGCCGTGACGCCGACGCTGCCGCCGTTTTCGAAGCGGAAGCCGCAGTAGGCCGACGTGAGGTAGTTCTTGCCGTCGCCGCGGGTGTATTCGCCGAAGCCGGCGACGCCTTCGCAGCCCGGACTCTTCTTCAGCACGATGTTCATCACGCCGGCGATGGCGTCGGAACCGTACTGCGCGGCAGCGCCGTCGCGAAGCACTTCCACGCGCTCGATCGCCAAGGCGGGAATCGCGTTGAGGTCGGTGCCGGTGTTGCCGCGGTTGCGTGCGCCGAACAGGTTCACCAGCGCCACGCTGTGGCGCCGTTTGCCGTTCTCCAGCACCAGGGTCTGATCGGAACCGAGTCCGCGCAGCGCGGCCGAGTCGACCAGATCGGCGTTGTCCGAACCGGTCTGCCGCACCGAAGTGAAGGACGGCACGGAGTACTGCAGATTCTGCGCGAGGTCGAACTGCGGACTCTGTTCGGCCAGTTTCTGCATGGGAATGACGTCGACCGGAACCGGGGTTTCGGTTTCCGAACCGCCGACGCGGCGCGAACCGAGCACGGTGACGCCTTCGAGATTGGTGGCTTTCTTCTGATCCGCCGGCGCCGCGGCGGTGGTTTGAGCGTTATCGGCGCTCTTGGCGTCCTGCGCCATCGCGGACGCGGCGAAGCCGGCCACGGCCAGCGCGATGGCCGTGCAAAGCACGGTCTTGCGTGAGTAGTGCATTTCACCCTCCCCGGTGAATGTCGTTCCCCCCGGAGAGCGAGACTAAGCGACGCGCGAGGTCACTGGAACCCGCGCAGCGCACATTGCCGCGACGTCAGTTGTGCGAAAGCTTCTACGCTGCTTTCACGCCTGCCGTGCATGAGGCGGCGAGGCGTGGTGCCGGCAGGGGAGAAGCGCACGCCTTTCCGGCGCGCGCCTCCCCGAATGTGCGGATGCTCCACCGTCGGGCGGAGCGATCTGCCTCACAACAGACGCAGCAGTTCCTTCATCAGCGGCAATCGGCGCACGCGCACCGCGCTCACCCGGAACACGGCGTTCGCCAGGGCCGGCGCGGCGGTGGGCATGGCCAGGACGCTGGCGCCGGCCGGATCGCGGTCGCCGGGCACCACGATCACGTCGACGCTATCGGGAAGCTGGGCCATGCTCGCGAGCGGATATTCCTTGTAGCCGCGCTGCTGCGGCTGGCCGTCCTTGAAGGTGACGGCGAGGTTGAGCGCGGCGGAGAGCGCATCCAGCGTGGCGCCGGCCACCTGGCCTTCCAGGCCGAGCGGATTGACGACGCGGCCCACATCCACCACGCACACGACACGCTCGATGTTGAGCTTGTTGCCCTGCAGGGAAGTCTCGATCGCATGCGCCACATAGGCGCCGTCCATGTGCCAGCAGGCGATGCCCAGGCCATTGACCGTGCGCAGCCAGTTCTTCCACTCGATGCGGTCGGCGGCGAGCTTCAGCACGTTGGCCAGGCGCCCCGTATCGAACGAGCCGCCGCCCTGCAGCGGCAACTCGCGCGCGTCGCCGAGCAGGCGCAGGCGGGTATCGAGCGGATTTTCCTTCAGCGCGTGGGCGATCTCGTCGATGAAGCTCTCGACCGCGAAAGCATTGCCGACATGCGGCATGCCGCGATGCGGGCCGCGCGGCAGGGCCGATTGCAGCGCATACCAGTCGCTGCGGTAGTTCGGCACGAGTCCGGCCGGCAGCTGGTTGACGTCGACCTCGGACGTCCACAGGCGCTGCTCGGGCGTACCGCGGCGCGCCAGCGCGGAGGCGCTGGCCATGCGCTGCTCCCAGCTGACGATCTGGCGTTTGCGGTCCAGCGTCGCGCTGAGGCGGTGCACGCTGGCGGGACGGTAGAAGTCGTGCGTCAGGTCGTCGTCGCGCGTCCACAGCAGGCGCACGGCACGGTCCGCCAATTTGGCGAGCATCACCGCTTCGGCGACGAAATCGTGGTCCAGGCGCCGGCCGTAGCCGCCGCCGACGCGTGGCACGCGGATCTCGATCTGGTCCGGCTTGAAGCCGGTCAGGCGCTGCACCACAGACCATGCGCGCTGCGGTGCCTGAGTGGGTACCACCAGCACCGCGCGGTCCTTGTCCACGCGGGCCAGGCAGTTCATCGGTTCGGCGGTGGCATGGGCGAGCCACGGCTGTACGTAGGTCGCGTCGACGCGCCGCGCGGCCTTCTTGGCTGCGCCATCGACGTCACCGTCGTTGCGCACGCGCGTAGTAGGCGCGGCGTCCTTGGCGTTCACCAGTTCAGTCGCCTGCTGCTCGAGCGTGGCGCTGGATTCGCTGCCGCTGGGGCCGGCCTTCCATTCGAGCTTGAGCTTGGCGCGTGCCTGCAGCGCGGACCAAGTGTCCTCGGCCAGGATGGCGACCGAGGGGGCGAGCGGGGTTTCGCCGGGCAGGAGGCCGGGCTCGGGCTTGAGCTCCACCACCTTCACCACGCCCTTCACCGCTTCGGCGTCGCGGAAGTCCTTTTCGGCCAGGGAGCCGTCAGGCCAGGGGCAATGCAGCAGCACCGCCACCAGCGAGTCGCCGAAATGGCTGTCGATGGCGAACTGCGCCTGCCCGGTGACGATGGCGCGCGCGTCCACGTCGCCGGCAGGCTGGCCGATGAGCGTGTAGCGGTCCGCCGTCTTCACCGGCACCGGGCTCGTCGGCGGCGCCACTTTGGAGGCGGCCTCCGCCAGCGTGCCGTAGTCGAAGCGACGGCCGTCCGGCGCGATGACCGCGCCGCTCTGCGTGCGCAGGCGATCGGCCGGCACGCCCAGGCGCCGGGCCGCGGCCTGCATGAGCAGCCAGCGCGCCAGCGCGCCGGCCTGGCGCAGATCGGTCCAGGCGGCCGGCACCGAGCTGCCGGTGCCGCCGAGCTGGTGGCCGTAGATCCAGCGCGGCTCGCCGTTGCCGTTCTCCACGCCCAGTCCCAGCGGCACCACGCTCACGCGCGACCAGTCGGCGTCCAGTTCGTCGGCCAGGATGCGCGGCAGCGCGGTGGATGTGCCGGTGCCGGTTTCCGGGTCGCGCGCGCCGATCAGCACATTGCCGTCCGCATCGATGCGCACGTAGGCGCCCAGACCGTACAGGGCGTCGCCGAGCATCGCCGGCGGCACGGGCGGTTCGCCGGCTTCGGCGATGCGCACGCCGACGATCAGGGCGCCCGCGGTACCGGCCATCACTTGCAGGAAGCGGCGGCGCGAGTGCAGGGCGGGCGTCGGGGTAGCATCGCGGCGGCTCATGCGTGGCCTCCGGCCATCGCGGCGGCAGCGCGCTTGATGGCGCGGCGCACGCGGGTCTGGCAGCCGCAGCGGCAAAGATTGGGCAACTGGTCGATCTCGTTGTCGCCCGGCTGCGGATGGCGGTTGAGCAGGTCCAGCGAAGCGATCAGCCACCCGGAAGTGCAATAGCCGCAACCGATCGCATCTTCGTCCACGAAAGCCTGCTGCAGCGGATGCAGCTTGCCGTCCGCCGCCGCCAGCCCCTCGACCGTGGTGACCTTCTTGTCGGCCAGCTCATGCATGCGCACGGTCGACGCTGGCGTCGGCTTGTTGTTGACCAGCACGAGATCCGCGCCGCCCAGGCCGTGCTCGCTCGCGTACTTGGTGCCGGTGAGGCGCAGGACGTCGCGCAGGTACCACAGCAGCGGCATGTCCGGATCGCCGGTATGGCGGAACTGGCGCCCGTTGATCTCCAGGTCGACGCCTTCGCGCACCTTCTCGGGAGTGATGTTGCTGGTCGGATTGCTTGCCAGGGCCTGGGCCTGCGCCATCGTGAAACTCTCCTTGCCGATCCGCGCATTGTGGCATCGCAGCGGGCGGCTTGGGGACTGGCCCGCGCATCCGCACGAAGCCCGTGGTTCATGTGGCCTACGCCGGTGAGGTCCTCTGCTCAGGACGACCGTGAAGGCAGCGCCGCCGAAGGAAATATACGGCGCCAGAAGTAGAACACCGGTACGCCCATGGCCATCACGGCGAGCACGATACAAGCCTGGATGGGCTTGTCCAACAACGTCGCCACGACAATCCAGCCTACAACTCCGACAAAGATCAGTGGCAGCACCGGATAACCGGGGACGCGGAACGCCGCCCTTTCTTTATCCCGCCGGCGGTACCAGAAGATCGTGACTACACCCATCGCGCAAGCGAGCCAGTCGCCGAATGTCGCGTAATCGAGCAACTGGCCGAAATTAAAGCTCATGGCGAGGAACACCGCCCAGCCGGACAAGAGCAACAATGCCACGTTCGGGGTGCGGTGGCGCGGGTGCAGGCGAGCCACGTTGCGGAAGAACAAGCCGTCTTCGCCCATCACCTGGAGCACGCGGGCACCCGCCACCAGCGTGATGTTGCAGAAGCCCAGCGTGGAAATGGCGATCCCGATGGCGATTACCTTGGCGCCGGCCGATCCGAAAACGCGGTTCATCACATCGGCTGCAGGTGTGCGGCTCTCGGCCAGTCCGTCATGGCCGAGCACAGCCAAATAGGCGATGTTGACCAGTGCGTAGACGGCGATGACGGCCAGCATGCCCATGAACAATGCCCGCGGCAGCGTCCGCTGCGGCTCTCGCACCTCGCCGGCCAGGTTGTTGAGATAGGTGAAGCCCGAGTAGGCGAACAGCACCGGCAACGCCGCGCCGATGAAGCCCACGTCGGTGCGCGCCGGATCCGTCGCCAGCACGCCCGTGCCGTTCGCGCCGGCCAGGAACAGCCCGCATACCACCAGCACCGCCACCGCCAGCAGCTTGAGCAGGGTGAACAGGTTCTGCACCTGCGCGCCCAGCTTCAGGCCGAACAGATTGATGCCGGCGACGAAAACCAGCGCACCGGCGGCCAGCGGCTTGATGGTGGAAGGCGGCAGGCCGAACACGCCGGAGGCGTAGCTGGCGAAGATGGTCGCCACCGCGGCGGCGGAGCCCGAATAGATCACCAGCAGCATGGTCCAGCCGAACAGGAAGCCCGCGAGCGAACCGAACGCCTCGCGCAGATAGACATAGCTGCCGCCCGCGTGCGGTCGCCGCGCGCCCAGCTCCGCGTAGCACAGCGCGCCGATCAGGGTGAGCAGGCCGGCACCGATCCACACCAGCAGCAGGGCCAACCCGGACTCCGTGCGCTGCGCGGCGATACCGGGATTGAGGAAGATCCCGCCGCCGATGATCCCGCCCACCACGATCATGGCGGCGTCCCACGCACTCAATCGCCGCACGTAGCCGGATGCCGGGGTATCGCTCATGGAGGGGCCGCCCTGTGGTGGAAAACTGGCGGCGAGCATGGCGGGTAAAGGGGGAGGGGGCAAGGTGGGACGCGGCGAACGGCGCCTCAAAAAAAACCGGCCCCTCGCGGGGCCGGCCGAAGTCCTGTATCGCTTGAAGTCGTTTCGGATCAGAACGCGCGCAGGAACAGATCGAAGTTCGCCACGTTCAGCGTGCCGATGCCCGAACCCGGCTCGTAGCCGCCTTTGCCCTGGTAGAACCAGTTGTCGCCCTGGCGGATGTCGTTGAAGCTGCTCCAGCTGCCGTAGCCGAAGATGTTCTGCAGCGCATACACCTGCGGATTCCAGAAGCCCACGCGATGCCCGGCGCTCTGCGTCAGCAGCGCGCTGATGCCGTTGAGCTGCGGCGCCACGAAGCTGGTGCCGCCGTTGCCTGCGGTGACGCCGCCGTCGACCGCGGAGACCACGAGGTAGCCGGTCTCCGGATCCGCGTTGAGCGAGATGTCCGGCAAGTTGCGGCCGTGGAAATTGCCCGGCAGCTTCAACAGCACCTGCGGGCCGGTGGTGTCGTTGTAGGTCAGCGTCTGGTTCCGCTCGCTGGTACGGACGCCCTGGGTGAACAGCTGGTAGAACGGCCGCTTCCAGTACACGCTCACGCCGCCGCCCGCGCCGACCGAATACAGATCGATCGCGCCCTGGCCGACATATTTGTCGAAGTAGTTCTGGATGTAGTCCCAGCCCCACACTTGCTCCTTGGTGATCGACTCCACCGGACCGGTGCGGAACTTGTAGCTGAAGGGCGTGGTGGTGCCGCCCGCGGCGGTCATCAGCGGGTCGGAAGCCGGCGAGTCCACTGTCAGCGGCGCGTTGTAGGTGCCTGGCGTCGTGCCGTGGCCCAGGCCGCGCACCGTGTCGTACGCGCCGGAATCGCCGGTGGCGGCGAAGAACGACTGGCCCTGCACCGCGGCCTCCAGCAGGATCTGGTGCCAGATCTGCAGATCGCCGACGTCGGTGGTGTCGGTGTTCTTGGCGCCCTCGACGTTGAGCGCGGCGAAGTTGTAGATCTCAGGCAGGCCCCAGCTGGTGGAGATGGTATCGGCGACGTTGTCCGACACCGCCTGCAGCGCGGCATTGGTGAAGCTGTTGCCGGCGTTGGGCGCGTGATAGACCAGGATGTTCGCCTGCGGCGCCAGGCCGCCGGCCTGTTCCACGTCCAGCGAGGTCTCGCCGCTGCCGCCGTCGATCTTGGCGCCGCCGTCCACGGGGATCTTGGTGATGCGGCTGGCCTTGGTGGTCAGGCCGATGCCGTCCCAGTAGGCCTGCGCGTCTTCGGGATAGAAGTCCGACAGCGTGACGATGGCGACCGTGGTGCCGTCGCCGGTGATGCCGCGCGCGTACAGCGGGTTGATGTTGTAGAAGTTGGCGGCGTCGCCGACGGTGTATTCGCCCGGCACGCCCGTGGCGGTCGGATTGCCGCTGGCCGCCGTGGCGGGGGCGAGCTTGGCCTGGGTCTTGGCCGTGGCCGGCAGCGTGGCCTTGGCCGCGTCCGGCGTGGTGATGCGGTGCGAGAGCAGCTTGTGCTCACTGCTCAGGCCGGAGCCGAGCAGCACGGTGTCGGCGATCGAGGCCGGCAAGGTGGGCGCCTTGGCGGGGCGATGGAAGACATCGCCGCCCTGCTTCGATACGTAGTTGTGGATCGGTGCCTGGAAAGCCGTCGCGAACTGGCTGATGGTGCCGGTGGTGCGGATCGCCATGCGGTTGGGCAGCAGCGTGCCGGTGAGGCCGTTCTGACGGAGGAAGTCCTGTACGCGCTTGATCTCCTGATCCGTCGCGCCGTACTTCTCGGCGAACTGCGCCGTGGTCAGGAAGCGGCGGAAATTCGGCCGGCCGGGGGTCACCGTGTCCTGGACGTATTGCTCCAGCTGCTCCTGGTTGTGCAGCTTCAGCACCAGGGTGACGTTGATCTGCTGATTGGCATTGGCCGCGCCCAGATCGGCAGCGGGCGTGGTGCCGGCGGCGAATGAAGCGGTCGAAACGGTGGCGAACAGGAGCGTCAGGGACGCGGCGAGGGTCTTGCGGTGAAGCGTGGCGAGCATGTGCGTTCCTCCGTGGATGGACCCGGATACGCGGAAGCGGGAGCGGCGGACGGCACGAGCCGCCGCGCCTCGCGGCCGGGCCGGCTAAGCGCTGCTTGGTCTTCGAAGAACTTCCCCGCCGATACGAGGCTCCCCTGTTCGCCTGGGTATCGGTCCAGCAAAACTAGCGCGGCGCCGGGCATGCGCAAAGAGGTTGCTAAGCGAAATATTTTGCGATTCTTGCCGGGTTCCCAGACCTCGTCTGTTCAATTTATGTAGGTTTTTGAATTTTCGAGTTCTTTTTCCACAACATTTCGCAAGAAATAGCGGTGCGGGCCATATGATCGTTCTTTCGACCGATATGCCCTTTCGGTACGCGGCGCTATCGAGGCGTGTTCGCCATGCCCCCGCACGATAGGGCGCAGTGTGCTGTATTCAGGCCTAAGTGGCCGCCGATGAAGGCTTTTAGGCGCTCTCGTCCGCTTGCGGCACAATAGTCGGCTTGCGTGCCGCGGAAAGCCTCATCGTCGCGGCGCAGCTCCTCCCTTCACGTCCCAAGCCGCCGCCATGACCACCATCAAGCAAGACGATCTGATCCAGTCCGTCGCCGACGCCCTGCAGTACATCAGCTACTACCACCCGGTCGACTACATCACCAACCTCGCCAAGGCCTACGAGCGCGAAGAGTCGCCGGCGGCGCGCGATGCGATGGCGCAGATCCTGATCAACTCGCGCATGGCGGCCGAAGGCCATCGCCCGCTGTGCCAGGACACCGGCATCGTCACCGTCTTCCTCAAGGTGGGCATGAACGTGCGCTGGGACGCCACGATGTCGCTGGAGGACATGGTCAACGAGGGCGTGCGCCGCGCCTACAACCATCCGGACAACAAGCTGCGCGCCAGCGTGCTGGCCGATCCGGCCGGCAGGCGCCTCAACACCAAGGACAACACGCCGGCGGTGATCAATGTCTCGATCGTGCCCGGCGACACCGTCGAGGTGATCGTCGCAGCCAAGGGCGGCGGTTCGGAAGCCAAGTCCAAGTTCGCGATGCTCAACCCGTCCGACTCCATCGTCGACTGGGTGCTCAAGACCGTGCCGACCATGGGCGCCGGCTGGTGCCCGCCGGGCATGCTCGGCATCGGCATCGGCGGCACGGCCGAGAAGGCCATGCTGCTGGCGAAGGAATCGCTGATGGAGCACATCGACATCCAGGAGCTGATCGCGCGCGGCCCGAGCAATCGCATCGAAGAGCTGCGCATCGAGCTGTACGAGAAGGTCAATGCGCTGGGCATCGGCGCGCAGGGCCTGGGCGGCCTGACCACCGTGCTCGACGTGAAGATCAAGGATTACCCGACTCACGCCGCCAACCTGCCGGTGGCGATGATCCCCAACTGCGCCGCGACCCGCCACGCGCATTTCACGCTGGACGGCTCCGGCCCCGTC
>JBCNOA010000133.1:0-11421 GCA_039594095.1 Dyella sp.
GGCCACGCAGAGTCTTTCCGACGCCGCCAACTCCGGCATCCTGGACGTGATCGTCGAATCCACGGCGACCAAGATCTTCCTGCCGAACAGCTTTGCCCGCGACGAGGATGCCACGGCGCTCTACCGCCGTATGGTCTTAACAAGCGTCAGATCGAAATTCTCGCCACCGCGGTGCAGAAGCGCCACTACTACTACGTTTCCGACAAGGGCCGCCGTCTTTACGACCTCGCACTCGGCCCGCTCGCCCTGGCCTTCGTTGGCAACTCCGACAAGGAGTCCATCGCGGCCATCAAGACCCTGGAAGCCCGCTACGGCGTTGGCTGGGTCGACGAGTGGCTCCTTTCTAAGGGGCTGCGTCTCGCAGATTACGGAGTTTCCGCATGAACCTGTTCAAGAAGAAGTCGCCGGGAGCACCGGCGGGCCCCTCGGCGGGCCATGCAAGCGTCTCGCCCAATCCCTACCTCAATGCTCAGCGCGTGTGGAACTCCCACGTCGGCAGTCTCATCGCATCACGCACGCTCTGGCAGGCCGTCGGGATCGTTTCGCTGCTCATCGTGCTGGCCAGCGTAGGTGGCCTGATCTACGTTGGCAGCCAGTCCAAGTTCATCCCGTACGTGGTGGAGGTGGACAAGGTTGGTGCCGCCCGCGCCTACGCGCCGGTGGCCAGCGCCTCCCCCGTCGACCAGCGTGTTATCAAAGCCGCCGTCGGCGACTTCGTGACGAACGCTCGCCTGGTCACGCCGGACATCGCCTTGCAGCGCAAAGCCATCTTTCAGGTGTACGCCATGCTGGGTAAGCATTCGCCGGCGACCAACAAAATGACGGCCTTCCTCAACGGGGACCCCGAATCGACCCCGTTCAAGCGGGCCGAGAAGCAGACGGTCGAGGTCGAGATCATCTCGATCATCCCCCAGACCGCGAAGACCTGGCAGATCGACTGGAAAGAGACCGTGCGCGAGCGCAACACCGGCGCCATCGTCGGCGAGCCCTACCGCATGCGTGCGCTGGTCACCACCAAGGTCAACCCCGACACCTCTGGCGCGAGTGAAGAACAGATGCGCGCCAATCCCCTCGGCATCTATGTCCACGACTATGCGTGGTCGAAGCAGAATTGAAGAGTATCGACATGAAAAAGTTACTGATCGCCGTGGCCCTTGGCCTGGCTTCCCACACGGCCGCCGCGCAGTCCGACTCAGAGCTGGCCGAACACTTCTTCAACAAAGCCAATCCGAAGCTCACGCCGCAAGAAAAGGCCGGTCTGGATCTCTCCAAGAAGTGGATCGCCGAATCCGGTCAGGCCGTCAAGCCTGTGCCTGGCGCGGACGGCACCATCCGTTTCGTTTACGGAGCTTCGCAACCGAGCATCGTCTGCGCAGTCATGCAGGTCTGCGATGTAGAACTGCAGCCGGGCGAGCAGGTGAACTCGGTCAATCTGGGCGATTCCGTGCGCTGGCTGGTCGAGCCGGCCATCAGCGGCAACGGTGAGCGCGCGGTTCAGCACCTCATCATCAAGCCACTGGATGTCGGCCTGGAAACGTCGCTCGTGGTGACGACCGATGTGCGTACCTACCATCTGCGCTTGCGTTCGCACCGTACGGACTACATGCCTCGCGTGGCTTTCAGCTATCCAGAAGATGCGGCCGCCAAGTTCGCGGCGATCAAGCGGGCCGAGGCCATCGAGCGCAAGACGAACACCATTCCCGCCACGGGTGAGTACCTGGGCGATCTCGACTTCGGTTATCGCGTGAGTGGCAAGGCGTCTTGGAAGCCGGTGCGCGTCTACAACGATGGCACCAAGACCATCGTCGAAATGCCCAAGAGCATGAGGGAGACCGAGGCGCCGACCCTGCTCATGCTGCGCGACAGCGGCACCCCCTTTCAGAAGGATGAGCAGGTGATGGTGAACTATCGCCTGCAGGGCAACCGCTACATCGTCGATACGCTGTTCGACAAGGCGATTCTGATCGCTGGCGTCGGTGCGGCGCAGAAGAAGGTCGTGATCGAGCGGGTGAAGCCATGAGGCGACATGCCAGCTTCGTACTGCTCGCGGCGCTGGTAGTCGGTCTCGGCGCATGCACGGTCATGCCGTCGCGTCAGATCTCCGCGACGCCTCCGGTGGAAATGCTTGCGGCTACCACGCAGGGTGACATCGTTGACCTGATGCTCCGCATGTACGCACCGGCGCACACCCAATTGTCCCTGGACAGGCCCGTGCACGATGCGCTCGGCCAAGGGGTGGTGGCCACTCTGCGCGAACGTGGTTACGCCATCCAGGAGCCGGAGATTGGGTTCGGTCGACAAGCGACATCCCTCCCGGCCAGCGGGCTGACCTTCAACTGTCGGCTGGAGCTAGTGCGCGGAGACGGCCTCTACGAACTTCTCGTGACGGTCGGTAACACCCGACTAAGTCGCGTATACGCGCTCGACAGCGAAGGCAATGCGCTCGCGCCTGTCGGCGATTGGGCGCGGAGGGAATGAGCCATGATTGACAGTCAATTCCAAACGGAAGGTCAGGGGGATCTGAATGCACCTTTCAAGCAGCGCAGTGGCGTCCGCCGCGTGAACAATCTTCCGCTCATGATCGTTGGCGGCGTGCTGGTGGTGTTTGTCATCCTGGTGGCCATGGTGGCTTATGACCGCGCGGCTGAGAGTGCGGCGAAGAGCCAGCAAACGGATGGTGTCATCGCCGACGAAGGGCTGGCGGAACAGGTGCTCAAGGCGAGCGGTGATCGTACGGGCGGATTGGTCGGTGCAGAAGAGAAGCCCCTGCCTTCGCTGCCGGTCGTGCGCGTGGATAACATCGACCTTCCGCCGCCGCCGCCGTCGCCTGCTGAGAAGGAAGACCCGTTCGAAGCGCAGTTGAAGCTCATGAAGATGGCCATGCTGCAGAAAGCCATCAGCGCTCGGACGCCGGTCAATGGAGAAGCCAAGGTCAAGGAACGTAAGGACGATCAGGCGAGCGCCCCAGTGGCGGCGTCTGTGGCAGCCGTCAAGAGTAGTGGCGATGAGAGTGCGAAACCGATGGAGTTGATCGGCTCCGGGACAGGCGCGGCTCAATTCCGCGAGTCGCTTTCGAAGCTGACTGCCGGCGGCGCTGGCGGCGCCAGCAGTGGTGGCCAGACAGATAGGAGCGAGGCGGCCTACGCCAAATTCGACCGCAAGACCGAAAATGACCGTTGGCGCTTGGATTCTTCTATGGAAGCTCCGCACACGCCGTACGAACTTCGCGCGGGCTTCGTGATTCCCGCGGTCCTGATCTCAGGCATTAATTCCGACCTCCCCGGTCAGATCATGGCCCAGGTAAGCCAGGACGTTTACGACACCGCCACGGGCAAGCATCGCCTCATTCCGCAGGGCACGCGCCTGGTCGGTACCTACGACTCGCAGATGGCTTATGGGCAGAACCGCGTGCTCGTGGCTTGGCAGCGTCTAGTGTTTCCGGACGGCAAAGCGCTGGATATCGGCTCCATGCCGGGTTCGGATGCCACGGGTTACTCGGGCTTCAAGGACAAGGTCAACAATCACTATCTGCGCATATTCGGTAACGCGTTGCTCATGTCTGGCGTGATCGCCGGCATTAACAGCACTCAGACCAATCCGAATAACGATCCCTTCGGCACCTCCACGAACACGCTGGTCACCCAGGCCATCGCACAACAGATGGGTCGCGTTGCCGTCGAGATGATCCAGAAGAATCTGAATATTTCGCCGACTTTAGCAATCAGGCCTGGATATCGGTTTAACGTAATGGTCGTGAAAGACCTGACATTCGACAGGCCGTATCAGCCGTTCGACTACTAAGCGCGAGGCCGCCGTCTACCTGGAATATTGGCGGAGCAGAATTGCGCCGTCCGGGCGCAATACCCTAGCGGGTTATCACTTCGTTGGAGTAATTAAATGTCTAGCAAAAATTTGAAGAAAGGCACGCTGTGCCTCGCGATGTTGTCCGGCCTGGCCGCGATGAGTTCTGCTTCTGCGCAGTACGTGGTTTATGACCCGGTGAATGACGCCCATCAGATGGCGCAAGAATTCATCATGAGTGAGCAACTAGCCGTTGAGTTCGAAAACGCGGTCGCCAATAGCACTTCAGCGGGCATTCTCGCTTTTATGAAGAAGGATATTCGCTCGATTGAACGAGCCCTTACCGAGATTAAGCCTGGCAACATGCTCGATCTGACCACTAATATCAACAATAAAATCATCAATATCGACAAAAACATTACCAATATCGATAAGAACATAACGAGCATCGAAAACTACACCGCTTTGAATTTCGATATCGACCAGGACTTCACCTGGATTACTAACAATTACTACGGCGATGACGATACTCTCTGCCCGCCTGATGCCCTTCCGGGCGAGTGCGAAATCATCATCGGTCGCGCCAATACGAACTTGGCCAAGTTGATCGGCAAGGGTGTTGTTGATCAATACACCGACAACTACAAGGACGCTGCCTCGTACGGTGCTTCCATCGCCGATAAGAGCAATCTTACGAACGTTGGCTTCACCGCGAATGCCAACCAGAAGCTGGCTAATGATGCGCTGGCCCAGGCGCTGAGTGATCAGCGTGGTTCGCTGATGGCCCAGTCCGTGGGAATGACGAAGCTGATCGACGCAGGCACGAAGGCTCAGGGTCACGGCAACCAGCTGCAGTACGCCAACGCGTTAGCGGGTGCTCAAGCCGTCCAGCTCGCCGAAATGCGGAGTCTGATGCTCGCCTCCGAGAGCTCGCGTGCTGCGGCAGCCCAGGCGACTGCGGACAAGGAGGCTCGTCAGGCCGCCTCCAAGCAGAGCCTGCGCCGTGGTCTGGACCAGGCTTCCAGCGGCGATGCGGGCAAGTCCGGTCCTCGTTACTGATGCTTTACCGGTGCTCATCCGTCCAAAGGGCGGATGGGCACTCAGGGTTTCGGCACCTATTCGCCGCCAAGCCCTTCTCCATCCCTATTTATGCGCTCCCCCTATGAATTTTTTGCTCCGAGCCAAACTGACTCGAAAGCTGGCGTGGACCATCGCGCTGCTGGTCCTGCTTTGCCTGTTTTCGATGGACGCTCTCGCTGTGCCACGTCATGGCGAGCTGGTGTCTAGCCTCACCGAGATGTTTTCGAACCAGAAGGCCCCGGATCTCATCATGAGCGCCGCCAAGCGGACGTTCTGGATGTTGGCGACCATGGGGCTCGTATGGAACATGGGCGTGCTCCTTCTGCGTCGCGGCGATTTCGGTGAGCTCTTTTTAGAACTCATCCGCTTCATCATCTTCACGGGGCTGTTCTACTGGCTGTTGACCGAGTCCAGTTCTTCGGGCGGCTTCGTTTACAAATTGATCGACTCGTTTGCCCGCATGGGTGAACTGCAGAGCTCAGGCTCCATCTCCAAGCCCGGGGACAACGTCATCCAGCTGGGGCTGCGTATCTTCTACAAAGTCATGGCGGAGTCGCAGAACTGGGGTGAAGCCGACATTCTCATCGCCTCGGGCTTGTCCCTGGCTATCGTGACCGCGTTGACACTGTTGGCCGCCCAGCTCGCCCTCGTGGTCATCATGGCCTGGATGCTCGCCTATGCCGGCATCTTCCTGCTTGGCTTGGGCGGTACGCGATGGACGTCGCCGATCGCCGTTGGCTTCTATAAAAACGTGCTGGCTCTCGGCGCATCGCTGATGCTGCTCGCTCTGTTGATGAAATTTGGCTACGGCTTTCTCAACGAGCAGGCCGAAGTCGTACTGAACGGTGCTTCGGGCGGTGCGGGGCTGGATTACGTCCCCTTGGCCGATATGTTCGTCGTATCGCTGCTTCTGGCCGTACTGGGCATGAAAGTACCTGGGCTCATCTACAAGACCGTGACCGGCTCACCGCTGGGATTGCTTGGTGGCACGGCGAGCCTGGCCGGTAGTGCTTTCAGCGCGGGTGGAAGCCATATGTACAGCACGGCCTATACATCGATCTCGCACTATCGCAACGGTGGTGGATCCCATGGTTCGGCCGCGCCTTCGCCCGGTAGCGATGGCGGCGGCAGTGGCGGTGCCGCCAGTGCCATCGACGCTATTCGCGGTGCGAACGTCAGTGCATCGATGGAGGACGTGATCTTCACGCCCATGAATCCGAATACCCATTCGGACGCGGAACAGGTTAGCGGAAGTGTCTTCGCCCAACCGGGCAACAACCAGACGTGGAGCGGCGCGCGTGTCCCCACGGCTGCCGCATCGACGACACATAACTCGGGCCAGGCTGCCCTTGATCAAGCGCAGTCGCAGAGCCACCAGGCGAGTCAATCTCGTGAGGACAAAGCCGTCCAAACGGCCCAGGCTGGCACGCCGAAGACAGGTACTGCCTCGGCGGCATCGACGGTGAGCCAAGTCCAGGGTGCGCAAGCATTGCAAGGCGAGCATCCGCTCCCGGTGCAGCAGATGGGCAAGGTTTCGGAGGCAATGTCTCCGACGCAGGATGCCACGTTTTCCGCGAAGCCTTCAGTGCAGCAGGCCGTTTCCTTCACGAGCCAAGCTCCCAGCCAAAGTGGGATGACCGCACCGGAGCAGGAAAAGGCGCCGTTGGGGCTGGCTCACGCAAAGCCGGACATGCTGGCCGGCAACGTCAAGCTGAGCGCGACGCCGCAGCAAGCTAAAACACCTAGCGGCGGTTTTCAGCCCGAGGTATTGAGCGGTCGGCAACAAGCCAGTCAGCCGGAAATGCGACAGGCGAGCACGCACTATGCGGACAGCGTCGAATCGCCGAAGCTGAGCCTGTCCAGTGCCGGCCACCTTGCCGGCAGAGAGGCCATGCCGAATCGCGCGGCCTCGTCCAATGCGTCATCGGGCCAAGTCCCGCCCCAGGCGCTAGCGGCACCCACGCATAACCCGCTGGCCGTGCCGTCGAGCACGCGGCAGGGGGCGAACATGACCGAACAGGTGGGCGAGCTCACGGCCAAAGTAAAGCGCAACCTGGAGTCCCGCCGGGCCACGGGCGACATCTCGGAGACGTCTCGATCCTTGCCATCGGACCGCGGGCACACTGCTGTACCCGCCAGTGACGATGAAGTGGCCGCATTTCGCGATCGGCATCTTCCCGATCCCGAAGGCGATTAAGCGAGGAGCGGACGTGCTGCCCGAATTACCTCAATTGCCGCCGGAAAAGCAGGAGATGGTGGTTTGCGCCATCGGCGCGGGCCTGTCCTACGACGTACCGGTCAACATCGTACTGGCCATCGCCGAGCAGGAAGCCGGAAAGCCAGGGCAGTGGGTGAAGAACAGCAATGGTACTTACGACGTGGGCGCGATGCAGTTCAACACCGCCTATCTCACCGAACTGAAGCGTTACGGCATTACTGCGGAAGCCGTTTCTCAACCGGGTTGCTACTCGTATCAGCTGGCCGCATGGCGCCTACATGGCCATCTCAAGAACGACAAGGGTGACGTATGGACGCGCGCCGCCAACTATCACTCGCGCACGCCTCAGTACAACCTTCGTTATCGAGCGCAGCTGATGCGCCGCGCGCATAGGTGGCATCAATGGCTCGAAGGGCAGTTCCTCACGCACGAGGTCGACAAGGGAACGGCCGACCTTTCCCGCCCTACGTGCCCCTCGGACCCTTTCTGCGGCGTCACCCAAACTATTTTGACTCGCTTGGAGAACAAAAAATGAAGCTCGCGTCCACCGCAATCCTTGGCCTGCTCGTTGCTGCCAGCCTTTATGCCGGGCGAGCAGAAGCTGCTTGCGATTACTTCGTGAGTTCCGGTATCACCACGATCGGGGGTGAGAACGGCGAAATTCTGGGTGTCGTCGCGGATGCCAGCCTTCCTAATGGCTCGGTTTTCCGCACGGTTAGTACGAACCCTGGCGAAGGCTCGCCCATTTTCAACTGTGACCGACGCTACGACAACGTAGAGATCAAGTCCTATGTGGCGACCGCCGCTGGAGCGGAAACGACCGATACGATTCGAGAACTGTACCTGCAGGACGGCACGGCGACGGGCATCGGGTTGCGTTTCCGTTTCACGGACAACGATGGGTCCACCTACTTCCTCCCGCGTACGACGACGACGACGTTACTTCCTACCCCCGTCGGCCAATCAAATTGGACATGGAATAGTTCGGTCCAGATCGAATACATCAAATTGAGCGACGATATTCGATATGGTCAGGTTAGGGGCGACCGTCTGGCCCAAACGGAGTTGATGACTTCGGGAGTCCTCACACCGGGTACGTACCGTTTTATCCGCCGTATCCGAATCGGTGGACTGAGGTTCGTTTCGCCGACATGCTCCATTGATACAGGTGAGCTCAGTCAAGAAGTCAAACTGGGCCACTACAGCGTGGATGACTTCCAAAATCAGCCCGAATCGCCGTGGATGCCTTTCTATTTCACGGTGACGTCGTGCGCCAACCCGTTGGAGCGTTTTGCCGATATCACCTTTGGTGGAGGCAGTGACGCCGATCCTAACAACAACGCCTTGTTTTCGATGAACGCCGGGGGACCCAAAGGCCTTGGCATCGCGATCCGGACCGCCGATGGCACCAATGCTGCGATGGCCCCAGGTGCAACTCGCGCATTCGCCGATCCGATCGCTAACAAGCAGTACGCCTTCGAGGCTCGCCTCGAGCGTACCGTCGGTGACGTGACGCCTGGCACCATCGATCGCCAGGTGAATGTACGCATCACCTTCCGCTGACCATGAAGGCGACGTGGCGTAAAGGTGCAGCATTCGCGCGAGTCTTCGGCAAGGCGAGCTTCGCCTTGTTGATGTTCACGTTCGCCTTATTGGTGGTCGGCACGGCGACTGGGGCGCGCCTCAATGTCACCAAGAGCCTGCCGCCAGGTCTCTATTGGGCGGTCGACCGGCCCATTGAGCGTTACGCGTATGTGCGCTTCTGCCCGCCTAGCAAAGGTGCATTCGCGGTGGCGATAGAGCGCGGCTATCTGAGTGACAGTGGCGCGTGCCCTGGCGGCTCGCCGATGATCAAACGCGTCGCAGGCGTAGCCGGCGACAGTGTGGATGCGACCGAGGCCGGCGTCAGCATCAATGGCCATCGGCTTCCTCTGAGCGCTTTTCATCGGACCGATGGGCTGGGCCGGCCCATGCCCCAGCCTGACCGCGGCGAGAGGCGATTGCACGCCTCGGAACTGTGGGTGATGTCCGATACCAACGATCGCTCATTCGACAGCCGATACTTCGGACCCATCGATCGCGCTTGGGTCAGGGAAGTCATCGTTCCCGTACTTACCTGGGGGCCTGGCGGCACACTTGCCGACGGCATCTAGTATTCATCCAACCAAGCACGCGTGGGATGTCTCCGTGCGCGTGTCAGGAGACTCCAATATGCGTACCTATGTCTTGATCGCCGCGCTCGCGGCACTCGCCGCGGGCTGTAGCCAGAAAGAGGAAGCCGCCCTTTCCGAAATACCTCCCATGCCGGCGGCACCCTCCTCGGTCGCCTCTCCCGCTTCTTCGTCTTCGGCGAAGACCGCAGAAAAACCGGTGTCCTCCATTCGCCAGCGCTTGGGGCCGCGACAAGCGTTCGATGCCGGTGTGAACATCATGATGGCTCGCGACGTCTGCAAGCTCCCCGCAGGCGATGTAGCGAAGTTCGCGGCCTACAGCAAATGGCTCGTGGCGGACGACCAGGAGATGAAGAAGGCCTACGTCTTTGGCGCGAAGACGACAGCGGACTTCTATAAAGCTGCAGCCGAGCAGCGCAAACTGGATGAAGTCGAAAAGCAGCTTTGCCCCGGTGTGAAGAGCATGCTGGCCACCATCTCGCGCGGTATCAAGACGACGCCACCGCCTGTCGGTCAAGTACCCATTACCAACTGACGCCGTCTTCGCCCTCTTCCGAAAGAATAGGGATTCTTCGTACCCATCGAGCCTTGCCGAAGGACCGTTCTGTCCTGGCGGGCGTGGTGTGCTCAGGCCTTTCAAGCCTTCTGCAGGTTCGCGCGTCAAGCTGCACGAATGCGGATCGGCCGTCATCGGTGGCGGCCTGCCATCCCTGCTGAAAATTCTCCAACTGTTTCGGGACTTTCTGATCGCAACCCGAACATGCCCCTCTTTACCATTGCTGGTTGGAAAGGCTCCGATCGCGAGCCGCAAGTCATTCCATCCTCTTATCGCTTCATCCTAGGGCCTTCGCCATCCCGAAGGTCCGCCGTTCACGACGGGCTATCCCATGAATGTATCCATCCGACATTTGAAGCGTCGGCGCTACCGATGGGCTGCTGCCGGCGCCGGCATGATCCTCATGCCGATCGCCTCGCACGCGGCCGACCATGGCGGCTGGCACGCCGCAGTACAGCCGCCGATCGACACTGATCGCGCCGTGGCACTACTGTCCGGTCCCTCGCTGTATGCCGACGTCTGGCGACAAGGCACCAGAGGACCAGTCAACAGCGTCGCTAAGGGCAACGTTTCCGTATCGCTGCCGGCCACGCAGCCATCGGCGGGAACCCTGGTTGATCGGCACGGATTCGCCGAAAGGGCGCACGCCTACTCGGCCATGCAAGCGTCGCCGGACAATCGCGACGCAGATAGGCGAAGCCGGATGCGCGCAAACGAGCAAGTCCGTCTCGATTCGCTGCCCTCTCAGCTGGCATCTCACTTGGTCACGCCCACCGCACTCATGGCCTACAGCGGCCAGTCCGTAGACGGCTTGCACGAACGACTCGGCGAGATCCGCAACGTCATGCCGACCAAGGACATCGGCGGCGGCGTATTCGTCCGCTACTCGGGCGGACAGCTCAACTACGCCGCCCGCGACACGTCTCATGACTTCGGGCAACGGACCGACACGCTGCAGCTCGGCGGCTCGGTTGCATTCTGGGACGAAGAAGGTTCCAGCTCACGATTGGGGCTGGCCGCCGACAGGGGTGCCGTACGCATCACCCCCAAAGCTCTCGACGCCTCGCACGTGACCTATCGAGCTAAGGGTTTCTCGGCGTGGTACACCCGCCAGCAGGACACTGGGGGCTATCTCGATGCCGTGTTGAGCAGTACGCGCTTCAAGGGAAGCGCCGACGCCAGCCCCATGCGTTCCGGCGACATCAAGGCCGATCAGTGGATCGCCTCGGTGGAAGTGGGCCAGCCGATGATGGCCAGCGAGAACGTGTCTGTGGAGCCGCAGGCGCAACTCAAGCACCAGTCACTGAAAATCTCCTCCGTCACCGACCCCGACGGCAGCATCGTCCAGGGCGGCCGCAGCCGGCAAACCACCGCACGCGTCGGTGTGCGTATCGCCAAAGTCGACAACGAGCGTTTCGTGCCTTACGTGCGCGTGGATGTCAGCCGCACGCTGGGCGGCGGCTCCTCCAAGGTTTCCGTCCGCGATCCCGGCAATGGCATGAAGAGAACGTTCAAGACCGAGCGCCCTGGCGCATCCTTCGGCGTAAGCGCCGGCATGACCATCAAGGTCAATCGCGCCGTCGATTTCTATGCCG
>JBCNOA010000134.1:0-11354 GCA_039594095.1 Dyella sp.
AAACCTCTAATTTCACTGCGCCGGCAATTTTCCTGTTGCCGATCGTAGTGTTTTAGGGTCGTGTTGGGTGGCGGCCCGCAATTCAATCTATTTCGCATCTCTAAACATGAGGCATAGCCGATGACCGAGCCCGTGACTTTCTTCGCACCCGATCGCCTCCGCGCCCACTATGAGTCTGGTGTTGCGGTGTTCTTTGCCTTGGCCAAGCCGGCGTTCGAGAATTTCGAAGCCACCGTCGCGCTCAACATGCAGACGGCCCGCGCGGCCAAGCCCGATGATCCGGCCATCGCCGATTCCTGGGGCTGGCTGCAATACCGGCTCGGACATCTCGATCAGGCTGAGAAAACCCTTCGGGACGCCTGGCAGACACGCAAGGACGCCGACGTCGGCGTCCACCTCGGTGAGGTCCTGTGGAAGCAGGGGCGCCAGAGCGATGCGCAGCGGGTCTTCGAAGAAGTGCGCCGCATCGACCCCAAGAGCGAGACCTTGCGCGACACCCTGAAGCGGCTCAATCCATGAAGACGTTCCTGCGTATCTTGGCAGCGGCGTTGCCGCTGCTGCTCGCCGCTTGCGTGCCCGCACCGGCCGTCCGGGTCAAGGGCGATGCCGCCTTGATGCAGGAGCAGGAGGCTCGGGAGCGAGTGTTGTCCGGCACCGACCGCTGGATCCTGCAGGGCAAGCTGGGCGTGTCCGACGGCAAGGAAGGCGGCAGCGGCACTCTCAACTGGACCCAGGACGGCGAGCGTTACGAATTCACCGTGCGCTCGCCCGTCGTCGGCAAGAGCTTCCGGTTGAGCGGCGGGCCGGACGGTGCATTGCTGGAAGGGCTGGACGGCGGACCGCTGCGTGGACCGGACGCGGAATCTCTCATGCTGAAGGCGCTGGGGTGGGACGTGCCGCTACGCGACCTGCGAGCCTGGGTGCTCGGCCTGCGTGCCGACAGTGGGCCGGCCGAACTCAGCTTTGGAACGGACCGGCTGCCTTCTCTGCTGCAACAGGATGGCTGGAGCGTCGACTATCGGGAATGGGATGCCGGCCGGCAACCGCCCATGCCGAAGAAAGTTTTCGCGGAGAAGCCGCCGTATCGCGTGCGCTTGTCCATCGAATCCTGGAACTTCCAGTAAGCCTCCGTCACCGCCCTTGGGGTAGGCTTTGCGACCCCTGCGGCCGGATCGCCGCCAGCCGGATTCGACATGAGTTATCACATCGCCCGCGCCGCACCCGGGCAGGCCGAGGCGCTTTGTGCCATCGAGCGCGCCGCCATGGAGCTGTTCCGTGGGCATCGCGCCTGGCCGTTCTACGCACGCGTGACCATGCCGCCCGAAGCGGTGCGAATGGCTATCGAGCGCGGACTGGTCTGGGTGGCCTGCAGCGATGCCTCGGGTGAGCCGGTAGGCTTCGTTTGGCTGGACGTGGAAGGCGGGGACGATATCGGCGTCGCGGAAATCGACGTGCTTCCGGCGTGGGGGCGCCAGGGCATCGGCGCGGCCCTGCTCGAGCACGCTTGCGCCTGGGCTCGCGCTGCGGGCTACCGGCGAATCACGCTCGGCACCCTGGCCGATGTGCCCTGGAACGCGCCTTTCTATGCGCGTCATGGTTTTGCCGAGGTGGACAAGCGCGACCCGGCGTTCGCATTCGCCCGGGACCGCGACCGCGAAAACGGTTTTCCGGACGACCTCCGGGTATTCATGAGTCGCCCCCTCGGTGCGCCGGGGGTGGTGGATTGGACAGTCTGGCCTGCGCCGGCGAAGCTGAATCTGTTTCTGCGCATCACGGGCCGGCGCCCGGATGGCTATCACGAGTTGCAGACGGTCTTCCGCATCCTGGACTGGGGCGACGAGGTTCGGCTGCGGGTTCGCCGGGACGGCAGCGTCCGTCGCCTGACCGCTGTGCCAGGTGTGCCCGAGGAGGCCGATCTGGTCGTCCGGGCCGCACGTTTGCTGCAGCCTCTCGCCCCGGCGGGCGCCGGCGTGGACATCGAGGTTGAAAAGCGAATCCCCATGGGAGGCGGGCTCGGGGGCGGCAGCTCCGATGCGGCGACCGTGCTGGTGGCGCTCAACCATCTCTGGGGTGCGGGTTTGCCGGAGGACGACCTGGCGGAGCTGGGGCGCCGCCTGGGTGCCGATGTGCCGGTGTTCGTCCGGGGGCGTTCGGCCTGGGCCGAGGGAGTCGGCGAAAAACTGCGGCCGATCGCGCTGCCGCCGCGCTGGTACGTGGTGGTCGATCCGCACGAACACGTGCCCACGGCGGCGCTTTTTCAAGCGTCTGAATTGACACGAAATGCTCCGCCGGCCACAATTTCATCCTTTGCTTCGGGCGAAACAGCCGAAAACGTCTTCGAGCCGGTCGTACGCGCGCGCCATCCCGGGGTGGCCGAGGCGCTGGATTGGCTCGGTCGATTCGGCCAGGCGAGGCTTTCCGGTAGCGGCGGTTGCGTGTTTCTCGAGACACGCTCGCCGGAGCGAGCGGAAACCGTCGTCGAGCAGTGTCCGCCGATATTCACGGCCCGCGTGGCCGCCGGCGTCGCACTCTCCCCGTTGCTGGAGGCACTGGCGCGCCATCGCGGCGCTGCCTGAGCCGGAAGGTCGGGTTCTGCGCGGCGGCGAAAGCGGCCGGCGAAACCAAAGAACACACTGGGGCGTCGCCAAGCTGGTTAAGGCACGGGATTTTGATTCCCGCATGCGTAGGTTCGAATCCTACCGCCCCAGCCATTGATACGAAGATGGCCAAAGGCTCACCGCAATGACCGTGGACACGTCCACCCCGATGCTCTTCACCGGCAATGCGCACCGCGCCCTAGCCGAGGATGTCGCCCAGAGGCTGGGCGTGCCGCTGGGCAAGGCGCTGGTCGGTCGCTTCAGCGACGGCGAGACGCAGATCGAGATCGAGGAAAACGTCCGCCGGCAGGAAGTGTTCGTGATCCAGCCGACGGGCGCGCCCAGCGCGGAGAACCTGTTCGAGCTGATGACCCTGGTGGATGCGCTCAAGCGCGCCTCGGCCGCCAGCGTGACGGCGGTGATGCCGTACTTCGGCTACGCCCGCCAGGACCGCCGCCCGCGCTCCGCGCGCGTGCCGATCACGGCCAAGATGGTCGCCAAGATGATCGGCACCGTCGGTGTGGACCGTGTGCTGACGGTCGATCTGCATGCGGACCAGATCCAGGGCTTCTTCGACATTCCGGTGGACAACGTCTATGCCTCGCCGGTGCTGCTGGCGGACATCTGGCGCAACCACTCGATGGACAACCTGATCGTGGTGAGTCCGGACGTGGGCGGCGTAGTGCGCGCACGCGCGCTGGCCAAGCGGCTGGACGACGCGGATCTGGCGATCATCGACAAGCGCCGTCCCAAGGCCAACGTCGCGACGGTGATGAACATCATCGGCGACGTCGACGGCAAGACCTGCGTGCTGGTCGACGACATCGTCGACACCGCCGGCACGCTGTGCGCGGCGGCTGCGGCGCTCAAGGAGCGCGGCGCGCGCAAGGTGGTGGCTTACTGCGTGCATCCGGTGCTGTCGGGTGCGGCCATCAGCAACATTGAAGGCTCCCAGCTCGACCAGTTGGTGGTCACCAATACCTTGCCGCTGCGCCCTGAGGCCCAGGCCTGCGCCAAGATTCGCCAGCTGTCGGTCGCCGAGCTGCTGGCGGAGACCATCCGCCGCATTGCGTTCGGCGAATCGGTCAGCTCGCTTTACGTGGATTAAAGGAACGGGCCGCAGGCCCTGTTCCATGCCGGCTCCCTTGGTCGCGAGGGAGTCACTAAACCGCCGCGAGGCGGATCACAACTGAAGTAGGAATGCCAACATGGCACAGATTCATGAAATCAAGGCCCAGAGCCGCAAGGACGAGGGGAAAGGTGCGAGCCGCCGCCTGCGTCGTGCGGAATTCGTGCCGGCCGTCGTCTATGGTGCGGGTCAGCCCGCCGAAAGCATCCAGATCGAGCACAACACCATCCTGCTCGCTGCCAAGCACGAGTGGTTCTTCTCCTCCGTGCTCGATCTGAACGTCGACGGCAAGGTGCAGAAGGTGCTGGTGCGCGATTGGCAGAAGCATCCGTTCAAGCAGCAGATGCTGCATATGGACTTCCTGCGCATCAATGAGAACGAGTCCGTTCGCGTGAGCGTGCCGCTGCACTTCCTGAACCAGGAGAAGTCCCCGGCCGGCAAGACCTCGGGCGTGGTGATCTCGCACAACCTGACCGAAGTGGAAGTGTCCTGCCTGCCGAAGGACCTGCCGGAGTTCATCGAACTCGATCTGGCCGACCTGAAGCCGGGCGAGATCGTGCATCTGTCGCAGGTGAAGCTGCCGAAGGGTGTGAGCATTCCGGCGCTGCACCTGGGTGCCGATCACGATATCGCCGTGGTCACCGCCAATGCAGTGAAGGAAGAGGCCGAAGAGGCCCCGGCCGCCGAGGGCGAGGCCGCTCCGGCCGAAGCCAATAAGGACGCCAAGAAGTAAGCCGCTCGGCGGTCCGCGCCTTTTGGGGCGCGGGCCGCCGCTGCGTTCTTGCGGGCTATCCATGGCGGGTCTTCGCCTCATTGTCGGGCTGGGTAATCCCGGTGCCGAATATCTCAGAACCCGGCACAACGCCGGGTTCTGGTTTGTTGACGCCCTCGCAGCCGGCCAGGGCGAGCGCTGGGGTTTCGACGGCAAGCTGCATGGCGAAACCTGCAAGGTGCGAATCGGCGGCGAGCCGGTATGGCTGCTCAAGCCGTCCACTTTCATGAACAAAAGCGGCATCGCCGTTGTCTCGGCGCTGCGCTACTACAAGATCGAACCGGCCGAATGCCTGGTCGCTCATGACGAACTCGATCTGGACGCCGGTACCGTGCGCCTGAAGTTCGATGGGGGCCACGGCGGCCAAAACGGTCTGCGCGACATCATTGCCCATTTAGGGCATTCGAAGTTCCATCGCCTGCGCGTGGGTATCGGCCATCCGGGCCACAAGGACAAGGTCACCGGCTGGGTGCTGGGTCGTCCGTCCGCCAAGGACGAGGACGCCATCCTGGACGGTATCGGGCGTGCGCTGGACGTGTTGCCATTGGCGGTCGGCGGCCAGTTCGACAAGGCCATGCAGCAGTTGCATACGCCATCCAAGTGAGGGCAATCGGGGCTTGTCCCTGGCCTTACAATTCCCCGTTTCCATTTCCTTTACTGCGGATCCTTCCATGGGCATCAAATGCGGCATCGTCGGCCTGCCTAACGTCGGCAAATCCACCCTGTTCAACGCGCTGACCAAGGCGGGTATCGCCGCTGCCAACTTCCCGTTCTGCACCATCGAGCCAAACGTGGGCGTGGTGCCGGTGCCGGATACGCGCCTGCAGGCGCTATCGAGCATCGTCAATCCGCAGAAGGTGATTCCCACGGCGGTGGAATTCGTCGACATCGCGGGGCTGGTTGCAGGCGCTTCGAAGGGTGAGGGGCTGGGAAACAAGTTCCTGGCACACATCCGCGAGGTGGATGCGATCGCCCATGTGGTTCGCTGCTTCGAGCACAGCGACATCGTGCACGTTGCAGGCAAGGTCGACCCGATCGCCGATATCGACACCATTGACACCGAGCTGGCGCTGGCCGACTTGGACTCGGTGGAAAAGGCGTTGAATCGCGCCGAGCGTGCCGCTAAGGCGAATGACAAGGAGGCGCTGGCCAAGAAGCCGGTGCTTCAGAAGCTGGCCGCGGGTCTCAATGAGGGGAAGACCGCGCGCAGCCTCGGTCTTGACGAGGAGGAGAAGGCGCTGGTTCGCGACCTCTTCCTGCTGACGCTGAAGCCGTTGATGTATATCGCTAATGTTCGCGAAGACGGTTTCGAGAACAATCCGCACCTCGATGCGGTTCGCGCGCGTGCCGTCGCGGAAGGTGCCGAGGTGGTGCCGGTGTGCGCGGCGATCGAAGAAGAGCTGTCGCAGCTCGACGACGCCGATCGAGACGAGTTCCTGAAGGATCTTGGCTTGGAAGAACCCGGTCTCAACCGCGTGATCCGGGCCGGTTACAAGCTGCTGAACCTGCAGACGTACTTCACCGCAGGCGTAAAGGAAGTGCGCGCGTGGACGATCAAGCGCGGGTTCACTGCGCCGCAGGCGGCTGGTGTGATCCATACGGATTTCGAGCGCGGTTTCATCCGAGCTGAAACGGTCTCGTACGACGATTTCATTCAGTTCAAGGGGGAGGCCGGCGCCGCGGCAGCAGGTCGCCTTCGCAAAGAGGGTAAGGATTACGTGGTCAAGGATGGCGACGTCCTGCACTTCCTGTTCAACGTCTGACGCTCGGCGATTCTGGCTTTGCGGGCTCTATGGCGGCGGCACCGAGAGGTGCCGCCGCTTTACTTTGTGGAGAAGGGCAGGGAGGGGCCAGGGGCTGGCAGACTTGGGCCTTCCGATGTCGGGAGGTGCCACATGTCCCTGGAGGGTGAAGCGCTTCGAATCCGGCTGGCGCGGCGGGAAGATGCCATCGCCATCGGGGTCTTGGTCAGGCGGGTCACGCGGCGATGGGTGCTACCGGACCAGTCGCAGGAGGTTGGGGACGCCTTGCTGCGGCTATTCGCTGCCCGGAGCATCCGCGACCGGCTGGCCGAAGGGCAGCGTTTTCAGCTGGCTTATCTAGGGACGACGCTGGTGGGCGTGGCGGCGATGCGTAATGACAGCCACCTCGTGCAGTTTTTCGTCGGCACGCGATACCAGGGGCGGGGCATCGGGCGAAGGCTGTGGGCTCGTGTCATGCGGGATGCTATTCGTCGCGCGGGAACGCGGCGCTTTACATTGAACGCTTCGCGATGTGCCTTGCCGGTCTACCGGCGGCTTGGTTTCGTGCCTGTCGGAAAGGAGAGGCGGTCTCCTACGGGTATGCTCACCACTCCCATGGAACTGGTGTTGAAGTAGGCGGACACGAGCGTCGATGCGGGCATAATGAGCGCCCCCTAAGTCCAGCGGAGCGTCCATGCCAGGCACGCAGCACGAAGTGAATTTCCGTTTCCTTGCCCAACCCACGGACGTGAACTTCGGGGGCAAGGTGCACGGCGGCATGGTGATGAAGTGGATCGACCAGGCCGGCTACGCCTGCGCAGTCGCCTGGAGCGGCGCGTACTGCGTCACTGCTTCCGTAAGCGGTATCCAGTTCGTGGCCCCGATCCTGATCGGCGACCTGGTGACCGTGCGCGCGCGCTTGATCCATACAGGGCGTTCGAGCATGCATATGGCGGTGGACGTTCTAGCGCGCGATCTTCGCAAGGGCGAACACCGGCTAGCGACCAGCTGCGTCATGGTGTTCGTGGCGCTGGACAGTCCAGACGGCAAGCCCACGCCCGTGCCGGCTTGGGAGCCTCGCGACGAGGCTGAGCGCCAACTGCAGGCGCAGGCGAAGCGGTTGATGGATCTGTCCAAGGAGATGGAGCAGCTGATCGATGCGGGAAAGGTTTCTGATGCGTGATGCACGCGAGCGGCTGCGTGAAATGCGAGCCTTCGGAGCGTAGATTTTCCGTGTTCGGGTGTTGACAGAACACGGGTCGATACACACAATAGCCGTTCTTTGTTGGAGGGATACCCAAGCGGCCAACGGGGGCAGACTGTAAATCTGCTGGCTTACGCCTTCGGTGGTTCGAATCCACCTCCCTCCACCAGACGAGTTCCGCGCAGGGCGGGAGTAGTTCAATGGTAGAACCTCAGCCTTCCAAGCTGATGGTGCGGGTTCGATTCCCGTCTCCCGCTCCATTGATCTCGTTCTGGATGATTCGTGCTCATGTAGCTCAGTCGGTAGAGCACTTCCTTGGTAAGGAAGAGGTCGCTGGTTCGATTCCAGTCATGAGCACCACTTTGTTGGTCTCCGCGGTTATCGCCTTCCACTTTTTTTAATTTGACTCCATCGGGGTTTAGCGCGTATGGCAAAGGGTAAGTTCGAACGCACCAAGCCGCACGTCAACGTCGGCACGATTGGTCACGTGGACCACGGCAAGACGACGCTGACGGCAGCGCTGACGAAGGTGGGTGCCGAGCGTTTTGGCGGCGAGTTCAAGGCGTACGACGCGATCGATGCGGCGCCGGAAGAGAAGGCTCGCGGCATCACGATTTCGACGGCGCACGTGGAATACGAATCGCCGACGCGTCACTACGCGCACGTGGACTGCCCTGGCCACGCCGACTACGTGAAGAACATGATCACGGGCGCGGCGCAGATGGACGGCGCGATCCTGGTGTGCTCGGCGGCGGATGGCCCGATGCCGCAGACGCGTGAGCACATTCTGCTGTCGCGCCAGGTGGGCGTGCCGTACATCGTGGTCTTCCTGAACAAGGCGGACATGGTGGACGACAAGGAGCTGCTCGAGCTGGTCGAGATGGAAGTGCGCGAGCTGCTGAGCAAGTACGAGTTCCCGGGCGACGACACCCCGATCATCGTGGGTTCGGCGCGTGCGGCGCTGGAAGGTGACCAGTCGGAAATCGGCGTGCCGGCGATCATCAAGCTGGTGGACGCGCTGGACACGTGGATTCCGGAGCCGGTGCGTGAGATCGACAAGCCGTTCCTGATGCCGGTGGAAGACGTGTTCTCGATCTCCGGCCGTGGCACGGTGGTGACCGGTCGCGTCGAGACGGGCGTGATCAAGGTGGGCGAGGAAATCGAAATCGTCGGCCTGCGTCCGACGGTGAAGACGACCGTGACCGGCGTGGAAATGTTCCGCAAGCTGCTGGATCAGGGCCAGGCGGGCGACAACGTGGGTCTGCTGCTGCGCGGCACGAAGCGTGACGAAGTGGAGCGTGGCCAGGTGCTGGCCAAGCCGGGTTCGATCACGCCGCACACCGAGTTCGAGGGCGAGGTGTACGTGCTGTCGAAGGACGAGGGTGGTCGTCACACGCCGTTCTTCAGCAACTACCGTCCGCAGTTCTACTTCCGTACGACGGACGTGACGGGCGCGATCAAGCTGCCGGAAGGCACGGAGATGGTGATGCCGGGCGACAACGTGAAGATCACGGTGACGCTGATTGCGCCGATCGCGATGACCGAAGGCCTGCGCTTCGCGATCCGCGAAGGCGGTCGTACCGTGGGTGCTGGCGTCGTCGCCAAGATCCTGAAGTAATCAATGAAAGCATGGGGCGGCGAAAGCGCGCTCCAATCAAAAGGGCGAGGTTTAACCTCGCCCTTTTTTTGTCGAAAAACAAAGAAGGGGCTTTTTTTCTTTGGGGGAATGAGGTATTCTTGAAAAGTTATCCCTTATTGCCTCTGGACATTGAGTGTCCATGGCCTACAGCGAAATGAGGTGCAGGAAGCACTTCGAGTTCGCCTACAAGGATGTTGCGGGATCGCATGCAGCAGAGCTGATTGCTCTGTTGATATTTGCGTTTTCGCGTCTTATACTTTTTGTCTGGGCAGATCGATTTCGTCGATCTGCCTGGTTTTTTAGGGTCTGAAGGCGCTCGTAATTGATGTGCTGAGGATCTTGCAGTAGGTGTAATACAGGGTTGTGCGAGATGGCGAGAAGCTATCTCGAATCACAAAATCGTTCTTTAGATAACAGGACACGGTTATGGCGAACCAAAAGATTCGCATTCGGCTCAAAGCGTTCGATCACCGTCTGATCGACCGTTCGGCAAGCGAAATCGTCGAGACTGCCAAGCGCACTGGCGCGACGGTTCTCGGTCCGATCCCGCTGCCGACCAAGATCGAGCGCTACACCATTCTGGTGTCGCCGCACGTCGACAAAGATGCCCGCGACCAGTACGAGACTCGTACCCACAAGCGCGTGCTCGATATCGTTGATCCCAACGACAAGACCGTGGACGCGCTCATGAAGCTTGATCTCGCCGCCGGCGTAGATGTTCAGATCAAGCTCGGTTGAGCGATAGACAGGATACAAAGATGAGTATCGGACTGGTTGGCCGCAAATGCGGCATGAGCCGACTCTTCACTGAAGATGGACGCTCGATTCCGGTGACGCTGATTGAAGCCACCCCGAATCGCGTCACGCAGCTGAAGACGGAAGATAACGATGGCTACAGCGCTGTACAGGTCGCGGCGGGCGTCAAGCGCGCCAGCTTGCTGACCCAGCCGCTGAAAGGCCACTACGCGAAGGCGAAGGTCGAACCTGGTCGTGGTCTGTGGGAGTTCCGCGTGTCTGCCGAAGAGCTCGGCAAGTACACGGTGGGTGCCGAGATCAAAGCCGACGACGTGTTTCAGGCTGGACAGATCGTCGACGTCGCTGGCGTGTCGAAGGGTAAGGGTTTCCAGGGCACCATCAAGCGCCATAACTTCACCATGGGTGACGCTACTCACGGTAACTCGTTGTCGCATCGCGCGCCGGGTTCTATCGGCCAGCGTCAGACCCCGGGTCGTGTGTTCCCTGGTAAGAAGATGTCCGGCCACATGGGTGCGGTCAATCGCACGCAACAAGGGCTGGAAGTGGTCAAGGTCGACGCTGAGCGTCATCTGATCGCGGTCAAGGGCGCAGTCCCCGGTGCTACCGGTGGCGACGTCGTGATCCGTCCGACCACCAAGGGTTGAGGAGAGACGCCATGGAACTGAATGTTATTGGCGCCAAGCCGCTCAGCGTTTCGGACGAAGTGTTCGGCGGCGAGCTCAAGCAGGCTCTGATTCACCAGGTCGTCGTTGCCTATCAGGCCGGCGGTCGTGCGGGTACCAAGGCTCAGCTGTCGCGTGGTGAGCTGTCGGGTACTACCAAGAAGTTCAAGAAGCAGAAGGGCGGTGGCGCCCGTCACGGCGATTACCGTGCCCCGATCTTCGTCGGCGGCGGTGTCACGTTCGCGGCCAAGCCCCGTAACTTTGAGCAAAAGGTTAATCGCAAGGCCTATCGTGTGGCGCTGCGCTCCATCCTTTCGGAGCTGAATCGTCAGGGCCGTTTGAAGGTGGTGGAGAGCTTCGGCATCGATACCCCGAAGACCAAGGCGATGGTGGCCAAGCTGGCCGAACTGCAGGTTTCCGGGCGCGTGCTGCTGGTGTCGGAAGATACCAACGAGGCGACGTTCCTGGCAGCGCGAAACATCCCGTATGTCCATGTTGTGGACGTGCTGGCGTTGAATCCGGTGAGCCTGGTCGGTTCGGACCACGTCGTCGTGACCGTCGATGCGGTGAAGAAGATCGAGGAGTGGCTGGCATGAGCAACGAACGCATTCTCAATACGCTGCGCGCGCCGCACATCTCCGAGAAGGCAGCCCGTCTCGCCGAGGGCAACCAGTACGTTTTCGTGGTCGCTCCCGAGGCGACCAAGGCCGATGTCCGCGCAGCGGTGGAACAGATGTTCGACGTGAAAGTCGAGCAAGTGAACCTCGTCAACGCCAAGGGCAAGGTCAAGTCCTTCCGTTTCCGCGCTGGCAACCGCCAGGGCAAGCGCAAGGCCTATGTGCGCCTGGCCGAT
>JBCNOA010000135.1:0-11324 GCA_039594095.1 Dyella sp.
CAGTACGCGCCCGGCATCGGCCTGCCGTCTCTGCGCGAGCAGATCGCACTGAAGACCGAGCGCATGTACGGGCGCCGCATCAGTGCCGACGCGGATGTGACCGTCACTTCCGGCGCTACGGAGGCATTGTTCGCCGCGATCGCGGCGGTGGTGCGCGCGGGCGACGAGGTGATCGTGTTCGATCCAGCGTACGACAGCTACGAGCCGGCGATCGATCTGCAGGGTGCCAAGGCGGTCCACATCCCGCTGACCGTGCCGAGCTTCGGCATCGACTGGCAGCGCGTACGCGACGCCATCACGCCGCGCACGCGAATGATTCTGGTCAACAGCCCGCACAATCCCTCGGGCGCGGTGTTATCGGCGGACGACCTGGACGAGCTGGCGTCGATCGTGCGCGACACGGAGATCGTGGTGCTTTCCGACGAAGTGTACGAACACATCGTGTTCGATGGCGCGCTGCATCAGAGCGTGTTGCGCCACGCGGAGCTCGCCGAGCGCAGCATCGTGGTGTCTTCCTTCGGCAAGACCTATCACTGCACCGGCTGGAAGGTGGGGTATGCGGTGGCGCCGCGGGCGTTGTCCGCCGAGTTCCGCAAGGTGCACCAGTACCTGACGTTCTGCACCTTCCACCCCGCGCAAGTGGCGTTCGCGGAGTTCATGGCCAGTACGCCGGAACATTATCTCGAGTTGCCCGCGTTCTATCAGGCCAAGCGTGACCGCTTCCGTGCGCTGATCGAGCCGTCGCGGTTGAAGCTGTTGGATGTGCCCGGTGGCTATTTCCAGCTGGTCGATTATTCAGCGATTCGCGACGAGCCGGATGTGGCGTTCTGCCAATGGCTGGTGAAGCAAGGTGGTGTGGCGGCGATTCCGCTGGCGCCGTTCTACGAGACGGCGCCGGATACGCGGCTCGTCCGGCTGTGCTTTGCGAAGAGCGATGCGACGATGGAAGCTGCGGCGGAGCGTCTATGCAAGCTTTGACCGTCAGCCTGGTTCAGGGGGCCACCCGCTGGCACGACGCCCCCGCCAACCGCGAGTACTACGGTGCGCTGGTGCGCTCGCTGGCCGGAAAGAGCGATCTGATCGTCTTGCCGGAGACGTTCCTTTCCGGCTTCAGTAATGACACGCGCGCCAGCGCGGAAACGATGGACGGCGAAGGCGTGGCCTGGCTGCGCGCATTGGCCATCGAGGTGGATGCGACGTTGTGTGGCAGCCTGGCGATCCATGAAGGCGGCAAGGTGTACAACCGCCTGCTGTGGGTGCGCCCGGATGGTAGCTACGCGCAATACGACAAACGGCATCTGTTCCGCATGGCCGGCGAGCACACGCGCTATGGCGGAGGACGCGAGCGGTTGATCGTGGAGCTGAAAGGCTGGCGCATTCTTCCGCAAGTCTGCTACGACCTGCGTTTTCCGGTTTGGCTGCGCAACCGGCGACTGGAAGATGCGGCCGGTGGCATGGATTACGACCTTGCGGTTTTCGTGGCGAACTGGCCAGCTCCGCGCCGCCAGCCATGGCGCACCTTGCTGCGGGCAAGGGCGATCGAAAACCTGAGTTACGTGGTGGGCCTCAACCGTGTCGGCGTGGACGGCAATGATCTGCCCTATGCGGGAGACAGCGCGGTGATCGACCCAGTCGGCGAACCGCTGATCGAACTGGGGCCGCAAGAGCAGGTGGCGACTGTGACGCTGGATCCAGCACCGCTGCTGGCGCATCGCGAGCGTTTTCCGGCGTGGATGGATGCGGACGACTTCGTTTTGCGACTGGATTGAATAAGTAGCGTGCGTAAAAAAGGCAGCCCACGGGCGGCCTTTTTTTCGAATGAGCGTCAGAGAATGCTCAGCACCGATTCGGGTGGGCGGCCGAGTTTCGCCTTGCCGTTGGCGACGACGATGGGCCGCTCGATGAGGCGCGGGTGCTGGGCCATGGCAGCGATCAGGTCGGTATCGCTCAGCGAGGGATCGTCCAGCCCCAGTTCGGCGTATTCGGCTTCGCCTTTGCGAATGAGTTCCCGCGGCGTCATGCCGAGCTGATCGAGCAATTGGATCAGCTCTTCGATGCTAGGCGGCGTATCGAGGTAGTTGATGACCTCGCACTGACAACCGTGCTCTTGCAGTAACGCCAGCGTGGCGCGCGACTTGGAGCAACGGTTGTTGTGATAGATGCGGACCATGGACGCCGACATGCTGTTTTAGCGGTTGCCGCCTCGAGGACCACCGCGGCCGCCGCCATGCGGACGTCCACCCGGACGGTTACCGCCGCCACCCTGGCCGGGTCGGTTGCCGCCGCCCTGACCGGGCCGACTGCCGCCCCGTGCCTGCGGACGCCCACCTCTGCCGCCCTGGCCGCCACCACCTTGGCCACGCGCACCGCCGCCGAAGCCGCCATAGGGATTGCCACCGCGGGCCTGACCTTCGGCGCCACGTTTGCCGCCGCTGCTGCCGCCGCGCCGATTGCCCGCGCCGCCATAGCCTTGGCCGGCGCCACCGCCCTCGCGGCTCTCACCGGCGAACCAGGTGCGCACGGAGGGCAGTTCCTGCCCAGGTGCCACGCCACGCTTACTCTTGCGGCGGCCGGGGTTGGGAGCGCGCTCCGGGCGCGCGACGTTGCCGTTCACTTCCTTGCCCGGACGACGGCGCTGTTGCTTGCCGCGCACGGGCTCCTCACGGATACGGTCGAAGGCACGCAGCTCGCGCGCCTCGTCGTGGTAGGCGCCGCTCCAGGCGGCACCCGCGCCGCGTTCGGGGCGGTACTCGGTGACGCTGCGAGTAGCCCGGCGCTGGTGCAGTACCGGGCTGAGCGTCAGCACGGGCTGGGGAGCACCCAGGCCGCTCACCTGGCGCAGCTCCTTCACCGCCTCTTCGCCCAGAGCTTCGCAATCGCCCCGACGCAGCATGCGCGGCAGCTCCACGCTGCCATAGCGGATGCGCTTGAGCCGGCTTACCAGGAAGCCCTGGGAATCCCACAGGCGGCGCACTTCGCGGTTGCGGCCTTCGCGGATGACGACGCGGAACCAGCTGTGGCTCCCGCCCCGGCTGATCACGCCGATCTCGTCGAAGCGAGCGGGGCCGTCTTCCAGCTCGACGCCGGATTTGAGCTTCTCGATGATTTCGTCGGGCACCTCGCCGTGCACGCGGCACAGGTACTCGCGCTCCAGGCCGCTGCGCGGATGCATCAGGGCATTGGCCAGCTCGCCGTCGGTAGTGAGCAGAAGCAAGCCGGTCGTGTTGATGTCCAGGCGGCCCACGGCGACCCAGCGCGCACCCTTCAGGCGCGGCAGCTGTTCGAACACGGTGGGTCGGCCTTCGGGATCTTCGCGCGTGGTCACCACGCCTTCCGGCTTGTGGTAGACCAGGACCTCGGTCTCGTCACGGTTGTCCGTGGCAACGACAAACTGCTTGCCGTCGATGACGACGCGATCGCCCGCGTGCACGCTGGCGCCGATGCCGGCCGGCGCGCCATTGACTTCGACCTCGCCGGCCTGGATGCGCTGCTCGAGCATGCGGCGCGAGCCGAGGCCCGCATTGGCCAGCACTTTGTGCAGGCGCTCCTCGATCGCGGGAGCGGCGGTGCGCGTATCGCGCTTGAGAGTCAGGACGGATTTCTGCGGCGCATTCATGCGCGGTACTCCTCGGTGTCTTTCGTGGCGTCGCCGTGGTCGGCGTCCGCTTCGTTCTCTGCCTCGGCGGCAGTGAAGGTGGAAGGTTCGGCGGGAAATTCCTCGCCGGTGTGGGAAGTCGCCGTTTCGATGGCGGCGGCTTCGTCGTGTTCTTTGGGAGGTTCGACCGTTTCAGCGGCCTCTGGCTGCGCGCTGGCAACATGGAACTCGGCTTCGCCTTCGGCGTTGCCATCGCTTTCGGCTCCGTCTCCGGAAGAAACGGCCGTCTCGGCGTTCTCCTCGGCTTCGGCATCCGGATCGATCGGCAGATCGCGCGCGACGCGTGCCGGCATGGGATCCTCGACGAAACGCAACTGCGGATCCTCCATATCCCGGATCTCGGACAGCGGCGGCAGTTCATCCAGCGATTTGAGATTGAAGTAATCGAGGAAGGCGCGCGTGGTGCCGAACAGCGCCGGCCTACCGGGCACATCGCGATAACCCACGACGCGAATCCACTCGCGTTCCTCTAAGGTCTTGATGATGTTTGAGGACACCACCACGCCGCGGATCTGTTCGATCTCCGGCCGCGTGATGGGCTGGCGGTAGGCGATCAGGGCGAGGGTTTCCAGCAGGGCACGCGAATAGCGGCTGGGCTTTTCGGTCCACATGCGGGAAATCCACGGATGGACCTCCTGCCGTACCTGATAGCGGAAGCCGGAAGCCACCTCGCGCAACTCGACGCCGCGCCCGGCGCAATCTTCGCCCAGGGCTTCCAGCGCGCGCGCGATCTGCTCACGGTCGACTTCGTCCTCTTCGCCGAAGAGGTCGCCCAGCTGCTGCACCGTGAGCGGCTGGGTGGCGGCGAGCAGCGCCGCTTCGATGATGTTCTTCAGTTGCTCGATCTGCATAGCCTTGTCGGATGCGGATGCCGTCTGGGAGCCGGTCTCAATCGGCGGCCGAGGCGCGCTCGGGCGCTTCGGCTTCGACGAGTTCTTCGGCCTGGGTGACCTTTGCCTTCACATAGATCGGAGCCAGGGGCTCCTCCTGTACGATTTCCACCAGCATTTCCTTGGCGAGTTCCAGCATGGCCAGGAAGGTGACCACGACACCTAGCCGACCTTCGCTCACGTCGAACAGCGTCTCGAAGCGATGGAAGCTGGCGTCGTTGAGCCTGCCGAGCAGTTCGCCCATGCGCTGGCGCACGCTGAGCGCCTCTCGCTTGATGGCGTGGTGCCCGAACAGTTCCGCGCGGCGCAGCACGTCCTTGAGCGCCAGCAGCATTTCCTTCAGGTCCAGCGGCGGGGGCAGCCTAACCACCGTACGCTCGCCGCTGTCCGCATGTACCACCACCGTATCGCGCTCCACGCGGGGCAGGGTGTCGATATCCTCCGCCGCCTTCTTGAAGCGTTCGTACTCCTGCAGCCTGCGGATCAGCTCGGCGCGAGGATCTTCCTCGACACCTTCTTCCGCCGGCGGCCGGGGCAACAGCAGCCGCGACTTGATCTCGGCCAGGATCGCGGCCATCAGCAGGTATTCCGCGGCCAGCTCGAGCCGCATGTCCCGCATCATGTCGATGTATTCCATGTACTGCCGGGTGATCTCGGCGATCGGAATATCGAGGATGTCCAGATTCTGCCTACGGATCAGGTAGAGCAGAAGGTCCAGCGGCCCTTCGAACGCCTCCAGGATGACTTCCAGCGCATCCGGCGGGATGTACAGGTCCTGCGGCATCTGCAGCACAGGTTCGCCGCGCACGATGGCCAACGGCATTTCCTGCTGTTGCGGAACGGACGCGAAAGCGTCCTGCGGCGCTGCGCTCGGCTGCTGAGGCTCGACTGGCTCAGTACTCATCAATGCATGTCGTTGGGCCGCCCGTGACGGCTTACAGTGCGTTCAACACGTTCGGAACCGAATAGATTCCACCGGCATTCGCTCGAGGAATGTCCCCCCGCTTGGGTGGCGGCCATCCGGCGGACACCCGTGGTTTCCCTAGGCTCGACCATCAGCGGCGGCGCTCGCATGACGAAACCGCACCGGCGGCGGCATCGATCAAACTGGCCGTAAACAACCTCCGTATGCTCATACCGAGGGACGATCCGCGGCAAAAAGCACGCCGGGACGCGCGATGGACTGCGTCACGGACTGAACAAGAGGTCTGCTGAGTGCATCGGGTGGGTGCTCCGGTCGCCGCTGGCTCGATCGGCAGGCGCACCCTTTGACCCATGTGCGATCAAGGTTAGCGGCTGGATGTCGTCAAGTCCAGTGCGGCGCAGCTACCAAGCGTCCCGGCGCATCGGCAGAATGCCATGCATGCCAGCTGCCGAGCGCTCGATCATTCATGTCGACATGGACGCGTTCTACGCGTCGGTGGAGCAGCTCGACCGTCCGGAATTGCGTGGCCTTCCCGTCATTGTCGCGGGTCTCGGGCGGCGCGGGGTGGTCTCCACGTGCAGCTATGAGGCGCGACATTATGGAGTGAGGTCGGCCATGCCTACCGCCCAGGCGAGGCGGCTGTGTCCCGACGGTGTCTACCTGCAACCCCGTGCAGCACGCTACGAGGAGGTGTCCGCGGCCGTTTTCGATGTCTTCGAGACGTTCACGCCGCTGATCGAGAGCCTTTCCCTGGATGAAGCGTTCCTGGATGTGTCCGCCAGCCTGCGCCTGTTGGGGGACGTGGAAGCGATCGGCCGGCGCATCAAGGAGGACATCCGCGAACGCACTGGCCTGGCAGCATCCGTCGGCATGGGGCCCAACAAATGGCTGGCCAAGCTGGCCAGCGAACTGTCGAAGCCGGACGGTCTGCTGCGCATCCGCGCGGAAGAAGCTCCTGCGCGCCTGTCGCCCCTGCCGGTGGGGCGGCTGTGGACCGTGGGAAAGGTGACGGAACAGGCATTGCTTCGCCTGGGCCTGCGCACCATCGGCGAATTGGCAGCATGTGACCCGGCGCGTCTGACCCGGGCGCTGGGGCGTCAAGCCGGCTTGCTGCAGGCGCTGGCCCGCGGTGACGACGATCGTCCGGTGGAGCCGGTCAGGGCAGAGCAGTCGATCGGTGCCGAGCACACGTTCGACCAGGATCTGGACAGCCTGGAACTGGCCGAGTCCTGGCTGCTGAGCCAATGCGAGCGCGTGGCCGAACGCGCCCGTGCTCGGGGACTGGCGGGCTGGACCGTGACCGCGAAGCTGCGCGAACCGCCCTTCGTCACGTACACGCGCCAGGCCCGATTAGGTGCGCCGAGCGCATCGGCAGCAGAAATTTACGACGTGGCACGACGCTTGCTTAAGGTCTGGTGGCAGACGCAGCCCACGCCGCGCCTGCGCCTGCTCGGCGTGAGCCTGTCGGGGTTCGACCGGCGTCCGCAGGAGGACATGTTCGCGCAGGCCCCGACGGAGGCCGCAACGGACCAGGTGCAGGATCGGATCAATCTGCGATTCGGCACGGGCAGCCTGGTGCGGGCGGGGAGCTTGCGCGCGCGAAGGCGGGAATAGACCCGTTCACGGCCGTTTTTCGGCGGCCGCGGATAAGTTGGGTGGACACTGCGTAGCAGTGGATGGGAGGGAAATGGCATGACCAAAGCCGGCGGCAAGCACCACAACGGTAGCCCCGAGCAATTGCGCCCGGCGCGTATGCGCATCGAGACGACCGTGCTGATGAGCCGCGGCAGCCAGTCGCAGCCGACCGAGCTGGTGGACATCTCGGCGACGGGCGTGCTGTTGCGTCGTCCGCTGGGTTGGCAGGGCGAAGTGGGGCAGAGCTGGGTGCTGGACATGATCTTCGGTCACGACCTGCACATCCATCTGGAGGCCCAGGTGGCGCGCATTTCCGATCGGCACGTGGGTTTTGCCTATACGCGCATACCGGAGGACAAGCAGGTGCCCCTATGGAATCTGCTGGGGGGGTATGCCGATATTCTGGAGACCTGGCACGACGACTGAGCCGTCGCGACCGTTCTTCAGGACAGCAAAATGCCCACGCCGCGAGGCGTGGGCATTTGCTTGTGAAACGCTCGCTTAAGCTGCCGAGGTCGCGGGCTTCTTTTCCTCGCGCAGTTCGCGACGAAGGATTTTGCCGACGTTGCTCTTGGGCAGCGAATCGCGGAACTCGATCACCTTGGGTCGCTTGTATCCGGTGAGGTTCTGGCGACAGAACTCCTTGAGCGTCTCGACGGTGAGGTTAGGGTCCTTGCGCACCACGAAGAGCTTCACCACTTCGCCGGAGTGCTCGTCCGGCACGCCCACCGCGGCGACCTCCGCGACACCCGGATGGGTCATCACGATGTCCTCGACCTCATTCGGATACACATTGAAGCCGGACACCAGAATCATGTCTTTCTTGCGGTCTACGATGTAGAAGTAGCCGTTTTCATCCATCCGCGCGATGTCGCCGGTATGCAGCCAGCCGTCGGCGCCGAGTACCTTGGCGGTCTCGTCCGGACGGTTCCAATAGCCCTTCATTACCTGCGGGCCCTTCACCATCAGCTCGCCCACCTCGCCGACCGGCAGCGGCTTGCCTTCCTCCGACCAGATGGCGACGTCGGTCGAAGGAATGGGCAGGCCGATGGAGCTGTTGTAGTCCTTCAAGTCCAGCGGATTGATGCAGGCCGCTGGGGACGTCTCGGTAAGGCCGTAGGCTTCGGCAAGTGTCACGCCGGTCACTTTCTTCCAGCGTTCCGCCACGGCGCGCTGCACGGCCATGCCGCCGCCGAGGGTGAGGTGCAGGCGCGAGAAGTCGACCTCGTTGAAGCCGGGCGTATTGAGCAGGCCGTTGAAAAGCGTGTTGACGCCGGTGAGGGCGGTGAAGTGGGACTTCTTCAGTTCCTTTACGAAGCCGGGCATGTCGCGCGGGTTGGTGATGAGCCAGTTCAGGCCGCCCAGGCGCATGAACACCAGGCCGTTCGCGGTCAGGGAAAAGATGTGATACAGCGGCAGCGCCGTGATGATCACCTCTTCGCCAGGCTTGGCATTGCTGCCGATCCAGGTGCCGGCCTGCAGCATGTTCGCCACCATGTTGCCGTGCGAAAGCATCGCGCCCTTGGCCACGCCGGTCGTGCCGCCGGTGTATTGCAGGAAGGCGAGATCGTCATGGGTGAGCGTTACCTTCGGCATCGGATGCGCGGCGCCCTGCGCGAGCGCATCGCGGAAGCGCACGGCTTGCGGCAAGTGGTACGACGGCACCATCTTCTTGACGTGCTTGAGCACGAAATTGATCACCGCGCCCTTCAGGCCGAGCAGATCGCCGATGCCGGTGGTGACGATGTGCTTCACCTCCGTTTCGGCCACCACTTGCTGTAGCGTGGCGGCGAAATTGTCCAGCACCACGATGGCCTTGGCGCCGGAATCCTCGAGCTGATGCCGGAGCTCGCGCGCCGTATACATCGGATTGGTATTCACGACCACCAAGCCGGCACGGAGCGCGCCGAAAAGGGCGATGGGGTACTGCAGGACGTTGGGCATCATGAGGGCGATGCGGTCGCCCTTGGTCAGCTTGAGCGTGCCCGTGAGATAACCGGCGAAGTGGCGGCTCAGCTCATCGATCTGCCCATAGCTCAGCTCCTTGCCGAAACTGTGGAACGCGGGGCGGTCGCGGAACTTCGAGAAAGCTTCCTCCAGCACCGCGGCGACGGAGGCGTAGGCATTGAGATCGATCTGTGCGGGTACGCCTTCCGGGTAGTGGGCCAGCCACGGACGCTCGTTGCTCATGTTTGTTCCCTGCTCCTGTATCGAATGCCTTCGCCGCCGAGGCGTGCATGGGGCATTATGGTGACGCGGCATTGGAGCATACGCTCGCGTACAGCGGCAAGCCGCGCCGCAGCGGGCTTTTGGGGCTGTCCGTGACGATACGCAGAGCTGTTTTCCTGGTGTTTTTGGCTCTACTGGCGTTGGGGTTGGCCGGTTGCCGGCGCGCGCCCGACGAAGTGCGCATCCGTGCCGCCATCGAGGCCGCGCGCACGGCCGCGACCGAGACCGATGCCGGTGCGCTGACAGAGGTGTTGAGCGAGGATTTCGACGGCAACACAGGCACGATGAGCCGCAAGGACCTGGGCAACCTGCTGCGCCTCGCCAGACTCCGCGGCGAAACGGTACGCGCATTGCTTGGACCGATCGAGGTCGAGCCGCGCGGCGAACGCTTCGTGGCCCGCTTCACCGTCACCCTGGGCAGTGGCGGCAAGTTGTTCCCAGCCGAACTGGGCATATTCAATGTGGAGACGGGCTGGCGCAGGGAAGGTCGTGAATGGCGCTGCTACACCGCCAGCTGGGAAAGGCCGTTGTAGCGCCGACCCGTGGCGCCGATGCAGGAACGTAACCTCTGCCATGGTCTCCACAAGAAGAACGCCGCCCGTAGGCGGCGTCTTCGTTGCAAGACAGATGGAAACCTCAGGCGGCCTTCTTCCCAGCCAGCTGGCGCAGCACATACTGCAGGATGCCGCCATGGCGGAAGAACTCCCGCTCCTTCGGCGTCAACAGCAGCACCTTCACCTTGAACTCCTTCTTGCTGCCGTCCGGCGCGGTGGCAGTGACCTTGGCTTCCCTCGACTCGCCGTCGTTCAAGCCGGTGATGTCGAACACTTCCTTGCCCGTAAGACCCAGGCTCTGTGCGTTCTGGCCGTCCTCGAACTGGCAGGGCAGCACGCCCATGCCGACCAGATTGGAGCGATGGATGCGTTCGAAACTCTCGGCGATCACCGCCTTCACCCCCAGCAACAGGGTGCCCTTGGCCGCCCAGTCGCGCGAGGAGCCGGTGCCGTATTCCTTGCCGGCAAGCACCACCAGCGGGGTCTTCTCCGCCTTGTACTTCATGGCCGCGTCATAGATTGCCATCTGCTCGCCGCTGGGCACGTGCAAGGTGTAGCCGCCTTCGACGCCATCCAGCATCAGGTTCTTGATGCGGATATTGGCGAAGGTGCCGCGCACCATGACATCGTCGTTGCCGCGGCGCGAGCCGTAGGAGTTGAAGTCCTTCGGCTCGACGCCCTTGGCGATTAGGAAGCGGCCCGCCGGGCTGTCCTTCTTGATCGAGCCGGCCGGCGAGATGTGGTCGGTGGTGATCGAATCGCCGAACAGGCCGAGTACGCGCGCGCCGTGGATGTCCTCGACCTTGCCGGCCTCGCGGGTCATGCCTTCGAAGTAGGGCGGGTTCTTGATGTAGGTCGAATCGCCCCACTGGTATACCGAGCCATCGGGCGAGGCGATGTGGTTCCAGCGGTCGTCGCCCTTGAACACGTCGGCGTAGTTCTTCTCGAACATCGCCGGGCTGATGGCGCCCGCGATGGTGTCCGAGATTTCCTTATTGCTCGGCCAGATGTCCTTCAAGTAGACGGGCTGGCCATCGCTGCCCGTGCCGACCGGTTCCTTGCTGAGGTCGATGTCCAGCGTGCCGGCCAGTGCGTAGGCCACGACCAGCGGCGGCGAAGCGAGATAGTTCATCTTCACCTCGGGGTGGACGCGACCTTCGAAGTTGCGGTTGCCCGAGAGCACGGAAGCCACGGCGAGATCGCCCTCGGCGATGCCTTTGCTGATCTCCAGCGGCAGCGGACCGGAGTTGCCGATGCACGTGGTGCAGCCATAGCCCACGACATAGAAGCCGACCTTCTCCAGCTCCTTCAGCAGCCCGGTCTTCTCCAGGTAGTCCGTGACCACCTTGGAGCCGGGGCCCAGCGAAGTCTTCACCCACGGTTGCGCCTTCAGGCCCTTGGCGGCTGCCTTCTTGGCCAGCAGGCCGGCGCCGAGC
>JBCNOA010000136.1:0-11318 GCA_039594095.1 Dyella sp.
TGATCGCCACCTGCGGCAAGGTCTGCGTGGCCGAAGTGGAGGAACTGGTCGAGGTCGGCACGCTCGATCCGGACAACATCCATGTGCCGGGCATTTACGTCGACCGCATCATCCAAGGGCCTTCGTACGAGAAGCGCATCGAATTCCGCACCATTGCGGGCGCCAACACCGGCAAGGAAAGCCCGATCCGCTCGGCCATGGCGCAGCGCGCGGCCAAGGAGCTGCAGGATGGTTTCTACGTGAACCTGGGCATCGGCATTCCCACCCTGGTGGCCAACTACATTCCGCCCGGCATGGACGTCACGCTGCAGTCGGAAAATGGCCTGCTGGGCATTGGCCCCTTCCCGGACGACGCGCACGTCGACCCCGACCTGATCAACGCCGGCAAGCAGACCATTACCGAGCAGCCCGGCTCCAGCTTCTTCTCCAGCGCTGAATCGTTCGCCATGATCCGCGGCGGTCATGTGGACTTGTCGATTCTCGGCGGCCTGGAGGTGTCCTGCACCGGTGACATCGCCAACTGGATGGTGCCGGGCAAGATGGTCAAGGGCCCGGGTGGCGCCATGGATCTGGTCAGTGGCGTCAAGCGCGTGGTGGTGCTGATGGAACACACTGCCAAGGACGGCTCGCCCAAGATCAAGAACGAGTGCGACCTGCCCATCACCGGCAAGGAGTGCGTGGACCTGATCATCACCGACCTGTGCGTGTTCTCGGTAGAGAAAGGCAAAGGCCTCACGCTGATCGAACTGCAGGACGGCGTAACGCTGGACGACGTGAAGGCCAAGACGGGTTGCGCTTTCACCGTCGGTCCGTCGCTCAAGCGGTAAGTCACACAGCGGCATGCCGGCACCTGCCGGCGTGTCGCTTCGTTGAACTGTCTACGCCGGAACCTGCGTGGATTCGGGAAAACGGATGCGCGCGATGTGACGACGCCCGTCGCGCGTCTGCAACTCCAGCGGCCAGTGGAAGCGCTCGCTGATGCGCTGCGCGATGGCCAGCTCGAAGCCGTGACGATTGGGGCTGCCCGGCTGTGATTCGCAACGGTGCGACACTGTCACCACGCCGGGCATCACGGTAATCACCACAGTGCCGCCCTCGGCCTGCTGGCAGGCGTTGCGTATCAGCTGCCAGCACAGCACGGCGAATACGCGCGGCGAACCGTGCAGCACGAAACGCGCGGGCTCTTCCAGTTCCAGCGTGATGGGCCGGCCTTCCAGCATTTCCATCACGTCCGGAAGCTCGTGGCGGATCACGTCGTTGACGACAAAGTCTTCCTCGGTAAGCCCGTTGTCCGATTCGCGCGCAAGGATAAGCAAGGCCTCCACCAACGCTTCCATCTCGCGCGTTGAGCGCTTGATGCGCTGCACGGAGCGCTGGCCGAATTCGCCCAGCGAGTCATCGTCTGCCAGCATGTCGGCGGACATCTTGATCACCGTGAGGGGGCTGCGCAGCTCATGGCTGGCATCGCGGGTGAAGTTGCGCTCGCGCTGGTTGTAGCCGGCGATGCGGCTGGCGAAGCCGTAGAGGCCCTGGGCCAGCGCCGCTACATCTTCATCTGCGCGGCGCGGCAGATCGCCGGGAACCCATTCGCCGAGATCCGCCTTACGCTCGTCCCAGGTGCGCACAGCCTTGGCCAGGCGCCGCACCTGTCGCCACTGCCGCCTCGCGATCAGCCAGGCCAGCGCGCCGGCCACCACGATCAGGCCGAGCACGGCCGACGCGGGCAGCACGTGAGTCACGCCCAACGCGCAAAGGCCGACTACCACCACCGTCTGCACGCCGAACAACCAGGCCATGCGGCGGTGGAAGGCGCCCCGATAGGCGCCTTCCGTCGCGGGGGGAGGAAACGGTGCAGCCATTCTCGTTACTTGGAGAAGGCCACCTGGCTCTTGGACGAAGAGTGTTCACTCGCATCCAGCGGCGCACGCGGCAGGTCCATGCCTGACTTCGTCCCGGGGGTCTCCGCTTCCAGATCGGCCAGGCGATAGCCCGCCGAATGGATGGTGTGCAGCAATGCCCGGTCGAAGGGTTTGTCGATCACTCGACGCAGGTTGTACAGGTGCGAACGCAGCGTGTCCGAATCGGGCAGCGTGTCGCCCCAGATCTCCCGCTCGATATCGCGGCGGCTCACCACGCGCGGCGATTCGCGCATCAGGATCGCCAGCAGCTTCAGCCCGATCGGCGAGACGGTCAGTTCCTTGCCGCCGCGGGTCAACCGCAGCGTCGCGGTGTCGAGCGTCATATCGCCCACCGTCAGCACCTCGGTGGAAACCTGGCGGCGGTCGCGGCGGATCAGGGCGCGCAGACGCGCTTCCAGCTCGCGCACCTCGAACGGCTTGACCAGGTAATCGTCCGCACCGGACTCCAGGCCGACCAGCTTGTCCTCCAGGGTGTCGCGCGCGGTCAGCATCAGCACCGGCGTCGACTTCTTCGCTTCCTTGCGCAGCTTGCGGCATACCTCCAGGCCATCCATGCCCGGCAGCATCAGATCCAGAACCACCACGTCGTAGCTGTTGGTCACGGCCAAGTGCAGCGCGCTGACGCCGTCGGACGCGTAATCGACCGAGTAGCCACGCCGCTCCAGAAATTCGCCGACCATTTCGGCGATCTGGCGGTTGTCCTCCACCAACAAGATCAGGCCAGATTGTTCGTCGCGTGAACTCATCCTTACCTCCTAGCGCTTCACATTGGTGAAAGCTAACTTTGCGCGGGGTGAGCAGCGTGTGAAACGTTTTCGCGAGCGTTCAGCCTATACCCAAAAAGGGCTACCCGGTCACTTTTTCGGGCTTTCCTGCAGCAAGGGATGCAAGCCGCCCCAGACGTTCTCGAGCACCTTCGGCTCGCCCGCGGCAGTGGGGTGCAGGCCGTCGTCCTGCATCAGCGAAGGATCGAGGGCCACGCCCTCCAGCAGGAAGGGCACCAGGGCAGTCCGTTTCTGCCCGGAAAGCTCGCGGTACACCGCGCGCAGGCCGTCCCGGTACTGCGGTCCGTAGTTGACCGGCAGTTCGATGCCCAGCAGCAGCACTTTGGCGCCGGATTTCTGCGCGGCGTCGATCATCGCCGACAGGTTCTCGCGCAGCGCCGCCAGCGGCAGGCCGCGCAGGCCATCGTTGGCGCCCAGCTCCAGTACCACCACGCCCGGGCGATATTTCTCCAGCAGGGCCGGCAACCGGTTCCGTCCGCTCAGCGAGGTCTCGCCGCTGATGCTGGCATTGATCGCCGTCCAGCCCGGCTCCATCTGACTCAGACGTACTTCCAGCAGATGCACCCAGCCCTGGGCCGCCGCAATGTTGTGCGCAGCCGAGAGCGAGTCGCCCAGCACCAGCACGGTACGGGACGGACTTGCCGCCATCGCGGTGCCCGCGCAGCCCAGCCACAGCAAGACCAGCCAAAGGATTCGACGCATGAGCGAAATTTCCCGTCCGCTTCTTGAGGCCCGCGATGTTAGCAAGTCGGTGCGCGGCCCCGAGGGACAGCTGGACATCCTGCGCGGCGTCAGCCTGGCGGTGCATCCGGGCGAAAGCTTCGCCATCGTGGGCGCTTCCGGCTCCGGCAAGACCACCCTGCTGGGTCTGCTGGCCGGCCTGGACGTGCCCAGCGGCGGCCATATCGCCCTGGACGGCCATGCGCTGGAAAGCCTGGACGAGGAAGCTCGCGCCGATCTGCGCCGGCGCCTGGTCGGTTTCGTCTTCCAGTCGTTCCACTTGCTGCCCGCGCTCACCGCCGAGGAAAACGTCATGCTCCCGCTGGAGCTGGAAGGCCGCGACGACGCACGCAGCCGCGCACGCGAAGCCCTGGAAGCCGTAGGTCTGGGCGCCCGCCGCCGCCACTACCCGGCGCAACTTTCGGGTGGCGAGCAGCAGCGCGTGGCGATCGCCCGCGCCTTCGTGCACGGCCCTCGCCTGCTATTCGCCGACGAACCCACCGGCAACCTCGATCAGCGCACCGGCCACCACGTCAGCGACCTGCTGTTCGCCCTCAACCGCGACCATCGCACCACGCTCGTGCTGGTCACCCATGATCCGCTGCTGGCCGAACGCTGCGAGCGACGGGTGGAACTGCACGAAGGCCGGGTGATCGCACGCGGTCCGGCGGAGCTGACGGCATGAGGCTGCTGCGCCTCGCCCTGCGCAGCCTGCGGCGCGAATGGCACCTGCCGGAACTGCGCACGCTGGCCGCCTCCCTCACCCTGGCCGTGGTCGCGCTCGGCGTGGTCGCTACGCTCGCCACCCGCATCGAGCGCGGCATGTTGGCCAATGCCGCAGAGCTGATCGGCGGGGATCTGGGCGTCGGCTCGCCCCAGAAGCTGGCCGACGACTACGCCGCGCGAGCCCGCGCGGACGATCTCGCGGTCACCCGCGGCGCCGGCTTTCCCAGCGTGGCGTTCGCGCACGAACAGAGCCAGCTGCTCGACGTGCAGGCCACCGACGCCGCCTATCCGCTGCGCGGCAAACTCGAACTGCGCAATGCCCGCGGCGATTTCATCGGCCACGGACCCGCGCCCGGCGAGGTGTATCTCGACCATCGCGCCCTGGTGGCGCTCAACCTCAAAGCCGGCGACACCGTGCAGCTCGGCGGTCGTGATTTGCGCATCGGCGCCGAGCTGGTGCGTCAGCCGGATGGCGGCGAGCTGTTCGCGCTCGCCCCGCGCGCGCTCATGAACCTCACGGATGCGGAACAGGCCGGCCTGTTGGCCGCCGGCAGCCGCGCGCGCCACCGCCTGCTGGTGGCCGGCGAACCGGCCGGCGTGGCCCGCTGGCGCGCGTGGGTGCAGACGCAGAGGCTGCCGCAGGGTGCCGAGCTGATCACTCCCGAGCAGACCCAGGAGCGCATGCGCACCGCTTTCGACCGCGCCAGCGCCTTCCTCCGCCTCACGGCTCTGCTCTCCGCTCTGCTCGCCGGCGTGGCCATCGCGCTGGCCGCGCAACGCTACGCGCGGCGCAAGACCAACGAAGTCGCCCTGCTGCGCGCCCTGGGCACACCGCGGCGGCGCGTGCTCGGGCTGCTGCTCGGCACGCTGGGCGCACTGGCCGTGCCCGCCTCGCTCGTCGGCATAGCGCTGGCGTTGGGCATCGCACAGGCGGCATGGTCCTTCGCCAGCACTCTGTTCACCAGCGTGCCGGTGGATCTGCCCCTCGCGCCCGCTTTCGCTGCCGCGGCCATGGGCGTGGCGGTGCTCGCCGGCTTCGCCCTGCCGCCGCTGGCGCGCCTGGCCGAAGTACCGCCCGTGGCGGTCTTCCGCGAGAGCATGGCCCGCCGCGTGCGTCGGTTCGATGCGCTGTACTTCATTCCCGTCGCGGTAGCGCTCGTGCTCATCTGGAGCCAGAGCGGCTCGGCGCGCATGGCCGGGATCCTCGCCGCCAGCCTCGTCGGCGTCGCCGCCGTCGCGGCGCTGCTGGCTGCGGCACTGCTGTGGCTGGCCCGGCGCGTGGCGCCCGGCGCCCATCCGGCCTTGCGGCTGGGCTTGGCCGCCCTGGCGCGCCGGCGCGGCATGAGCCTGCTCCAGGCCACCTCGCTCAGCCTGGGCCTGGTCGCGCTACTGCTGCTCGCGATCGTCGCGCCCGCGCTGCTGGAAGGCTGGCGGCGCGAACTGCCGGCCGACACGCCGAACTGGTTCGTGCTCAATCTGCAGGACGATCAGCGCGCCGGCTTCGAACAAGCGCTCGGTGGCCTCGGTGCGCAGCAGCTCAACATGCTGCCGTTGGCCGTCGGCAAGCTCACCGCCATCAACGGCCGCCCGATCGACCAGTTGCAGTTCAAGGACGAACGCGCCAAGGACTGGGCCGATCGCCAGCTGCGCCTGTCCTGGACGGCCGAACTGCCGCCGTCCAACACCGTCGTCGCCGGTGCCTGGAACGGGCCGAATCCACCGACGGCCGAGCTTTCGGTCGACACCATGTGGCGCGATATGTTCGGCCTGAAGATCGGCGACACCATGAGCTTCAACATCGGCGAAGGCACCATCCAGGCGCGCGTTGCCAGCGTGCGGCAGGTCGATTGGAGTTCGTTCCGCGTGAACTTCTTCCTGCTGCTCGACCCCGGCCACGCCAGCGAACTGCCGCACACCTGGATCGCGAGCTTCTACGTGCCACGCGGTCACGCCGAAGCCATGGCGAAACTCTCGCGCGACTTCGGCAACCTCAGCCTGATCGACGTCGACGCCCTGCTCGACCGCGTCCGCGAGATCGTCGACCGCGTCAGTCACGCCGTGCGCTGGGTACTCGCCTTCAGCCTGCTCGCCGGCGCCCTGGTACTGGCCGCCGCACTCGCCGCGAGCGCCGCCGAACGCCGCCACGAAGCCGCCCTGCTGCGCACCCTGGGCGCACGCCGCGGCCAGCTGCGCCTCGCCGCGGCGTGCGAATTCGCCCTGCTAGGGCTCGTCGCCGGCCTCACCGCCGCCTTCGGCGCCGCCGGCACCGGCTGGTGGATGGGCCGCGCGGTCTTCCACATCGAAGGCTTCGTCCCACCCCTCGGCCCCTTGCTTCTGGCCGCACTCGCCGCGGCCATCGTGGTGATGCTGCTGGGTCTCGCTGGTACGCGTAAGGTCACGCGGACGTCGCCGATGCAGTTGCTGCGGGAGTCCTGAAAACGCCGTCAGGGTTGGCGTGCGCAGTCACGCCAACCCGCGGTGGCGCGCCGCCGCTAAGATCGCCCTATCCATCCCCGCAGGCGATTACATGTACACCCTCTACTACTCCCCCGGCACCGCCAGCATGGTCGTCCACCTGGCCTTGTTGGAAATCGGCGTCCCCTACCGCCTCGAACTCGTCGACTTCGACACCGACCAGCAACACTCGCCCGAGTACCTCAAGCTCAACCCGAGCGGCACCGTGCCCGCGCTCGTCATCGACGACCGCGTCCGTGTCGAGTCCGGTGCGCTGCTGACCATACTCGCCGAGCGTCATCCCGAAGCGAAGCTGATACCGCCGCCCGGCACGCCCGAGCGCGAGCTGTGGCTGCAGTGGGTGGTGTACCTCAGCAACACCCTGATGTCGGCTTACCGGCTGTGGTTCTATCCCAGCGAGCTGGGCCACGACGAACATCCGCCCGCGATACGCGCCGCCATCCAGCGCAAGATCGAAAGCGTGTGGGACCGCCTCGATGCTCACCTGTCGACCCACGGCCCCTACCTGCTGGGCGAGTCCTTCAGCGGCGCCGACTTGATGCTGACGATGCTGATGCGCTGGTCGCGCAACATGCCGCGTCCGGTGACCGAATGGCCCGCGCTCAAGCGGCTCGCCGACCTGGTGCGCGCGCGGCCGAGCTGGAAGAAGCTCTACGAACTGGAAGGCCTGAGCGAGTGGCAGTGACCGCCGGCAAGACCTGGCGCCAACGCCTGAAGGACGAATGGCTGCTCGTCGCTTTCGGCCTGCTGGCGCTCGCGCTGGCCGCCTTCGATCCGCGCCCTTGGAGCGACTACCAGCGCTGGCTCCAGCTTCCCACGCTGGCCGGCCTGCTGGGCCTGATGATCGCCATCCAGGGCATCCGCGACAGCGGGCTGGTGCAGCGCCTGGCGGGCGCACTGGTGGTGCGCGCGCATTCGCAGCGCGCGCTGGGTCTGTTGCTGGTGAGCATCACCGCCGTGTTGTCGATGGTGCTGACCAATGACGTGAGCCTGTTCCTGATCGTGCCGCTCACCGTCGCCGCCGGCGGCATTTCCAACCTGCCCGTGCTGCGCCTGGTGGTGTTGGAGGCGCTGGCGGTGAACGCGGGATCGACGCTCAGCCCCATCGGCAACCCGCAGAACCTGCTGATCTGGCAGTACTTGCATCTGCCGTTCCTGGAATTTGTCGCCGCCATGCTGCCGACGGCCACGACCATGTTCGCGCTGGTCGCGCTGCTCACCTGGTGCTGGCTGCCGCGCGAACGCGTGGAACTCCATGCCGAACAGGTCGACGGCCATGCCGTATCGGCGACGCAGGCCGCCCTCTCCATCGTCGCGCTCGCCATGATGGTGCTGATGATGGAACACGGCCACGCAGCGATCGGCGCGCTCCTGCTGCTGGTGCCGTTTGCCCTGTTCGACTGGCGCCTGCTCGCGCGGCTGGACTGGCTGCTGCTGGTCACTTTCGCCGCGATCTTCCTCGGCCTGGGGCATTTCGCCGAGCTGAGCTGGGTGCGCAAGGCCATGGATGCGATCGATCTCGATCGCCCGCTGAATCTCTACGCCACCGGCATTCTCGTTTCGCAGGCCATCAGCAACGTGCCCGCCACCGTGCTGCTGATGGGACGCGCACCGGACGCCATGGCGCTGGCGATCGCAGTGAACGTCGGCGGCTTCGGCGTCGCGATCGGGTCGCTCGCGAATCTGATCGCACTGCGCCTGGCCAAGCAGCCGCACGGCCTGCGGCTGCTGCATCAGGTATCGATACCCTTCCTGCTGGTGTGCGCGCCGCTGGTCTATCTGGTCACGCGCTGGATCGGTTGATCCAGCGCGATGGATCTGGCGCGGCTCGTTCGTCGCGGTCGATCCGCGCGACGGCGCCCGGCAAACGCCTTTCAGTCGTCGTTGCGATCGCGCGGCACGTTGACTTTGCCGCGCACGCCGGAGTGGTTCACGTCGCCACTCCCCTTGGCGCCCAGCGACAGATCGCCGCCCACGTCGCGCGCGGTGAGGTCGCCTGAGCCGAGCGTCTGCGCACGGACACTGCCGCCGACGCGCTGCACCGACACGTCGCCCGAGCCGATGCTGCCCACGCGCACATCGCCCTTGATGTCCTCGCCCTTGAAGTCGCCCGAACCGACGGCTCCCAGGTCCACGCTGCCGACGTTGCTGGCGTCGAGGCCACCGGAACCGATGCTCGCCGACAACGGCCCGTCGATGTTCTTGATGTGCAGGTCGCCCGAGCCGACATGCGTATCGAGTCGCTTGATGCCATCCACCCAGGCATCGCCCGAACCCACGTTCAGGGTAACCGGCATCGACGGCGGGAGCTTCAGGTTGAGCTTCAGGTCCGCGTAGGTGCGGCCCGAAAAACCCCAATGGCTGCGGTCGCGTCCCGCCTGGACGATCAGCACGTCGCCTTCGCGGCGCTGGGTGACTATCAGATCGTCGAGCAGATCCTGGCTGGAAGCACAGGCGCGCCCGGTCAGTTCGCCCAAGCGTGCGCCGCTGTCGCCGCGCAGGTGCAGCTCGTAGCTGCGCAGGTCGATCTGCACGGCGTGCACGCCGGAGAGATCCAGCTGCAGGTTGCGGTCCGCCTGGAATTTGCAGTCATCCGCAAAGGCAGCGAGAGGGGCCAGCAACAAGCCGGCGGCGATCATCAGGTGACGCATGGGAAGCTCCTCGTAGTCGTTCGCCCATCAGATGCGGCGGCGCGCAGAAAGGTTGCAAGGCCGGTTGCCGGCGGGTCAACCGCCAGTTGGCAGGGGCGTTCTGAAGTCGCGATACACGTCAAGGAGACCGACCGCATGAAACGTCCCGCCCTTCTCGCTGCCCTGGCGCTGTCGATCGCCGGTGGCGCCTACGCCGTCGCGCAGGACGCTCCTCCCGCTCCCGCGACGGCTCCGCAGGCCCCCAAGGCCCCGCCGGCCGACGGCAAGGGCGCTCCGCCCCGTCCGCGCGCGGATGCCGGTCCAGGCATGCATCGCCCGGACGGCGAGGGCCCCATGCACCGCATGGGCATGATGGGCTGGGAGTCCCCGGTGATCGGCGATCTGCGCGAACTGGAGGATCTCTACACCCAGTCCGGCCGCGCCAAGGAGCTTCCCGCGCTCTACAACAGCGTGCTGGCCCGTTCGCAGGACCCGCGAGTGCGCACCTACGTCTACCACCAGCTGGCCCGCGCGCAGGCGGCGCCAGCCAACGTGGACCAATCCATCGCCACGCTGCGCAAGAGCCTGGACGAGAACCTCACCGAAGAGGCCAGGCGCCACGACGAGATGGAAAAGATGCGTGCCCGCTTCGAGGCCCGCAACGCCGACGCGCCACCTCCGGCGCCGGGCGCCAAGTAATCGCATAACCACAACAATGACGAACTAGTCGCTGTTTGCCCAGCAGCGTCATGGAACTTGAGGCGTGGGGACCCCAGACCCCGCGCCTCTTTCTTTTTGCGCTGCTTGCGCGGTGGGCGTTTCTGATGCTCGCCCGAGTAGGCGCGCTTGTTGGTTCAGAGGGGGCGCTTGTGGGTGGCGATGGGGCGATATGGCCGCTTGCGCCAGCGGGGCGAGCAAAAGCACTGGATGCTTTCTCGACCAGGCTATCCTCGGCCGAAGAAGACTGCGGCGAACACAGGCCCGCTAAAAAATCCAACTACAACTGCAACGCTTCGTCGCCTTTCACGCGCTGCCACAACACCTCTTGCGCTTCCAAGTCGCGCTCCGCCAGCGGCTGGCCCTCCTCTCGCGCGATCTTCTCCATCGCGCGGAAGCGCCGCTCGAACTTCGTGTTCGCATGGCGCAGCGCTTGCGAGAAATCGACGTCGGCGTGGCGCGCCAGGTTCACCAGCACGAACAGCGCGTCGCCGATCTCGTCCTGCAGCCGCGCTTTGTCGGCGCCGGCAGCGAATTCCTCGCGCACTTCCTCAACCTCTTCGGCCAGCTTGTCCAGCACCGGCTGCGCGTTCGGCCAATCGAAACCCACCTTCGCCGCGCGCTGCTGCAGCTTCAGCGCGCGCTTCCATTCCGGCAGGCCGCGCGAGACGCCAGCCAGGGCGCTGTCGTCGTGCGATTCGCCCTTCGCGGCGCGCTCCTCGGCCTTGATGGCCTCCCACGCTTCCGTCTGCGCATCCACATCGTCGTAGCTGACATCGGCGAACACGTGCGGGTGGCGGCGGATCATCTTGTCGCTGATGGCATGGGCCACATCGTTGAAATCGAACAGGCCGGCCTCTTTCGCCATCTGCGCGTGAAACACCACTTGCAGCAGCAGGTCGCCCAACTCATCGCGCAAGTCGTTCCAATCCTGACGATCGATCGCATCGGCGACTTCGTACGCCTCTTCGATCGTGTACGGCGCGATGGTGGCGAAATTCTGCTGCAGGTCCCAAGGGCAGCCGCCCTGCGGATCGCGCAGGCGGGCCATGATGGCGAGCAAGTCGTCGAGGCTGTGGCGCTGATGGTCGGTCATGGGCTCACACGTCCGCCGCGCGAAGGCGCGCGGCCCAGTCGATCGCCGTGTCGCCCACGGCGATGAATTCGGGATTGATCAGCGAATCCTTGCGGTTGTAACGCAACGGACGGCCCGCCAGATCCAGCACCGCGCCGCCGGCCGCCTCCAGCACGCATTGCGCGGCGGCGGTATCCCATTCGCTGGTGGCACCGCGGCGCAAATAGACGTCCGCATCGCCGCGCGCGACCATGCAGAACTTCAGCGACGA
>JBCNOA010000137.1:0-11250 GCA_039594095.1 Dyella sp.
CCCACGCCGCGCAGCTGCACGCTGCCTTCGTCGTCGGCGCCCTTGCCGCCCTTCACCGGGAGATTGGCGGCCACCACCAGTTCCGGCGAGGCGATCGGCTCGCCCTTGGCGTCGCGCGCGATGCCGGCCGTCTGCGGAATCACCACCACGCTGTCGCGGTCCAGCACGGACATCACCTCGCTGGCGGAACCGCCGCGCATCACGATCGCGGTATCGGTGCTGCCGGTTTTGCGCAGTGTCTCCGCATAACCTTCGCCCATCGCCAGCAACGCGACCAGAACGCCGACCACGCCGGCGATGCCGATCACCACCACCGCGGACGATCCGAGGCGGTCCCTCAGCGTGCTGATGCCCACGCCCGTCACCGATGCGGCCTGCCGGCCACGTCGTGTCAGACCCATCCACAGCGCGAACAGAAGCACCAGCACTCCTACCACCGGCAAGGGGAGATTGATCCACACCGCCAGGCAGACGATGACCAGGACGAACAGGCCGAGGCCCACCATAAAGTTCTTGGACTTGGACATGGCGGCGGCTCCTCAGCGTCCTGCCAGTGCATCGACAATGTTCAGGCGCATCGCTCGCAGTGCAGGCAAGGCGCCCACCAACAGCCCGATCAGCACCATGAAGCCCAGGCCCAGCATCCAACTTCCCCCCGTCACGCCGGGCAGGTTGAGCATGCCTCCGCTGCCCTTGGCCACGACGGGGATCAGAACCGACGCCAGCCCCAGGCCGATCACGCCGCCGATCAGCAACAGCAAGATCGATTCGGCCAACACCATGGCCAGCACGGACGGGCTGGAAAAGCCGATCGTCTTCAGCACTGCCAATTCCGAGGTGCGCTCGCGCACCGCCTGCATCATGGTGTTGCCCGACAGCAGCAGCAGGGTGAAGAACACCGCGCCCATGATCGAGCCGACGATCAGGCCGATGTCGGCCAGCTGTTTCATCCACGACGCGGTTGCGGCCTGCTCGGTCTGCGTACGCGTCTCGTGGTCCGAGTTGGCCGAGATCGCATCGATCGCCTTGGCCACGCGATCGGCCTGGTTCACATCGTTGACACGCGTGACGTACCAGCCCACCGTGCCGCGGTTGTAAGGCGTGCCTTCGTCGAAATACTTCCAGTGCATCAGCACGAGCTGGTCGTACCAGGCGGCGCTGTTGTCCTTGGCCTTCATGGTGCCGACGATGTCGAAGCTCCAGTTTTTGCTGCCGTCGCGCAGCGGAAAGATAGTGGACTGCAACGGAATCTTGTCGCCCACCTTCCAGCCGAAACGCTGCGCCAGCTTTTCACCCACGATGAGGCCGGTCTGCGTGCTTTCGAACGCCTTGCGCGTCTGCGCGCTGACTTCGACCTCCGGGTACTGGTCCAGATAGTTGTCGCTCACCGCGAAACTGAAGATCTGATTGTGGGGGTCCTGGTATGCGCCGCCGAACCAGTTGGCATAAGCCACCGACTTCACGCCCGGCACCTGCGCGATCTGACTGTTGAGGCCTTGCGGCAGCGTCTGAATGAATGACAGACGCGAACCGGTCTGCAGGCGCTGCGCGCCGTTCGCGCTCTGTCCGGCCTGGTCGAACGACGTACGCACCGCATCGAGCATCCCGAACAGCAGGAATGCGGTGACGATCGACACCAGGGTGAGGATGGTGCGGGTCTTGCGCCGGAACAGCGCCGCCCAGATGAGATGGAGATATTTCATCGCGGCATCCTCACGCCAGCGCCTGCTCGACCAGGGTGCCCTTGTCGAGATGCAACGTATGGTTGGCGTACTCGGCGGCCTTGGGATCGTGGGTGACCATCACGATGGTCTTGCCGTGCTCGCGATTGAGCGTGCGCAGCAGGCCCAGCACTTCCTCGGCGGACTGGCGATCCAGGTCGCCGGTCGGCTCGTCGCACACCAGCAGGGTCGGGTCGGACACGATGGCGCGCGCGATGGCGACGCGCTGCTGCTGGCCGCCGGAGAGTTCGCTCGGCTTGTGCGAGGCACGCTCTTCAAGCCCCACCAGCTTCAGCGCGATCGCCGCATTCTTGCGGCGCTGCGCGGCCGAGAGCTTGGTCAGCAGCAGGGGCAGCTCGACATTGCGCTGCGCGGTCAGCATCGGCATCAGGTTGTAGAACTGGAACACGAAGCCGACGTTGGCGGCACGCCACTTCGCCAGCGCGCCGGCGCCGAGCTGGTCGATGCGCTGCCCGCCGACGCCGATACTGCCTCCGGTAGGCGAATCCAGTCCGCCGATCAGGTTCAACAGCGTGGTCTTGCCCGAACCGGACGGCCCCATCAGCGCGAGGAAATCGCCCTCGGCGATGTTCAGATTGATGTGGTGCAGCACTTCCACTTTCTGCTTGCCGCGCTCGTACACCTTGGAGAGGTCGCGGACTTCGATCAGCGTGCCCATGCTCATGCCTGTTCTCCTGAAACTGCGTTGACCTTCGAGGTTGTCGTGTCGCGGCCGCGCCGCGCTCAGGGATTGGCCGCGCTCTTCACGCGCGCGCCGTCTTTCAGTTCCGCCGGCGGCGATACCACCACCGTCTCGCCCGCCTGCACCCCCGCGGGCAGCAGGCGCATCTCGCCATAGGCCTGGGGCGCAGGCTGCACCGTGCGCTGGTGGGCGACGTCGTCGCTTACGACGAACACCGCGTCGTGCCCACCGCGCTGGGCGATGGCACCAGCCGGCACCAGCACGCCCTTGGGCGGCTCCGCCGCTTGCCGGGGCGCGGCCTGCTCCAGGAACGACACGCGCACGCCCATGTCCGGCACGATGCGCGGGTCTTTCTGGTCCAGCGCCACACGCACCTTCACCGTGGCCTTGCCGCGGTCGGCAGCCGGCACGATGGCGATGACGTGGGCCGGGATTTTCCAATCCGGATAAGCGTCGAGCACCGCTTCGGCCGGCATCGCCGACTTCACGCGGCCGATGTAGGCCTCGTTGACGTCGACGTCGATTTCCAGCGAATCCATGTCGACGATCGTGCCGACGCCGGTACGCGTAAAGCCGCCTCCCGCGGAAAGCGGCGAAATGATTTCGCCCACCTGGGCGGCCTTCACCGTGATCACGCCGGTAAACGGCGCGCGCACCACGGTGTAGTCGAAGTTCACCTGCGCCTGCGTGGCCTGCGCCTGCGCGGCGGCGGCCAGCTTGCGCTGCGAATTGAGCTGGGCCTGGGTGGTGTTGACCAGCGTGCGCGCCTGCTCGTCCTGCTGCTTGGACACCAGGCCGGTGGCGGCCAGCGTGTGCAAGCGCGCGGCGTCGTGCTGCGCCTGGTCGAGCTGGGCCTGGAGCTGGAGGATCTGCGCCTCGGCAGCGCGGGCATTCGCCTGGGCGGCATCCAGCGCCGCGCGATAGGCGTTGTCATCCAGGCGCGCGAGCACCTGGTCCTTCTGCACCCGGTCGCCCTCCTCGAACAGTACGTCGGTCAAGGTGCCGGTGATCTGGGCCGAGACCGTGGCCTGGCGACGCGCGGTGATATAGCCGGTGGCCTGCAGCACGGCACCCGCGCTGGGACCGGTCGTGCTCGGGGCGACCGCGGCCGCCGTCTGCACTTCCACCGGTCGGCGTCCCCACAGCATCCAGCCGGCGGCGCCGGCGGCCAGCAGCAGCACCACGCCGCCCACGATCCATGGCCAGCGTCCCGGACCGTGGCCGGCGTCCTCGCGCTGGTCGCGATCGATGCGCAATTCCTTGAGCAATTCCGCGTTCTTCACACCCACTCCCCTGGCCGATTCCCACCGGCTATCGATGGAGCGGCACGATGAAGCACCCGCGCAAAAGCTGGCAGAGCGCCTCATCAGCCGATGGCGATGACAGGTGTCACACGGAAGGAAAACGCCCCGCCGCGCGGCCGCCGTCTCCTAGACGTCGAACGATGGCGTCCGAAATCGACACGGATATAGCGCGCTCCCGCGCGGGGCGATAGCTGACACGGCACGTATCCCTGCCGGCCGGGGCGCCGGACTGCTACCCTTCGCCGATGTCCTACGTGATCCCCGCCCCCGCCCAGCCGAGCCTGCCGGTGTACGGCAGCGAACAGCGCTTCCCGGTCCGGCGCATCTTCTGCATCGGCCGCAATTACGCCGACCACGCCCGCGAAATGGGCGCCACGGTCGAAAAGGATGCGCCGCTCTTCTTCTGCAAGCCGGCCGACGCCATCGTGACCGACGGTGCCGACGTGCCCTACCCCCAGGCAACCGCCGATCTGCACCACGAAGTGGAGATGGTGGTGGCGCTCGGCGCGGGCGGCCGCGATGTGCCGGCCGAACGCGCTGCCTCGCTGGTGTGGGGATACGGCGTGGGCCTGGACCTGACCCGGCGCGACCTGCAGGCCGTGGCCAAGGCCAAGAGCCATCCCTGGGACGTGGCCAAGGGCTTCGACCATTCCGCGCCGATGTCGGCGCTGCGCGCCGTGGCTGACGTGCACCTTTCGAGGGCCACCCGGCTGAGCCTGGCGGTCAACGGCACGGTGCGCCAGCAGACTGTCCTTGGCGACATGATCCACGACGTGCCGGGAATCATCGCCATCCTCTCCACGCTGTTCGAACTGAAAGCGGGGGACCTGATCTTCACCGGCACGCCGGCCGGCGTCGCCGCCCTGCAACGCGGGGACCGCTTCCGGGCGGAACTGGAAGGCGTCGCCGCGCTGGACGGGCAGGTCGCGTAAACGGCTTCACCACATCGGCGGCGACAAGCTATCGGCACGGGGAACGGCTGAGCTGGGGTCGCCCATCCTGGGGGCAACATCAACCAAGAAAGAGGGAGAGCAGCATGAGCATGATGAAAGAGTTCAAGGAGTTCGCCATGCGCGGCAACGTCATCGACCTGGCGGTCGGTGTCGTGATCGGCGGCGCGTTCGGCAAGATCGTCTCCTCGCTGGTCGACCAGATCATCATGCCGCCGATCGGCCTGCTGACCGGCGGCGTCGACTTCTCGGCGATGAAGTGGGTGCTCAAGCCGGGCGACGACAGCGACCCGAAGCACAAGATTCCCGAGGTCGCGATCCAGTACGGCGCCTTCATCAACACGGTCATCCAGTTCGTGATCATCGCGCTGGCGATCTTCTTCGTCGTCAAGGCGATCAACAAGCTCACCCGCTACGAGAAGCCCGTGGCCGGCCCGACGCCGACCGAAGCGCTGCTGACCGAAATCCGCGATCTTTTGAAGAAACAGTAACCCTGATCCGAGGCATGCACGAAGCGGGGAGCCGACTGCGTCGCTCCCCGCTTCGCCTTCGTTCCAGCCATCCAATCAGGGCGTAAGCGGACAAATCTGCATCGGCTTGAACACGGCGCGACGCTTTCGCGCGAATAGACGTCCAACTCGTGACTTCTGGCCTAAGCGGCCCACCCTTGCGGCGCGATAATCGGGGTTTCGTCCGAGGAGTCCCCGATGCGCCGCCTGCCCCTCACCCTGCTCGCCGCCAGCTTCGCTATGGCGACCGGCTTGGCCACCGCCGCCGACAAGGCCACCACCATCCCGCAGTCCGCCGTGAAGACGGCCGAGCAGCTGCGCGACAAGGCCATGAGCGACGACACCGGCTACAAGATCGTCGAATCGCTCACCACCGAAATCGGCCCGCGCATCGCCGGCGGTCCGAACGACAAGCGCGGCGTCGACTGGGCCGTCGCCAAGTTCAAGGAACTGGGCTACGACAAGGTCTACACCGAGACCGTCACCTATCCCCTGTGGGAACGCCGCAGCGAACACGCCGCGATCGTCGGTCCGTTCCCGCAGCCGCTCGCGGTGATCGCCCTCGGCTACTCGGCCGGCACGCCGAAGGGCGGGCTCACCGCCGAGGTAGTGAAGTTCGACAGCCTCGATGCGCTCAAGAACGCCGATCCCGCGAGCGTCAAGGGCAAGATCGTCTACGTCGACGCGCACATGCAGCGCCACAAGGACGGCCACGACTACGGCATCGGCTCGGCCGTGCGCGTCGGCGGCCCGGTGATCGCCGCCAAGATGGGCGCCGCCGCGTTCCTGCTGCGCTCGGCCGGTACCGACGAGCACAGCCGTACGCCGCATACCGGTGTCACCGGCTTCCGCGATCCCAAGGACGCCATTCCCGCCGCCGCGCTGTCGCTGCCGGATGCCGATCAGCTGGACCGCGTGCTGGGCTACGGCAAGCCGGTGAGCATCAAGCTCGACCTGGATTGCGGCTTCAACGGCAGCTACACCGGTGCCAACGTGATCGGCGAGATCACCGGCAGAAAGCATCCCGACCAGATCGTCCCCATCGGCGGTCACCTCGACTCGTGGGATCCGGGCACCGGCGCGATCGACGACGGCGCGGGCGTCGCCATCGCCATGGCCGCGGGCAAGATGATCCTGAGCCTGCCGCAGCGTCCTGACCGCACCATCCGCGTGATCGCTTTCGCCAACGAGGAAATGGGTCTGTGGGGCGGACGCGCCTACGCCGACAAGCATGCGGCGGAGGTGGCCAAGCACCAGCTCGGCACCGAGTCCGACTTCGGCGCACGCAAGATCTGGCGCATGACCGCGAGCGTGAAGCCGGAGGCGCGCGGCGCCATCGAGCAGATCGCCAAGGTGATCGAGCCGGTGGGCGTGGCCTACGATCCGGAGCATGCGGGCGGCGGCGGCTCCGACCTGTCGCAGATGCACGCCAAGGGCATGGCCGCGCTCACCCTGACCCAGGACGGCACCGATTACTTCGACTACCACCACACCGCCAACGACACGCTGGACAAGATCGACCCGCGCGAGCTGGCACAGAACGTGGCGGTCTATGCGGCGTTCTCGTACATGGCGGCGCAAGCCGACGGCAACTTCGGCTCGGCGCCGGACGCGTTCAAGAACGACGGCGCGCACGACTGAACGATGGCGCCTTCGCGGCAAGGGGAAGCGGCCTTCGGGCCGCTTTCTTTTTTTCGGCCGCTCAAGTTCCGCTTCGCGGCGCCGTTACAGATGGCGACCGGCCGCCATGGATCCGCCCGATCACCGTGCTCCGCACGCTCTTGGGGGAGAGCCGCGGAAGTGCGCGGGCAAAACCGGTAGCGCAGTCTCATCGATCGTACGTCGCCTTGGGAGGGGAACGTCCGTGATCAAGACGCTATGGAACCGGGTCGCGCCGCGCCGCGATCCGTCGCTTTCGCTTTCCGACCTGCAGGGCCAGGTCGCCGCCTTGCACCGTGCGCAGGCGATCATCGAATTCGATCTGGAAGGCAACATACTCGACGCCAACGACAACTTCCTGCGCACCATGGGCTACCCGCGCGAAGAAGTCGTCGGCCAGCATCACCGGATGTTCGTCACGCCCGAAGAGCGGGATGGCGAAACCTATCGAGCGTTCTGGCAGCACCTCGGCGAAGGCCAGCATTACACGGGACAGTTCGAGCGCGTCGCGCAAGGCGGCCGGCGCGTCTGGATCCAGGGCAGCTACAGCCCGATCCTTGACGCGGCCGGGCGGCCGCGCAAAATCGTCAAGCACGCCACCGACGTCACCGCGCAACGCTTGAAGACCGCCGACATGGAAGGCCGGCTCGCGGCGATCGATCGGGCGCAGGCGGTCATCAGCTTCGACCTCGATGGAACCATTCTGGAGGCGAACGACAACTTCCTGCACGTGATGGGGTACGGTCGCGACGAAGTCATCGGAAATCACCACCGCATGTTCGTCGATCCGCGCGAACGCGCGAGCGACGAGTACACGCATTTCTGGGAGCGGCTGCGCCGCGGCGAATACAACGCCGCGCTCTATCGCCGCGTACGCAAGGACGGCGCTGACGTGTGGATTCAGGCCACCTACAATCCGATCTTCGATATGGCCGGCAAGCCGTTCAAGATCGTCAAATACGCGACGGACGTCACGCAGCAGGCCATGGCCATGAACATGCTGCAAGGCGCGCTTGGCTCCCTCGCCGAAACCGTGCCGGTGATCGCCGGCGACGCGCAGAACGCCAATCGCCTCGCGCACGATGCCAGCACCAGCGCCAGCTCCGGCGGCGCCATGGTCGACCGGCTGGTGGAAACCATGGGAGAGATCGACCGGCGTGCGCAGAGCATGGCCGAGATCATCGCGGTCATGGATTCGATCGCCTTCCAGACCACCATTCTGGCGATCAACGCCGCGGTCGAGGCCGCGCACGCCGGGGAGCAAGGGCGTGGTTTCGGCGTGGTGGCGCAGGAGGTGCGCGCGCTGTCACAGCGTAGCGCGCAGTCGGCGAAGGAGATCCGCGAGCTGGTGCAGAACACCATCGAATCGCTGGGCGAGGGCAGCGAGCGGGCTCGGCAGGCCGGCGCCGCGATGCATGCGATCGTCGACTCGGCCGGGCAAGTGAATGCGCGCGTTGGGCAGATCGCCGATGCGGCGCACGCACAGGCGGCCGGACTGGTGCAGGTCAGGCAGGCCATCGAGCAGTTGCGACATCACGGCTGAGCAGCGCCAACGCCGGTTCGCGCCGAATGCCGGACGGCCGCCCCGAGCCTTGCGCTCAGCCCTGCTCGGCCGGCGCGCCCGGCTCCCGCTTGCGCTTGGAGAAGCGCGACTGCAGGCGATCGAGATAGAGATAGATGACCGGCGTCAGGTACAACGTCAGCACCTGCGACACCGCCAGACCACCCACCACCGCCAGGCCGAGCGGCCGGCGCGTTTCGGCACCTGCGCCGATGCCCAGCGCGATCGGCAGCGTGCCGGCGAAGGCCGCCATGGTGGTCATCATGATCGGACGGAATCGCACCTTGCAGGCTTCATAGATGGCCACCGCCGGCGGCATGTCCTCTTCGCGCTGACGCTCCAGCGCGAAGTCGATCATCATGATCGCGTTCTTCTTCACGATGCCGATGAGCATCACAATGCCCACGAAGGCGAACAGATCCAGCGACGCGTGGAAGATCACCAGCGTCAGCAGCGCTCCCACCGCTGCGGCCGGCAGTCCCGAGAGAATGGTCAACGGATGGATGAAGCTCTCGTACAGGATGCCCAGCACCAGATAGATCACGAACACTGCCAGCAATAGCAGCAGACCCATGCCCTGCATGGAATCCTGGAACGCCTGCGCGGTGCCCTGCACGCTACCGCTGATCGTGGCCGGCAAGCCGATCCGGTTCATCGCCGCGTCGATCTGCTGCACGGCCTGGCTCAGGCTGACGCCGGGCGCCAGATTGAAGGACACCGTCACTGCCGGCAGCTGGCCCTGGTGGTTCACCGTGAGCACCTGCGGCTTGCGCTTGAACGAAGCGACCGTATCGAGCGGGACGAGCGCACCGCCGTTCGATGTGACATAGAGCTGAGACAACACACTGGGGTCGTTCTGCAGCGTCCGCGACACCTGCAGAATCACCCAGTACTGCGTAGCCGCGCCATAGATGGTGGATATCTGGTTCTGCCCGAACGCCGAACCGAGAGCGGATTGCACCTGCGCCATGGTCAGGCCCAGCGTGGCCAGTTTGTCGCGGTTGACGTCGACCATGATCGATGGGCTGTTGAGGTCCAGATCGTTGGTGACGTCCTGAAACCCCGGCAGCTGTTGGAACGCCTGCGTGACGCGCGCACTCCAGTCGTACAGCAGCGGAAGGTCGATCGACTGTAGCGTGTACTGGTACTGCGCCTTGGACTGGCGTCCGCCGATCTGGATCGACGGCGGGTTCTGGATATAGGTGCGGATGCCCGGCACCTGCGCGAACTTCTTGCGCAGCTCCTGGATGATGTCGTCCGGCCCGAGCTTGCGGTCCGCGGCCGGCTTGAGCAGCAGCAGCAGCGAACCGTTGTTGACCGTGCTGCGCGGGCCGCCCGCGCCGACGCTGGACATGTAGCCGGCGATGTTGGGGTCGTCCGCGACGATCTCGGCGAGCTTCTGCTGTCTGGCCACCATGCTATCGAACGAAACGTCCTGCGGGCCTTCGGTCGTGACGCGTAGCTGTCCGGTGTCGCCGGCCGGAATGAAGTCTTTCGGCGTCACGTAGAACAGCAGCGCCGTCGCCGCGAGGCTCAGCGCAAAGCCGGCCAGCACCAGCAGCGGACGGTCCATGCACCAGCGCAGGCTGGAGGCATAGCCGTTCTGCACCGCGTTGAAGCCGCGGTCGAAACGGGCGATCACCCAGTTCTTATTCTCGTGGTCATGCGGCCGAATGAACCGGCTGCACAGCATCGGGGTCAGCGTGATCGCCACAATGCCCGAGATCAGGATGGACACGCTGATGGTGACGGCGAATTCGTGAAACAGGCGCCCTACGATGCCGCCCATGAACATCACCGGGATGAACACGGCGATCAGCGAAAGCGTCATGGAGAAGATGGTGAAGCCGATCTCGCTCGCACCCTTCAGCGAGGCCTCGTAGGGCGACAGGCCGGCCTCCATGTGCCGCACGATGTTCTCCAGCATCACGATGGCGTCGTCCACCACGAAGCCGACCGCAAGCGTGAGCGCCAACAGAGAAAGGTTGTCCAGGCTGTAGCCCAGCCCGTACATCACGCCGAAGGTGCCGATCACCGAAATCGGCAGTGCGACCGCCGGAATGACCGTGGCCGAGAGATTGCCCAGAAACAGATAGATCACCAGCACCACCAGCACGCCGGCCAGCACCAGTGTGAACTGCACGTCCTCGACGGAAGCGCGAATGGAGATGGAGCGGTCGTAAAGCGTATTGAGCTTCACTGACGGTGGCAGACCGGCGGTGAATCCGGGCAGCAACGCCTTGATGCGATCCACGGTTTCCACCGTGTTGGCGCCCGGCTGCCGCTGGATCGCCAACACGATGGCACGCTCGCCGTTGTACCAGCTGGCGGCCAGATCGTTTTGCACGCTGTCGAACGCTCGCCCCAGGTCGCGAATGCGCACCGGCGCGCCGTTGCGGTAGGCAACCACCACGTCGTTGTAGGCTTCCGCGCGCATCAGCTGACCGTCGCTGCGGATCGGCAGCTGCTGGCGCGAGCCGTACAGCGAGCCGGTGGCCTGATTGACATTGGCCGCGGCGATCGCACTCTGCACCTGGTCGATGCCGACGCCGGTACCGACCAGGCGCGCGGGGTCCACGCTGACGCGTACGGCGTATTTCTGCGAGCCGTACACATTCACCTGCGCCACACCGTCCACCATGGAAAGGCGCTGCGCCAGTTCCGTTTCAGCGTACTCGTCGACCTGCGACATGGGCAGAGTGGACGACGTCATGGTGAGGAACAGGATCGGCGCGTCCGCCGGGTTCACCTTGCGGAAGGTGGGCGGCGTGGTCATCTCCTTCGGTAGCTGGCGCTGAGCGGCGGAGATGGCGGACTGCACGTCTTGCGCAGCGCCGTCGTTA
>JBCNOA010000138.1:0-11242 GCA_039594095.1 Dyella sp.
GCCGAGTACAACGAGGCGCGGCTGCCGAACAAGCCGGTCGCATACAACTACAACGACATGCTGACCGTCGAAGGCCGCATCACGCGCATCGGCTACACCATTCCCGGCGGGCGCTCCACGCTCGAGGTCGGCCGCAACTACGAGCAGGCGCTGGCTGCCGGCAAGTTCCAGATGGTTTTCAGCTGCAAGGGCCGCGAGTGCGGTGACAACTTCGACTCGGCGGTGATCAACAGCGGCCGCGTCATTCCGGACAAGCCCCGTTTCAAGGCCGGCTTCGGCGCCGACGAGCAGCGCGCCTATCTGGCCAAGCGCAACGGCCAGGACGGCGACACCTGGGTGTTCATCTATGTCATGACCGGCAGCCATGGCAGCGGCGCCGAGAAGAGCGAGACCTACGTGTTCGAACAAGTGGTCGAGCCCAAGGCCATGCAGGCCGGCCAGGTGCAGGTGCTGGACGCCAAGAGCATGCAGAATGCGCTGACGGCGGAAGGCAAGGTCGCCCTCTATGGCATCTACTTCGACACCGACAAGGCCGACCTCAAGCCCGAGTCCAAGGCGGAGCTGGCCGAGATGGCCAAGCTGCTCAACGGCGATCCCAAGCTGCGCGTCTACGTGGTCGGCCATACCGACAACCAGGGCCAGCTCGCGCGCAACCTGGAGCTCTCGCAGCGCCGCGCAGACGCGGTGGTCAAGGCGCTCGCCACCGACTACAAGATTCCCGCCGCGCGCATGACCGCCAAGAGCGTCGCCTCGCTGGCACCGGTGGCCAGCAATGCCGACGAGGCGGGCCGGGCCAAGAACCGCCGTGTCGAACTGGTAGTGCAGTAAGTCGAATCATCGGCGCATCCCCCTCTGGACGACAAAGCAGGGGGAGCGCCGAAGCACAGGAGTATCCTCCGCGTTATGACTACGTCCGACACCCACGTCCGCATCGTCGAAGTCGGCGCCCGCGACGGCCTGCAGAACGAGAAGACGCTGCTCCCGGCCGACGTGAAGATCGCGCTGATCGACCGCCTCTCCTCCACGGGCCTGAAGACCATCGAGGCGACCAGCTTCGTCAGTCCGAAGTGGGTGCCGCAGCTGGCCGACGCGGCCGAGGTCTTCCAGGGCATCCGCAAGGTGCCGGGGGTCAGCTATCCGGTGCTGGTGCCGAACGAACAGGGCTACCGGCGCGCGCGCGAGGTCGGCGCCACCGAAATCGCGGTGTTCACCGCCGCGTCCGAGGCGTTCAACCGCAAGAACATCAATGCGGGCATCGACGAATCGATCGAACGCTTCCGCCCGGTGCTCGAGCTCGCCAAGGCCGATGGCGTGAAGGTGCGCGGCTACGTTTCCACCGTGCTCGGCTGCCCCTACCAGGGCGAGGTGCCCGTCGCGGACGTGGTGCGCGTGGCGGCGCGGCTGCACGCGCTCGGCTGTTACGAGATATCCCTGGGCGACACCATCGGCGTCGGCACGCCGGGCAAAGCCCGGGCCATGCTGAAGGCTGTGTCGGCTGAAGTGCCCATGGCCGCCCTGGCGGTGCATTTCCACGACACCTACGGGCAGGCGCTTGCCAACATCCTCGCCTGCCTGGAAGAAGGTGTGCGCGTGGTCGACAGCGCCGTGTCCGGTACCGGCGGCTGCCCGTATGCCAAGGGCGCCACCGGCAACGTGGCCAGCGAGGACGTGGTCTACATGCTGCACGGCATGGGCATGCACACCGGCGTCGACCTGGACCTGCTCGTCGCCACTGGCGCCTGGCTCGCCGCACAGCTGCACAAGGACACCGCGAGCCGGGTGACGAAGGCGCGCACGGCGGCCTGAACTCGATCGCCGACCGTCTATAGCGGACCGCGCCGCCGCAAGGCCGTCTCTTCCAGGCGGCCGAGCCCACCGATTGCTTTGCTATAGTCCCGGCGCTGCCGCGGTGCCGCATCGTCCGGCGACCGCACGCGCCATCCAAGGAAACAGGAGTTCAAGGAATGAATCTGCCGCGCCGCCTTTTGCCCGCCGCCCTCTTCTGCGCCTGCACCGCGCTGGTTGCCTGCCATCGCGACCAGGCACCCCAAGCCGACGCCGACGCGGTCCGCCGCGCGCAGGAACAGCTCTCGCAGCCGGCCTGGCTTCGCCAGCACCTGCCCGCGCGCACCGTGGGCTATGTGCGCATTCCCTCGCCGTGGGGGCTGTTCGGCGCGGCGCCGAGCGGACGTCCGCTCGACGCCGCGCTCGCCGGCGAGCAGCACCTCAAGGCCGTGGCCGCGCTGCGCGACGCCATCGCCAAGGACAAGCAGCTGGCCGATGCCGGCATTGCGCCCTTCATGCTGGCGCTGCTGTCGGATCTGCGCGGGCCGCTGGAAGTCGCCGTGGTCGATCCGTTGGGCATGCCCTCGCCGAACAGCATGCTGCTGGTCAGTGCGCAGCTGGAGCAGCGCGACATCCCTAAGCTCAACGCGCGCCTCGCGCAGCTCGGTCCCGCATTCCACCTGGTCGCGCCGCTGGATGCCCAGGGCAACGGCCAGGTCGCTTCGGGTGAACTGCTGCATTTCGACGCGGCCAGCGGCCGCCTGTTCGCACTCGCGGCGCGCGATAGCGGGCGTGGCAAGCTCGATCGCGGCGGGTTCGACGCGCTGCTGGAAGAAACGAAGAACCCGAAGGCAGCCGACGTGGTCGCCCGGATCGCCGAACAGGAACGGCAGATCGATGTCTCGGGCCAAGGCCTGTTCGGCTGGTTCAGCACACACGGCATCGGCGGCGTTGCGGCCGGTGCGATTCCCGCCAACGACGTCGGCACGCTGCCCGGCGACTTCACGACCAAGACCGAAAGCGTGGCCTTCGGCTGGGGTACCGTCGACGGCCACGGCCGCCTGCAGCTGCGCCTGCATGCCCCGCAAGCGCGCGTGCTGAGTTATCTGGCGCCCAAGCAGTTCGCGCCCGGCTTCAAGGTCGCCGGCAAGCCGGCCTGGGCGGTGAGCGTGGCCCTGCCCGGCACCGAACAGGTCAAAGCCTTCGAGGAAGGGCTCACCCTGAACTTCGGCGCCGAGCGCGCCGCGGCGTATCGCAAGACCATGGCCGAGGCCAGGCAGAAAGCCGGCTTCGATCTGGCCGAGCTCAGCCAGTGGATCGGTCCCGAACTGGTCGGTTACGAAGACGGCGCAGGCACCTACACCGCCGTGCGTGTGCGTGACCGCAAGGCGCTGTACGGCCGCTTGGAAGAGCTGACCAAGAGCAAGCGCTGGACCTACCAGGTGCTCAAGGTGGAAGGCACGCAGGTGCACTCGCTGTGGATCGCCAACCGCTTCGGCGACCATCTCGAAGGAACCCCGGACGGCGCATCGCCGCGCGAACGCGCCCTGGTCGACCTGCTCGGCCGCCTCGGCTCGCACCTGTATTGGGTCGAGGACGGCGATTACCTGATCTTCGGCAAACTGCCCCAGGCACTCGCCGACCGCGCCGCGGCCAAGCTCGACACGCCCATGGACGGCTGGCTGAAGGCCCAGGCCCACCCCGGCGCGCAAGCCCTGCTCGGCTTCACCTCCACCTCGCACGACGCGCAGCGCAAGGCCTACTACGGCTATCTGCAGATCCTGCAGTACATCGACGATGCCAGCGGCGGCACGGTGGATCTGTCCACGCTACCGGCGGCGCACACGCTGGATTTGCCTCGCGAAGGCGTCATCGGCATGAGCCTGGACGCCACCGCGGACGATCTCGCGCTCGGCATGACCTACGAACAGAATCCGCTGGAAACGGTGACCAGCGGCTCCAACGGCATGGTCGCCGTCGCCACCGCGGGCGTCATGGCCGCGATCGCGATTCCCGCCTACCAGGACTACACCCTGCGCAGCCAGGTTACCCAGGCCCTGGTCGAGGCCGGTCCGGCCAAGGTCGCCATGATCGAATTTCGCCAGGCCAAGGGCCGCTGGCCGAAGAACGCCAGGGAGGCCGGGCTGGACGAGGACGCCTCGGGTGCGCTGGTCGTCGGCGACGGCCGGATCGAGCTCAGCTTCGCCGCGACAGGCAAGCCCAAGCTATCCGGCGGCACACTGGTGCTCACCCCCGAAAAGGCCGGCCAGACCTGGACCTGGCACTGCCAGGCCGAAAGCATCGACGACAAGTACCTGCCGGCCGACTGCCGGCACGACGGCCAAGCCGAGAACGCCGAGCCGGCGAGCGAGGAGCGCTGAGTTATCCCCTCTCCAGTCGGGAGAGGGGCCCGGACCGCCTCGCGTTCAAGCAAGTTGTCACATAACTCCGTATAATCGGCCGATTCGCCCTTGAGAAACCTACGCGACGGCCCTCCGGCCGCCCGAGCCGATCCCATGTCCATCGAAAATCTGCGCAATATCGCCATCGTCGCCCACGTCGACCACGGCAAGACCACGCTCGTCGACCAGCTGCTGAAGCAATCCGGCACGCTCTCCGAGCGCACCGTGCTGGCCGAGCGCGTCATGGACAGCAACGACCAGGAAAAGGAACGCGGCATCACCATCCTGGCCAAGAACACCGCCATCACCTGGCAGGGCAACCGCATCAACATCGTCGACACCCCCGGACACGCCGACTTCGGCGGCGAAGTGGAGCGCGTGCTGTCGATGGTGGACACCGTGCTGATCCTGGTCGACGCGATGGACGGCCCGATGCCGCAGACGCGCTTCGTGACCCAGAAGGCCTTCGCGATGGGCTTCAAGCCGATCGTGGTGGTCAACAAGATCGACCGCCCCGGCGCCCGTCCGGAGTGGGTCGTGGAGCAGGTGTGGGATCTGTTCGACCGCCTCGGCGCCACGCCGGAGCAGATGGACTTCCCGATCGTCTACGCCTCGGCTCTTAACGGCTACGCCTCGCTCGATCCGGAAACCCGCGAAGGCGACATGACCCCGCTGTACGAAGCCATCATGAAGCACGCGCCCAAGCCGGACGTCGATCCGGAAGGCCCGTTCCAGATGCGCATCAGCCAGCTGGACTACAACAACTTCGTCGGCGTCATCGGCATCGGCCGCATCCAGCGCGGCACGCTGAAGAAGAACATGCCGGTGGCCATCATCGACCGCCACGGCAAGAAGCGCCAAGGCAAGGTGCTGCAGGTGCTCGGCTTCATGGGCCTGGAGCGCATCGAGCAGGACAGCGCCGAGGCCGGCGACATCGTGGCCATCTCCGGCATCCAGGAGCTGACCATTTCCGACACCGTGACCGCGCTCGACGCGCCCGAGGCGCTGCCGGCGCTGACGGTCGACGAGCCGACCATCAGCATGACCTTCCAGGTGAACAACTCGCCGTTCGCCGGCAATAAGGACCTTTCCGGCGGCAAGTTCCTCACCAGCCGCCAGATCAAGGAGCGCCTCGAGCGCGAGCAGGTGCACAACGTGGCGCTGCGCGTCGAGCAGGGTTCGGACGCCGACAAGTTCCTCGTCTCCGGCCGCGGCGAACTGCACCTGTCGGTGCTGATCGAGAACATGCGCCGCGAAGGCTACGAGCTGGCCGTGTCGCGTCCGGAAGTGATCATCAAGGAAATCGACGGCCAGAAGATGGAGCCGTACGAGCAGCTGGTGGTCGACGTGGAAGAGATCCACCAGGGTCCGGTGATGGAGCGCCTGGGCGTTCGCAAGGGCCAGCTCAAGAACATGGAGCCGGACGGCAAGGGTCGCGTGCGCTTGGAGTACATGATCCCGGCGCGCGGCCTGATCGGCTTCCAGAACCAGTTCAAGACTCTCACCCAGGGTTCGGGCCTGCTGTTCCACGTGTTCGACCATTACGGCCCGAAGGAAGAAGGCCAGATCGCCAAGCGCCTCAACGGCGTGATGATCGCCAATGCCGCCGGCACCACGCCCGCCTACTCGCTGGGGCCGCTGCAGGAACGCGGCAAGCTGTTCGCCGCGGAAGGCGACTCGGTCTATGAGGGCCAGCTGGTCGGTATCCACGCCAAGGACAACGACCTCACCGTCAACGCGATCAAGCCCAAGCCGCTGACCAACATGCGCGCCTCCGGCAAGGACGATGCGATCCAGCTCACCCCGGCGACCAAGTTCTCGCTGGAGCAGGCGCTGGACTTCATCGACGACGACGAGCTGGTGGAAGTCACGCCGAAGGAAATCCGCCTGCGCAAGAAGCACCTCACCGAGAACGATCGCAAGAAGGCCTCGCGCGGCGGTTGATCGATCGCTCGCGAACGCTTCGGGAAGGCCGCCGCAAGGCGGCCTTTTTCGTTGACGGCCGGATGCGCTGTCCTTGACGTGCCATGCACGCATGCGACCATGCGGCGCGACGGTTTTTCACGGCGCACAGTCGTCCGCTCATGGACAGTCGTCGCGACAAGCGCCGACACGGGCGGCACCGCGTCAAATCGGCTTTCACGGCACCACGCATGGGGAGCTGGCCACGTCCCTGGTTGTCGGGCTTCTGCACGGAATCCATGATGAGATCGGTACGCAACTTCGCCATCGCCCTGCTCCTGGCCTTCGCCCTGCCCGTCCATGCCGATGATGCCTCCGCCGATGACAAGCGCGCCGACGAGGCTCAACCCGACGAAGCGCCGCTATTCGTACCGCAATGGCTCGGGGCGCAGTACACCTTCGTCGACCAGCATCAGGGCCGGGTGCACTCGCCGTACGCCGGCAAGCTCAGCCTCAGCGCACGCACGGACACCGAGCGCTCGCATACTTTCGGCGCCTATTTCGGCGTGGCCCTGCCCGCGCATTTCCAGTTCTACCTCGACGTGGAAATGTTCAAAGGCGAAGGCGTCAGCGGCGCCACCGGCATGGGCGGCCTCACCAACGGCGACGTGATCCGCTCCGGTTCCGCGAACCTCGGCAAGATCCCTTACGTCGCGCGCCGTTTCCTGCGCTGGACGCTGCCGCTGGGCGACGAGACCGAGGACACGGAACGCGCCATGGACCAGCTTCCGGGCAAGGAAGCCTCGCGGCGCATCGAAGTGAAGATCGGCAAGATGGCCGTCAACGACGACTTCGACAAGAACCGCTACGCCAACGGCACGCGCACGCAATTCATGAACTGGGCGCTGTTCAACGACGTCGCCTGGGACTTCGCCGCCGACACCCGCGGCTACACCGAGGGCCTGATGATCGGGCTGGTGGAATCGGGCTGGAGCCTGCGCTACGGCCTGTACCGCATGCCGCGCGAGGCGAACGGTTCGCGCCTGGTGCAATCGCTGTGGCGCGCGCGGGGCCAGCAGGCGGAACTCACGATCCAGCCGGACAAGGACGGCTGGGCGCTGCGCGCGCTGGTATTCCAGAACCAGGCCAATATGGGCATCTACCGCAAGGCCATCGCCGCAGCGGTCGCGACCGGCGGCGTGCCCGACGTGCATGCGGACGATCGTCCGGGCCGCCACAAATACGGCTTCGGCCTCAACGGCGAATTGCCGCTGGCGGACGGTGGCGACACGGGTCTCTTCATGCGCGCGGGCTGGAACGATGGCCGCAGCGAGTCGTTCGTCTTCACCGAAGCCGACCGCGCGCTGAGCGGCGGTTTCCAGCTATCCGGCGCGCGCTGGGGCCGTAAGCAGGACCACTTGAGCGTCGGTGTGGCGATCAATGGATTGTCGTCGCCGCACCGCGAATATCTCGAACGGGGCGGCAGCGGTTTCGTGCTGGGCGATGGGGCGCTCAATTATGGGCACGAGGAGATCGTGGAGGCGTACTACAGCTTTGTGCCGTTCGAGCATCTGACGTTGAGTCCTGATGTTCAGTGGGTGCGGCATCCGGGGTACAACCGGGATCGTGGGCCGGCGCGGTTTGTGGCGCTGCGGGCGCATGTGGAGTTTTGAGGTCGCGTTCTGGGGTTGAGGGGGCGTCGGGGACGCTGGTGGTGGGGTGGTTTGCTGTCGCGTTGTTTGTCTTGTTGTGCCGATGTGCCTCGGCGATCTAGTCGCGCTAGGTTGGCGCATCGCTAGGCTTGTCTCGCCTTATGGGCGAGGTGTTTCGCTCTCCTGCCGGAGAGCGAGTTACTTCTTCTTTGCTTGCCCAAAGAAGAAGTAACCAAGAAGAAAAGGCACCCTGCGCGGCGCCCTCCGCGGCCTTCGCCGCTCCGGGTGCGTTGAGGACTGGCCGGGCTTTTCGATCGGGCATCCCTGCCCGAATCGAAAAGGCGGGGACGTCCTGTCCCCGCCCGCCTGCGGCGGCCTGATCGTCCAGCCCTCACCGCCGCGAAGGGGACCCGAAGATCAAGAGCGAAGAGCGAGAGCGCTCGTGCCGAGCGTCGCGGCTGCGCCGCTTGCTCTGGCTATTGGAATAGAGCGGTTCTTTGGCTGCTTGCCGCGGTACCGCGGTACCCCACTTCTCCTTCTCCCCTCCGGGCGACCCGTAGGTAGTCCTCGTGGGAGAGAAGGCGGGTTGAGGGGCGGGTGCTCGCGGGAACACCGCTAGAGCAATCCCGCGCAACACTCCGTAGCACCGGAACGCCCCTCAACTACGAACCATCACCCATGCAACCGCTCGAAACCCTCGACAAATCCCGCTTCCACGCGATGCATATCGAACACCAGCACCTCGTTCTGCCCCACCTTCCACCACGACGCCGGACAGAACAGTCGCTGCTGCGGACCGATGCGCCAGTGGCGTCCGAGGAGATGGCCGTTCACCCATACGTAGCCTTTGTCCCAGCCGCTCATGTCCAGGTAGGTGTCGGCCGTCTGCTCCAATGACAACGTGCCTTTGAAGAACGCTCCGGGCCGATCCAGCGTTCGTTCCAATGGCCGCAGGTTCGTCAGGTAAGCCGCGTCGAGCGGGAAGCTGTGTACCGACCAGCGGCGCAGCGGTTGGCCGTCCAAACGAATCTCGCCCACGATGCCCTTGCGGTCGGCCATCGCCTTGCCGTAGCCGACATGGCCGAAGCTGTCGACCAGGATGTCGATGGCATCGCCGTCCTGCGCGTCGAAGGCCGGCAAGCGCACCTCCATCGTGTCGCTCAGGCCGGGTTTGCGTACGCGCGACACATAGCCCAGGTAGCGGCCTGCGCCGAACACCGTCGCATAGTCGCGCACGCCATCGATGGAAAGAACAGCGCCGCCACCGCTCATCTGCCGGTACAGCACCAGCCCATGATCCTGGCCGAACAGCAATTCGTTGGCGACGGGCCCGTCCTCGACGGACTTCGGCTCCGGCGTCAGGTTGTCCCACAGCGACGCATACGGCTTCAGCTCGAACTTCGCCAACCGCATCGCCGGCGGAGCCGCCGGCACTCGCGGCAACGGACGCGGAAGATGCTCGCCGATGATCTGCCGGAACGTGCGGTAATCCGCTGTCGCCTCCCCGCGCTCGTCGATCGGCGCGCCGTAGTCGTAGCTGGTGATGGTCGGTTCGAAATGGCCGTAATCCGCATCGGCATTGGCGCCGGCGCCAAAGCCGAAATTGGTGCCGCCATGCACCACGTACAGATTGAACGAGCGCCGCTCGTCCATGAGTTTCTTCAGCGTCGCCGCGTAATCCCCGCGCTGGAACGTCTTGTCGCCCCAATGCGTCAGCCAGCCAGGATAGCCCTCGCCTACCCATACCGGCATTTCGCCGGCGATGGCCTGCGCCGCGGTGAAATCGGTATCGCCGTCCAGGCCCAGGGCGCTGCCGGGCAAATAAGTTTTCTGCTTCTGGATCGTGCCCAGGCCATCGGAGATCGAGAACGGCCCATCGATGCCGCGCTCGCGCCACATCGCCTGGATCTTCTCCAGGTACGCCAAGTCGCCGCCGAACGACGCGTACTCGTTCTCCACCTGCACCATCAGGATCGGCCCGCCCTTGGCGGCCATCAGCGGCGCGATGCGCGGCGCGATCGCGTCCATGTAGCGCGCGACCGCCTTCATATAGCGTGGATCGTCCTTGTCGCGCACGCGGATGTCGGGCTCGCGCAGCAGATAAGGCGGCAAGCCGCCGAAGTCCCACTCCGCGCAGACATAAGGGCCGGGCCGCAGATAGACCCACATGCCTTCCTGCTGGCACAGGCGGATGAAGCGCACGAAGTCGCGGTTGCCGCTATGGAAATCGAACACGCCGGGCTCCGTCTCCAGCGCGTTCCACATCAGGTAGATGGCCACGGTATTGAGGCCCATCGCCTTGGCCATGCGGATGCGGTGAGTCCAGTACTCCGCAGGGATCCGGATCGGATGCATCTCGCCGCTGCGGATCTGGAACTCATGCCCATCGAGCAGGAACGCCCGCTTGCCGAAGCTGAAGCGGTGCTCATGCCCATCGGGCACGGGCTCAGACGATGGCGCCGGAAGGGTAACGGCCTGCAGTCGCGCGCTCATCGCACCCAACGGTGCGAGCGCGCTCAGGCGCAGGAATTCTCTTCGCCGCATGCGGGCTCCTCGATAGCGGGACGGATCAATGGCCGGCCGCGGCGGATGTCTCGCCGTCGCGGCATAACCGCAGCTGGCGCGCCGCCTCACCGGCGGCCCGCAAGGGATCGCCCGTGGCTTCCGTAGCGAAGGCTCCGCGCGAGCGGGCCCAATCCTGTTCTATCGCGAACCAGTCGATCGATGGTACCTCGCCGCCGGCCATGCCTGCCTGCAGCCCGTCAAAGAAATGCCGCCAGCGCTGTGCATACAGCCCACCGACCAGTCCCGCCAACTCGCGGTTGGCGTAATCGTGCAGACCGCCGCGGTCAGCGCCGGAGCGATCGCCCCAGCTGACGAGGATCGAGCGCTGGTCGTATTCCAACCGCGCCGCTTCCGCCTCGTCGTGCGCCGCGGCCTTGGCGTGCATCAGCCAGCGGCCGAGCAGGAAATCCGCATCGGAAGCGAGCACGCGGTCGAGCAGTGCCATGTCGTCCAGCCATTCCGTGGTCAGCGCACGGAAACGCGATGCATCCTTGGCTTCGTAAGCGGCCTTGATCCGCGGCAGCAGTACGCGCGAGCGGTTGCTCAGCGCCTGGCGCGTCACGTCGACCAGGTCGTGGCGATACGCGGAGGTCGTTCGCAGCGCCGGAGCCACCTGAAGGAGCTCGCACACGGCGCCGTCGAAGCGCGACATGTCGTAGCGCGGCGCCGTCGGCGACCAAGTCGCGGCGCTGCGCACGTCCAGGCCAGGCCGCGCGCCGAACAAGCCGTCGTGCGGCTCCGACCACTCGCCGGAAGGCATGGCGTACGCCGTATCCGCCAGGATCTGCCACGCCGCGCGCGCATGCGCGTCGATACCGCCATAACGGCTGTCGGCGTAACGCGTGAACCAGTCGTGCGCGTCCGACGGCACGGGCGTCCACGCCAGCGCCGTGAACAGCGCGTAGGACGCCGGATCCGTGCCGCTGCCTTCGGGCA
>JBCNOA010000139.1:0-11156 GCA_039594095.1 Dyella sp.
GATCTCGCGCGCGTGCGCCAGGCCCAGCCCGCTACCGTCGGCACGGCCGGAAACGAGCGGTTCGAACAGCGTGTCGCGCAGCGCCGCGGGTACGCCCGGGCCATCGTCGATGACGTCCACGCGCAAGGCGGTACGCAATATGCGTTCGCCGACGCGCAGGCCGTGCGCCACGCGCGTGCGCAGCGTGAGCGTGCGCGCGCCGGCCTCGATGGCATTGCGCGCGAGATTGAGCAGCACCTGCTGCAGGCGCTCGGCGTCCCCTTTCACATCGGGGAGGCTGGGGTCGTAGTCGTGGCGCAATTGCAGTGGTTCGGGCTCCGCCTGCAGCAGACCGCACAGCCATTCGAGCTGCTCGTGGATATTGACCGGCCCCAGCCGCGGCGCGCCGCCGTGATGCAGCAGGCGATTGGCCAGGGACGCGAGCCGGTCCGCCTCGGCGATCACCAGGCCGGCGAGTGCTTCGAGGTCGGCATCGCCCACCCGGCGCTGCAGCAGCTGAGCCGCGCCCCTCAGCCCCGCCAGGGGGTTCTTCACCTCATGCGCGAAGCCGCGCAGGGTGGCCGAAAGCGGGGACGCGCCACCGGCCGGCTCGGCCAGCACGTGCACCTCCAGCAACAGGCCGTCGTCCACCGGCTGCAAGGCCACGTCCGCCGTCCACTCGCGCCCGCGCGCCGTCCGCAGGGACACGCCCCGCCACTGCACCGCCTCCGCTTCGCCAAGCACACGCCCGGCCTGCGCCAGCCAATCGGCGTCGTGCAGCAGCAGCTGCAACGGCTGGCCCACCGCGCTGCGCGGCCCGGTGTCCAGCCATTCGGCCAGCGCCGGGTTGATCCAGGCCACGCGCAGCTCGGCGTCGACCAGGGCCAGCCCGGTCGACATCTGCTCCGCCAAAGCGCGCCAGGATGCCGTGTCCATTGCACCATCATGGGCAACGCCTTGATTTGGTGCAACCGGTGTGTAGGCCTGCGGTAAGCCTGGCTTCTTATCGTTCCGTCGCGGCACCCGCTCCGCCCGGAAAAAACTGCCCTACTATCACGCAATGACGACTCTTCCTTCATCGCTCCCTGAGGGCAGCCGGCGCGGCAGCCTGGCCTGCGTCGGTCTGGGCATGACCCTGGGCTCGCACCTCACGCCGCTGGCGCGCAGCCACATCGAGCAGGCAGACGTCGTGTTCGCCGCGCTTTCCGACGGCATCGTGGAGTTGTGGCTTCAACGCATGCATGCCGACGTGCGCAGCCTTCAGCCCTACTACCGCGAAGGCAAGTCGCGCATGAAGACCTATCGCGAATGGGTCGAAGTGATGATGGCGGAAGTGCGCGCCGGCAAGCGCGTGTGCGGCGTGTTCTACGGGCATCCGGGCATCTTCGCGTGGTCGCCGCACAAGGCGATCGAAGTCGCGCGCGCGGAAGGCTTCGACGCCCATATGGAACCGGGCATTTCCGCCGAGGATTGCCTCTACGCGGACCTGGGCATCGATCCGGGCCGCTTCGGCTGCCAGCATTTCGAGGCCAGCCAGTTGCTGTTCTACGAACGCCGCATCGATCCGGCGGGCTACCTCGTGCTTTGGCAGGTGGGATTGGTGGGAGACCGGTCGCTCGCGCGCTACGCCACGGGATCGGCCTACCGCCAACTGCTGGTGGAACTGCTGGGCCGGGATTATCCGGACGACCACGAAGTGATCATCTATCGCGGAGCGACATTGCCGATCGAAAAGCCGCGTGTCCGTCGCATCACCCTGAGCGAGCTGGCGCATGTGTCGATGACACCGGAGGAGACCGTCGTGCTGCCTCCTGCCGAGACGCTCAGACCGAACATTGCCATGCAGGAGCGCCTGGACGCGCTGGACAAACTGGAGCGAGCGAACGCTCTGGGCTGAGCGTGCATGGGCAGAGGGGCCCATGAACGCTTGGTGCGCACCTATGAACATCGACCGTGGCGTTCCGCGGGCGATGTTTTGAAAACGACGCCTCATCGGGCGTTCCAATAAAACGTTGCAGACAGAAAAACAGGGGAATACATCCATGCGGGACACCATCGAACTGCTGGAGACCATCGGCCGTGACGCCTCGCTGCGTCGCGCGTCTACCGAAACACTGACGAACATGCTGGAACAGGCAGAGGCGTCGGAAGCGCTCACCTCCGCCGTGGCTTCCGGTGACAGCTCCTGGCTGGCCATGGAATTCGGGCAGAAGCCGATGCAGGCACCTCAGATCACGCAATCTCCCGCGCGGGAAGATGAAGAGCCCGAGCCTGACGGCGACGAAGAAAAGATCCCAGGTTCAGACGCAGATCCTCTTCGCCACTGATGTAAGTCGATATGGCCGGTTCCTGGAGTCGTGCCTTTTCCTGGCTCGCGCTGGCGGGCCTGATCGGCTGTGTACTGTGGTCATCGGCCCATGCCGCCGAGTCCATCGCGGACCCGGCGGCATTCCTTGAACAGACTGAAGGACTGCGGCTCAAGGATCATCCGCGGTTCGTCCAGAGACTCGGACAGATTCGCCTGGACGAAGCGCGCCTCACCCCCGGCCAACAGTGGCATCTGCGTTATCTCGAAGCGTGGGAAACCATGTTTCAGGGCGACTATGCGAAATCCGAAACGCAGCTCCACGACGTAATCGAACACTCGGGCGACGAGACCCTGGGCGCCAAGGCTTCCGCTCTGCTCCTGACCAACCTGAGCGCCAACAGGCACTACGAGGAAGCTTTCGCACTGGCCAACCGGCTGACGGTCGAGCTTCCGCGCGTCAAGGATCCGCTGGCGCGGTTCACCGTTCTCATCAATCTTTCGCAGATGCTCGATCTGGCCGGCCAGACGGACTTGGCGATCAAGTACGCGCGCGCGATGGAAAGCGCACTGCCGCCGGGCGAAACGCTCTGCCGTCCGCTTTCGCTTGAAGTGGCCGCGCTCTACAACGGCAAACGCCTGAAGTCGTCCAGCCCGGTGTTGCAGCAATCCATCGACGTCTGCACAAACGCCGGGCAACCGGTCATCGCCAATGCGTCATGGCTGGTGCTGAGCAGCCTCTACCTGGATGAAAACCAGCCGGACAAAGCCATGGCTTTGCTCGGCAGGATCGATCCCAGCCTGCACCTCAACCAGTATTACGCGCATTTGCTTTCCTCCCAGGTACAACGTGCGCAGGCGTATGAAAAGCTGGGCAATGACGCCGCCGCCCGGAAAACCGCCCTTGCCGCCGTGGCCATGGGCGCGCCAGGCGACGTGAACGTATGGCTGAAGGAAGCCTATGAAGTGCTGTACCGCGTCGAAAAGAAGCATGGCAATGCCGACGCGGCGCTCTCCTACTACGAACACTTCGTGACGCAGGACAAGGGCTACCTCGACGACATCAGCGCCAGGACGCTCGCTTACGAAACCGCTCGCCAGCACACCCTCGTCCAGCAGCTGGAAACCGAAAGTCTGAGCAAGCAGAACAATATCCTTCGCCTGCAGCAGGCGCTGAGTTCGAAGGCGATGGAAACGAGCCGTCTCTATATCGTCCTGCTGCTGGTCGTCCTGGTCTCCATCGTGCTGTGGCTGTTCCGCGTCAAGCGCTCGCAGCTTCGCTTCAAGCGGCTGTCTTGCCTCGACGGCCTGACCGGCATCTTCAATCACCAGCATTTCATCGGCGAAGCCGAGCGGGCGCTGAACCTGATGGAGCGCAAGCAAGCCAAGGCCTGCCTCATCTCCATCGACCTGGATCACTTCAAGCAGATCAACGACACCCACGGCCATGCCATGGGAGATGCGGCGCTCAAACGCACCGTGGCGATCTGCCGGCAGCTACTACGCCCGAGCGATCTGTTCGGTCGCCTCGGCGGCGAGGAATTCGGCATCCTGCTGCTGGACCGCACGCGCGATCAGGCGCTGATGACGGCCGAGCGCATCCGCCAGGCCATCGAGGGAACGCCCGTGGCCGAAGACGATTGCGTCGTTTCGCTTTCCGCGAGCATCGGCCTCGCCTCCACCGCGACGTCGGGCTATGGCTTGCAGCGCTTGTGCCGCGACGCAGATGCCGCGCTCTATCGCGCCAAGCGCGGCGGACGCAACCGCGTCGTCGCCGATGGCGACATCGACGCGAGCGCCATGGTCGCGTGACCGCGCTTTTCGTGTTCGAAATTTAGATCGATCTTTCCAGGGTATTTTTGATGATTCACATGTCACTCGTGTGACGCTCGACTATTTCATTTAGACGTCTGGACGCGTCAGCTTCGTGTGGGGTTTTCATCCGGACGCCACGAAATTTTCACGCGCGCACTCTAATTTCGCCGGCTCGCTTCGGCCCTCCCCTGGCCGAGCTTCATCCCCACTCGAGCCATTCCGGAGTTGCACGACATGCGTTCCCCTCATCCCCTGGCCCGCGCCATCGCGGTGGCCATCGGTAGCCTTGCCCTGGCCGGCACGGCCTTCGCCGGCGACGTTCCTTCCGCGCCCGCGCAGGCGCCGCAGAACGACACCACCACGCCGGCCGCCGCCACCACGCTGACCAAGATCACCGTGGCCGCCAACCGCTACGACGCCAGCCAATTGCAGATGGACGCGGTCAACACGGTCAACGTGCTGTCGGCGGACGATCTGAAGTACACCGCCGTGCACAACGTGGCCGAAGCGCTCGGCCTGCTGCCGGGCGTCAACGTGTTCAACACGGGGCAGTCCTATTTCGGCGGCATCGACGGCGCCTCGCGCGGCGAAGGCATGTTCACCTCGGTGCGCGGCCTCAATGCCGAGTACAACGTCAACCTGATCAACGGTGTGAACGTGGCACAGGGCATGGCCTACAGCCGCGGCGTGCAGCTGAGCCTGCTGCCGCCGTCGGGCCTGCAGACCATCGTGCTCAACAAGACCTCCACCGCCGACATGGATGGCGATGCGATCGGTGGCACCATCGATTTCCGCACGCCCACCGCGTTCGACTTCAGCGCGCCGATGAGCGGAAGCGTCACCGCCAGCGGGCGTATGGAAAGCCGCGCGCGTGACTACGGCGACAACGGCCTGGGCGGCGGCCTGGCCGGCGAGTTCCAGACCAAGTTCGGCCAGGAGAAGCAGTTCGGCGTCTACGCCAGCGCGTATTACGACAAGCGCAACTACGTGAACAGCGAAGCGGCTGCCGCCTCGTCCGCGTTGAACGACGGCGCGTGGGAATTCGCGCGCACCACCGCATCGGGCGACAACGCGCCGGGCTTCGACCCCGTGCGCAACCTGATGAGCACCGGCATGAACATCGGTACCTCGTCCGGCGACACCAAGCGCTACGGCGGCAACATCTCGCTGGACTGGAAGGTGGATGACACCCTCACCGCCTACGCGCGCGCCACCTACGGCTACGCCAAGACCGCGCAGAACACCACGTACCTGCAGATCATCCCGGCCAACGTCAAATACGTGCCGGTCGGCAGCACGGGCTTCTACCAGCCGATGATCGGCCGCATCGCTACCCGCTTCTGGTACGAGACCAACCCGGAGAAGGCGGACCTGGCCACCTTCCAGGTCGGCGGCGACAAGACGCTCGGCGGCTGGACGCTCTCGCCCAGCCTGTTCTACAGCTTCGGCGACAACGATCGCCCGGACCACGTCGAGATCTCCGCACGCAACGACCAGTACAGCTCCGCCAATTTCCAGTACGGCGCCAGCACGGTCATGAGCTACGGCGCCGACAACCTGCCCTACCCGATGCTGACGCCGGCGATGAACGCGCAGCTCAACAGCGTCGCCACGATGTACGCACGCCGCGCGGGCCAGTTGACCAAGTCGTACAGCGGCCAGGAGAAGGGCGGCCTGAAGTTCGACGCCCGCTACGACTTCGACGACGGCGGCCCGCTGCGCTCGATCCAGATGGGCGTGAAGTACAGCGACGCGCACCGCGAGTTCACCAACCGCGACTGGACCACGGCCAAGTTCAACGACGGCCGCAGCTTCGGCTCGCTGGGCCTGATCGACGGCGGCTATTCCTCGGTGTTTCCTGGCGTGTACGACTACAACGTACCCACCATCGACCAGAGCGCGCTCAAGCGCCTGATCGCCTCGCACGTCACCGACGCCAACCTGGATACGTGCAGCGATCTGTACATCAACAACTGGAACTGCAACACGCAGCGCGCCCGCGAGACGGTGAGCGCCGCCTACGCCATGGCCAACTTCAAGTGGGGCGACCTGGAAGTGATCCCGGGCCTGCGCTTCGAGCACACCGACATCCGCAACACCTTCTGGGTGACGCCGCGCGATGCCGCCGGCAAGGAACAGGTGGGCTACTTCGCGCGCAACTTCACGCATTACGACGAACCGCTGCCCAGCCTCTTCGTCAACTACCGCGACGGTGACAACGCGGTGTATCGCGGCTCGATCTGGAGCAGCTACACGCGTCCGGCCTTCGTGCAGCTCGGCGGCGGCTCGCAGGTGAGCGTGTCGGCCGATGGCCTGACCACGATCACCGAGGGCAACCCCAACCTCAAGCCGATCAAGTCGCTCAACCTCGACCTCTCCGGCGAATGGAGCAACCAGCACGGCGGCCACGCGATGGCGGCGCTGTTCTACAAGAAGCTCTCCAACTACATCTACGAATCCGGCAGCAACCCGGTCAACGCCGGCACGGCCGACGCCGGTTCGATCCAGTACGTGCGCCCGCAGAATGGCGGCGACGGCAAGGTGTACGGCGTGGAAGCCGCGGTGCGGCAGAAGTTCCAGGACATGCCTGCGCCGTTCGACGGCTTCGGCGTGGGCCTCAATGCCACGCGCCAGTGGACGAGCGTGGACCTCGGCATGGACGGCTTCCGCCACCAGCGCATCCAGAACGCACCGGAGCTGATGGGTAACGCCGAACTGTTCTACGAAAAGAACGGCTTCTCGGTGAACCTCAGCTACCACTACGCCGGCTCGTACATCTCCACCTACGACTACTTCGGCCAGAACGCCGCGTGGGACAACCTGTGGATCCGCCCGGTGACGCGCGTGGACCTGCACGCCGGCTACGCCTTCCCGCACGGCTTCCAGGTCGACCTCTCGATCTCCAACCTCACCAAGAACTACACGTACTGGTCGCACGTGGGCCGCAACAGCCTGGCGATCTCTGATGTGGTGGATTCGGGCATGACGACCTTGCTGACGGCGAAATATTCGTTCTGACGATCCACGCGTTCCGCCGCGCTGCTTCGGCGCGGCGGAACGCGCTTGCCGCAATTCACACGAAGGAGTGGAGGCGTGTCGGACGAATCGATGCGTCGATCGCGCAATCGCACGCCGCAAGGGCGTGCGCCTACAGACAAGCCAAAATCGTTTTGCTAGTGTCGATGGCGTTGCCCGCGAAGTGGTGTTCAACGCGAGGCGGGCAACCATGGCAGCAACGCTGTGAGAGCGCGGGCCAAGGGTGGTGAGACACCCCTGACCCGCTAACCATCACCAACTTCTGGAGAGTTGATCATGGCTAAGCCAGATCATACGGCACCCGCACGCTCGCTGATTCCCCTAGCGACATCTTCACCGCCCATCCGGGCCGTCCGACGATCTCGCGGACACGGTTGACGAACCAGGCCTAGCGTCTTTCTCAGGAAGTTTTCTTAAAGCCGTGCAACCCGGCACGTCGCCTTGCGCGACGGAGAGACACGCTCTGCCCATCCACTTCTCAATCAAGCCGCCCGGCGCCCAGTCATGGGCCGTCGGTGAACCTTCGCGTCCGTGTGATCGCGGCACGCCGTGCTGTCGGCGGCGTGCCGTTCTCGGAACGAGGGCGCGGCATCTCATGCAAGGAGCTACCCATGAACGTCTTCGGCGAACCCTGGATCACCCGCCACGCCACGTATTTCTCGAACCCAAATGCCAACCCGGAAGCACTGTTGAACGACGCCACCGAGTGGTTGCAGTACGCACGCAGCCAGACACACATTCTGGCCGAGCTGGTGCACGAGAAGGGCCACATCGACGCGCGACGTCTCACCACCATTCTCGAAGGCATCGCGGCTTTCATCGACATGGGCATGCGGTGCGCGACACAGGCGCATCTGAAGATGCAGTGGTGCCAAGTACAAGCCGAAGCTGGCAATCAGGCGAGGTCTTCGGTTGTCGGGCCTTCGCCAAGGCGCAGCCATTGTCAGGCCTGACGACTTTTACGCCGCCCTTCTCGGAGAGAAGCTAGTTCTCCGAGAAATACGCCGGATCCACGATGTCCAGCGCGGCGCCCGCATCCACAGCGGTGCGCCGCAGTGAATCGATTAATGCGATGACCGCCGGATCGATGGCGTGCTCTGTCACCAGAAGGATGCGTCGCGCCGCATCGCTTTGGGGAAATTCCTCGGCGAACTGAGGCGTCGAGATGGCATGGATGTAGGCAGCGATCTTCCGCTCCACCCCATCGAGGTGTGTTTCGATGTTTAGCAGCGGACCGCTCACGACGATGACGAGGTCCACGCCGCCGTCCTTGCGGCGTCCCATGAGGTCAATGCGGTCGAGGTTCTGGATAGGTGATTCGCTCATTGAACACGTTCCGTGTGGATTCTCTATCGTCGCATGGAGGCGGAATGCGCCTCCGTGCTCGTGCCGCCTCTGCGGGTTAAAGCGAAGCCGCCGAAAGCTTCACACTGACCGGCGTGCCGACCTTCTCCGACGACGAACCTTCGACCACGACGTATTCGCCACCGCGCACCACCCATCCGTGCTTCGCCGTGTCGAAGTCCGCTAACAACTTGCGCTCCAGCGGGATGCTCACCTCGCGCTTCTCGCCCGGCTTGAGGAACACCTTCGTGAAACCGGCGAGACGCTTGGCCTTCGCGCCCGGCACCTGCACATAGACCTGCGCCACGTCGGCGCCGGCGCGCTTGCCGGTGTTGGTCACGGTCACCGTGGCCGTCACCTTGTCACCCTTCGCGTCAACCTTGAGCGGGCTGTGCTCGAACGTCGTGTACGAGAGGCCGTAGCCGAACGGGAACAGCGGCTGGAGGCCTTTCGTCTGATACCAGCGGTAGCCGACATCCGCGCCTTCGATCGCGTAGTCCACCGTGTCCGGCGGCGTGCCGCCCGCGGCGGCGGGCAGTTCGGGACGCGGGAGTTGCGCGACATCGCGCGGCCAGCTGATGGGCAGGCGGCCGGAGGGGTTGATCTTGCCCGAGAGCAGATTGGCGATGCCGGTGCCGGCGTCGCCACCGGGATACCAGACTTCCAGCACGGCACCCACCTGGTCGAGCCATGGCATGGCGACGGGGCTGCCGTTTTCCAGTACGACGATGGTGTGCGGGTTGGCTTTCGCTACCGCGACGACGAGCGCGTCCTGGCCATCCGGCAGTGACAGATCGGGCGCGTCAAACGCCTCGCCGGCCCACTTCTGCACGAACACCACGGCTACCTTCGACTTCGCGGCGAGCGCGGCAGCGGCGGCGACGTCATCCCCGCTCGCGAACTGCACATCCGCTTTCGGCGCCATCGCCTGCAGCGCCTTCAGCGGCGCATAGGGGTGATACATCACCGGCCCCGGCCAATCCGTGGGCTTCAGACCCGGCACGGCGTTGCCGCCCTTGGCGTTCACCAGCGAGGAACCGCCGCCGGCCAGCACGCCCTTGTCCGCGTGCGCGCCGATCACGGCGATGGATTCGAGCTTCGACGCGTCGAGCGGCAGCAGGCCGTTCTCGTTGCGCAGAAGCACGGCGCCGGCTTCCAGGGTCTCGCGCGCGACGGCGAGGTTGGCTTTCTCGTCGATCGGCGCCTTCTTGGCCGGATGCTCGAACACGCCGGCGGCGAACAGGCTGCGCAGCACGCGGCGGGCCATGTCGTCGATGCGCGCCTGCTTCACGTCGCCCTTGGCGAGAGCCTCCTTCAGCGGCGCATCGAAGAAGATCTGCGTGTCGAAGATTTCCGCCGCCGATTCCTGGTCCAGGCCGGCATTCACCGCCTTGGCCGCGCTGTGCACGCCGCCCCAGTCGGACATCACGAAGCCGGGATACTTCCAATCGCGCTTGAGCACCTGGTTGAGCAGGTAGTCGTTCTCGCAGGCCCACTCGCCGTTGATCTTGTTGTACGAACACATCACCGAACCGGGCTTGCCGCGCTCGATCGCCAGCTCGAAGGCCAGCAGGTCCGATTCGCGCATGGCCTCCTCGCCGATCTGCGCGCTGATGGTGGTGCGACCCGTTTCCTGGTCGTTGAGCGCGTAGTGCTTGATGGTGGAGACCACATGCTGGCTTTCGATACCGCGGATGGCCTCGCCGACGATGGTGCCGGCCAGCAGCGGATCTTCGCCGGCGTATTCGAAGTTGCGGCCGTTGCGCGGCTCGCGCATCAGGTTGGTGCCGCCGGCCAGCAGCACGTTGAAGCCCTTGGCGTGCGCTTCGCCACCGATCATCGCGCCGCCGCGGAAGGCGACTTTCGGGTCCCAGCTCGCCGCGGTGACGGGGCCGGCCGGCAGCGGCGTGGCGTAGTCGCCGGGGCGCATGCGGTCGGATGTGGCCACGCCGAGGCCGGCGTCGCTTTCCTGCACGGCGGGAATGCCCAGGCGCTCGATCGCGGGGATATAGCCGGCCGAACCGATGTAGCCCGGCGGCACCGGCTTGTCTTCCGGCTTGCGCGGACCAGCGTAGTAGCTGCGGATGAGATGGAATTTCTCGTCCTGAGTCAGCTGCGCCAGCAGCAGTTTGGCGCGCGCGTCGGGCGACAGCTTCGCGTCGCTCCACGGGCGGCTGGCGGGCGCCTGCTGCGCTGCCGCGATGCCCATCCATGCGCTCAAGCCCCATACGATCGCGCAGCGCAGCGCGCTTCCGGCCTTGTGTTTCATCCTTTGCTCTCCCCGGCAGGTCTGGCGCGATGCATCGGATCGCGCGAAGGGCGGAGTATGCATCGGGGGCGATCAGTTTTTCGTCGAGGCTGCCCTGGCGGTGGCGAAAATCATCATGGCGTTGGCGGAAATCATCACGCGCGCAGCGTCACAGGCCATCCAGCCATGCGCCGAAGATCGCGCGCGCGGCGCGGGTGAGCGCCGGTCCGTGCACAGCCGCATCGCGGCGCAATGCGGCCGGTTCGATACCGTGCGAGGCCAGCTCATGCGCGTGCCCGATCAGCCAGCGCTCCAGCTGCGACGCTTCCACTTCGAGGTGGAATTGCAGCCCGAGTACATGGCGCCCGATGGCGAACGCCTGGTTGGGAAAGCCCGGCGTCCGCGCCGGCCGCTGCGCGCCCGCGGGAA
>JBCNOA010000014.1:0-35741 GCA_039594095.1 Dyella sp.
CGAACGCGCCCGGCATATCGGTGCGCGACTGCGCTGGCGCTCGCGCCGCGGCGAAGGCACCGTCGTCCGTCTGTTCGTGCCACGCTGGGCGCGCCGGCCGGCGCGTTACGCGCGCTAGAGAACGTGTGCTGGAGACGTTCGCTAGAGAAGTTCACTAGAGACGTTCGCTCCGCACCCACGCCCTGCGCATCACCGGCCGTGTCTCCGGCATGCGCAGCAGCACAGGCAGCACCGCGATGGCGACGGCGGCGATCATGGCGCCGGGCACGGCTTTCCAGCCGGTGAGCCCGATCAGCAGTTCCGCGAGAAAGGGCGTCAAACCGCCGAAGATCGCCGTCGCCATGGTCACGCCCAGCGCCAGGCCGCTCAGCCGGCCCTCGCCCGGAAACTGCTCCGCGGTCGCCGGCGCGCCCACCGCGCTCACGCCGCCGGCGAGGCAAGCGAGCACGATCGCGCCCAGGGCGATCTGCATCTCGGCGCCTCGGGCCATCAGTTCGAACGTGGCCAGGGGGAGCAGTACGCCGGCGGCGGCCAGCCATACCAGCACCGGCCTGCGTCCGACGCGATCGGACAACGCGCCTGCCAGCGGCGTCACCAGGATCACGGCGATCGCGGCGAGCGTGGAAAGCCACAGCGAGCGCTCCTCCGCCAGGATGCCCGACGAGCTCAGGAACGCCGGTACATAGGTGATGCCGACGTAGTAAGTGATCGAACCCAGCGCTGAGATCGCGAATGTCCGGTAGAGCGCGGGACGATGGTGCGCGAGCGTGTGGCCGAGCGGTGAGTCCGGAATCGTCCGCTGTTCGAGTTGCCGCACGAAATCCGGTGATTCTTCCATCGACGAACGCGCGATCCACACGCAGCCGGCCAGCGCCGCGCCTACGAAGAACGGAATGCGCCAGCCCCAGCTGTCGAGCTGCGCGGTGCTCATGGCGCTCACCGTCAGTGCCGCCACGCCCACCGCGAGCAGTGCACCGATCTCGCTGGCGGCGGAGGCCAGCGAGGTGACCAGGCCGCGCCGTTCCTCGCGCGCGCCTTCCAGCAGATAGGCCACCACGCCGGTGTACTCGCCGCCCACCGAGAAGGCCATGAAGCAGCGCAGCAGCATCAGCAGCACGCCGGCGGCCGGACCGATGCTGGCGTGCGAAGGCAGCAGCGCGGTCGCCAGCATCGCCAGCGTCATCAGCATCATCGACAGCAGCAGCGTACGCCGCCGTCCGATGCGGTCGCCGATGTGACCGAACACCATCGCGCCTAGCGGACGCATCGCGTAGGCGACGGCGAAGCCGCCCAGCGTCGCCAGCAGCGAGGTCTCGCCGCCGCCGAAGAACACGCGCGACAGCACGGTGGCGAAGTAGAGATACAGCGTGAAGTCGTACCACTCCACGATGGTCGAGAGCGCTGCGACCGTCATGGAAACGCGCGAGATTTCGTTCGCGCCGGGCTGTTCGGTCCAGGTCATGCGCACTGCCGCTGGAGACGGAACGCCGATCCTAGCGCGATCCGGCGTGCCCGGCCCGTCAAGGCTGCATGTCACGAGCCGGATAGATCGGGGCCGGCCACAGGCTAGCCCCGACCCATGAACCCGGTGACGGTCAGGCCGTTACGCGCGGGAAATACGCTTCGCGATCCACGTCTTCGATCAACCCCGGTCCGGTCGGCGTCCAACCGAGCCGCTCGCGCGTCTTCGCGCTCGACGCGGGAATATCCAGGCCGAAGAAGTGCCCGAGGAAGCCGAAGTGGTCCGGCGCTTCCTCGAGAGGCTTGGAAACGACGGGCAGTCCCAACCTCCGGCCGATGACCTCGGCGATGCGCCGCGTCGGCACACCTTCCTCGGCGACAGCGTGATAGCGCGCGCCCGCGACGCCCTGTTCCAGCGCGAGGCGATAGAGCTTCGCCGCGTCGAGCCGGTGTACCGCCGGCCAGCGGTTCTGTCCGTCGCCGATGTAGGCGGACACGCCTTTCTCCTGTGCGATGCGGATCAGCCGGGGCACGAAGCCGTGATCGCCATCGCCGTGCACCGAGGGCGGCAGCCGCACGACGGCGGAACGCACGCCGCGATCGGCGAGGGCGACAGTGGTGTCTTCCATGGGCTTGCGCAGCGAGGCGGCGCCGTCCGCGTTGCCGGCGTCATCCTCGGAACCGACGCGTCCGGGCATGAGGCTGCCGGTACCGGTGGTGCCGATCAGCGGGCGTCCCGAGCCGGCGAGCGCTTCGCCCATAGCCTGCACGGCTTTGAACTCGGCGGCCGCGTTGTCGGCGAAGCGCGAAAAGTCATGGTTGAAGGCGGTGTGGACGACGCCGTCGCAGGCCACTGCGCCGGCGGCGAAGCTCGCCGGGTCTTCCAGCGAGCCGCGATGGACGTCCACGCCCAGCGCGGTCAGCGCCGCCGCGGCGGCGTCGGAACGCGCCAGGCCGAGTACCGTATGTCCGGCGGCGAGCAATTCATTCACGACGGCCGAACCGACGAAGCCAGTGGCTCCAGTGACAAAGACACGCACGATGCACCTCCGGATCTGGGATGCGCGGTATCGTGGGCCCGCCTCCGGAAGCGATGAAGTAGTGGCGTTATACGGGTATATGGATTACGGGTATATGAGTTAACGGGATGCGCGCACCAGACACCAACCTGCTCGGGGACTACCTCAAGGATCGCCGGGCCAGGCTCGATCCCACAGCCTTGGGCTATCCGCCGGGCCGGCGCCGTACGCCCGGCCTGCGGCGCGAAGAGGTGGCGCAGCGCGCCAACGTCAGCGCTACCTGGTACACCTGGCTGGAACAGGGCAGGGGCGGCTCGCCGTCCGACGAGGTGCTGGACCGCATCGCGCGGGCGCTGATGCTGACCGAGCTGGAGCGCGAGCATCTTTTCCTGCTGGCGCTGGGGCGCCCGCCGGCGATCCGCTATCAGGCCAGCGACGGCATCACGCCACGGTTGCAGCACGTGCTCGACGCGCTCGAGTTCAGTCCCGCGCTGGTGAAGACCGCCACCTGGGATGTGGTGGCATGGAACCGGGCGGCGGCGGTGGTGCTCACCGATTACGGCAAACTGGAACCCTCGCAGCGCAACGTGCTGCGACTGGTGTTCGGCGATCCGCGCGTGCGCGCGCACCAGGCCGACTGGGAGAGTGTCGCCCGCTTCGTGGTCGCGGCCTTCCGCCTCGACGCGGCCCGCGCCGGCGCCGCGCGCAGTGTGCAGGCGCTGGTGGACGAGCTGTGCGCGAGCAGTGCCGAGTTCGCCTCGTTGTGGCGCAACCAGGAAGTGCGCGAGCACGGCGAAGGCACCAAGCACCTCCGGCACCCGGACGTGGGTTCCATCGCCATGGAGTACTCGGCCTTCACCGTCGACGGCCGGCCCGACCTCTCCATGGTGATCTACCACCCGGCGACGCCGGAGGATACCGAGCGTGTCAGGTCCCTGATCCGAGCCGCGGACGGCCAGCGTTGACCGCTCGGCCTACCACGAATGGACGGCCAAAAAAGCTCCGCGCATCTGCGCGAATGTGATCGCCATCGCTTTCGGGGTGTGACGCGGAATGGCTAGATAGCCGCCTTCGAGGGGGAATCGCGCATGGCGTTGCGCAGTATGGCGTCGCGGCTGGCGTTCGGGGTCCTGGCCGGGACCCTGCTGGTGATAGCGGTGGGCGGAGCCGTACTGTTCCATTTTGTCCGGCAGCAGATCCTCGAACAGACCCATCGCGAATCCGCCGCGCTGGCCAGCGATGCGAGCCATCGCATCCAGCACCGGCTCGATCAGGTCGCCGACACCACGCAGATGCTGGCGGCGTTGATCGGGCCGCGGCCGGACGATGCCGAACCGCTGATCCGCGATGCCGTCGACCACAACGCCGACCTGGCGGGCCTGGCGGCAGCGTATGTTCCGCCGTCCTCCGGCATGACTACGCCCGAGCGTTCGCCTTTCATCAGCCGCTTGGCGAACGGTTCGCTCGCCGATCGCGACTTGCGCGAGGACCCGGTCCCGTACTGGGAGCAGCCTTGGTTCCGCACGGGCCTGACATGCGCCACCGGTTGCTGGCAGCAGCCGTTCTTTTCGCAGTCCAGGCAGCGCCGGCTGGTCAATTACTCCGTGGCCATCGGCGTGAATGGACGCGCCGTGGGCGTGCTCAATGCCGACGTCACGCTGGAATGGTTGCAGGGTGTGCTGCGCTCCCTGGTCCGGCCGCGCGGCATGGAGGCATTCGTCATCGACCGGCAAGGCACGTATCTGGCCAACGACGACCCCACTCGGGTCGGCCAGCCGGTGCGCGCCGAACTGTTGACCGGCCTGCGTGCCGGTGGCGACGGGCCGGTTCGCGCCGCGGCGGCTCCCACCTCCGGGAGCAAGGCGCCGGTGTGGATCTATCGCGCACCCATCGCGGGCACGCATTGGCAACTGGGTCTGGTCGTGCCGGAGGACCGCATCTATGCCGGCGTGCGCCGGACGTTCTCGATCGCCGTCGGCTTGGGTGTGCTGGCGCTGCTGGCGCTGCCGCTGCTCACGCTCGTGGTCACCCGGCGCACCCTGAGCCCACTGGGTGTGCTGACCGAGCGCGCGGAGCAGGTGGCCAGAGGCGCGCTCGATTTCGCTCTGCCGACGGTGCGCCGGCGCGACGAAGTAGGGCGGCTCACCCATGCCTTCGACCGCATGCGGCACGAGCTGGCCGGCCACATCGCCGAGCTGGGCCGCGTGGCGCGCGAACAGCAGCGCCTGGCCAGCGAACTGGAGATCGCGCAGCAGATCCAGACGGCGCTGCTGCCCGGTGTGCATTTCCTCGACGCGCGCTGCAGCAACTTCGAGTTGCATGCGGTGCTCAAGCCCGCGCGCACCGTCGGCGGCGATCTGTACAGCTACTTCATGCTGCACGACCAGCGCTTCTACGTCATGGTCGGCGACGTGTCGGACAAGGGCATTCCCGCCGCGCTGTTCATGGCGCGCGCCATCACGCTGGCCAAGGCCCTGGCGCCGCGTGCGCAGTCGCCGCAGCAGTTGCTCCAACTGCTCAATCAGGAGCTGTGCCGCAACAACGACGGCTGCATGTTCGTCAGCCTGCTGTGCGGCTTGCTGGACACCGTGACCGGTCATCTCACCATGGCCAGCGCCGGCCACGAGCCGCCGGTGCTGTGGGGCGGCGAGGCGCCGCGCCTGCTGGACCTGGAAACCGGGCCCGCGCTCGGTCTCGACGAAGACGCCACCTATTCGTCGCGGCGCATCCGTCTGCGCCCGGGCGAAACGCTGCTGATGTATACCGACGGCATCACCGAGGCGACGGACCCGGCACAGGCGATGTACGGCCAGGAACGCATGCTGGCCTGCCTGGGACGCTATGCGTCGTCGGACGAAAGCGATCCGGCCGGCTTCCTGCTGGCGGATGTGGAAGCGTTCGCGGCCGGCCATGGCCAGGCCGACGACATCACCGTACTTGCACTACGCTGGCATCGGGCCGGCGCGGAGGGGAGCGCGTCCATGCTTGAGCTGACCATGCCCGCCTCCATGGAGGCGGTCTTCGATGCGCTGGAGCGCTGCGACACGCGGCTGGCCGAGGCCGCGGTGGATGCCGGTGTCCGCGCCGACGTGCGGCTGGTGCTCGAGGAGCTCATGGTCAACATGGTCGAGCATGGCCGGCCCGCCGAAGGCGAAGCCCACATCGAGTTGCGCGTGAGCCTGGCCAGCGACGCCGTGCTGGCCGAACTGCATCACGACGGCGAGCCCTTCAATCCGCTGCTGTCGCCATCGCCGGAACTCACCGGCGACATCGCCGACCGCGAGATCGACGGCGGTCTGGGCATCCACCTCGTGCGTGCCATGGCGAGCGATTTCAGCTACGCGCATGACGAGCAGGGCAATCACTTGCAGTTGCGCTTCATCTATCCCCATTGACCGGAGCACGACCATGACCTTCCGTCTGCATACCGATGGTCTTTCGCCGCAGCGCGCCACCTTGCGCCTGCACGGACGGCTGGACGCCATGACATTCGGCGAATTCGACGCCGCCGCCGCGCCCGCGCTGGCGCAGATGGACGCCGGCGGCACCGTGGTGCTCGACCTTTCCGCGCTCGATTACATCAGCAGTGCGGGACTTCGCAGCATCGCCAAGATCCGCAAGGCCATGCGCGCCCGCGACGGGCACACCTTGCTGGTTCATCCTCAGCCGCAGGTGCGCAAGGTATTCGAGATCGTGAAGGCGGTTCCGGTCAGCGATGTCTTCTCCAGCGTCGAGGAGCTGGATGCGTATCTGGATCGCATCCAGCGGAAGATGGTGGAGGGGGAAGAGGACGCTCCCTGAGCGATTCTCTCCGCCCTTGGGAGAAGGTGCCGGCAGGCCGACAGCGGATGCCTCAGGCTCAGTGATGTACCGACGTGGCTGGCGGCTTCTGGTGGCGGACAGGAAAGCGCTGAGAGGCCGGTCAGAGGTCCCGATGCTTGGTGACGTGCCAGGCGAAACATGCGGCAAGGCGGGCAGGAAAGCCTGGCGCCCGCTTTGCGGTCCAGGCGCGGATGTCGTCTTCCTCGTCCTCCATCGCCGCCCCTGCCCATAGGTCGATGTATCGATGCTGGCGAGGGTCGCCGCGATAGAACAGGAATGCCGGGTCGGTGCGCTTGGTACCCACGTAGACGATACGCCAGTCGCCATCGCGGAAGACTTGAAGCACCTCGAGGAAGGGAAGCCCCATCTGGCGCGAAATAGCCGGCGCCCAGGCGGCTTTCTCCGCCGGCGTCAGGATGCGGCTGACGCCATCGCACGGTGTGGCGCGCAATGCCATGGAAGTGGCCAGCAGGCAGGGAAGGACGGCGAGGAAGCGCTTGTCACGCATAACCGTTGCATCGGAGCAACACGGTCTGCTTCGCGGCCACGTCATAGATCAGATTGACCTGGAGGCAACCGCCGTCGGCGATGCGCGGCACTTTGTCCGGTGCCATGATCCGCACGCCGCGAGGCTTCTTGTCGCGGATGAATACGCCGATCAGCAAGCGCCGGCCACCTTCTACGGAGCCGTAGTAATAGCGCGAGTACTCGTCCAGCTTTGTACCGGCAGGCATGTGCAGCCATCGTTCCGTACCGGCGATCAATTCGGGCGTCGGCGTCCAGTTGCCCAGCGCATCGCTCGTAGCGTCCGCCCGAACGGCAGTCCCGTAGCTGCCCGCCAGCATCGTGAGTACGGCAAAGCCCAGTCGTCGGATCGCGGCTGACATGGATATCTCCTGATAGGTGGCCCATGGTCGTGCTTCCATGGTTCGCCCGCCAGCGAACAACGGTTCGCCGCGCCCCTCGCACGCGTCACCGCATTTCGCTGGCACGGTGAGTGGCACGGCGGCTTAATCGGCCAAGCCTTGCCGACCTGGAGTCCCCATGAAGCCTTGTGTCCTCGCGCTGTGCCTATTCGCCGCCGTTGTTTCCGTCCACGCCGAGGAAGCCGCCGCCGATGCCAAGGCCGCGTCCCGCGCCCAGATCCAGCAGGTCGTCGATCAGTTCAAGGCCGCTATCAAGGCGCGCGACGGGGAGGGCATCCGCAAGCTGTTCTTCCCTGGGGGCTCCTGGCTGCAAGGGTTGGACGAAGCTTCGTGGAACAAGGTCAAGGCGAAGAAGCCCGAAGCGCAGCAATTCATGCCCGGCGATTACCAGAAGTTCGCCCAGTTCGTGGCTGGGGCGACCAGGCCCGTGGAAGAGACGTTCGATAACGTGCGCATCGAGACCGATGGGACCGTCGGCACGGTGTACTTCGACTACACCTTCCTGGATGCCGGCAAGCCCACCAACCACGGCAACGAGACCTGGCAGCTCGTGCGAACGCCGGATGGCTGGAAGATCAGCGCCATGCTCTATTCCGTCGTGCTGGATGACATGCGCTGAGCTTCGGGCTAGGGTGCGCCGGAACCGGCGAACGGCCGGTGCCCCTTCATGCACGAAAGCCATGCCATCCCCCTCCGCGCCACCCGCGCTTCCGCCCTTCTGGCTGCCCATCCTGGCCGGCTTGCCCATTACGCTGTGCATGGGCGTGATGGCGTTGCCGGAACTCGGGCACGCGTATGCCGGCGCCTACCGCGCGTTTTTCGCGGTGGCGTATCTGCTCTGGACCGTGCCGGTCAGCGCCCTGCAGCGCGCGCTGTGGCGCCGGCGCGCGCCGGCGTACGCCACGGTGGCGGTCTTGCTGGTGGCGACGTACGTGCCTTCCGTGATCAACAACGCTCTCGGCTTGATGGCCGCCGTGCGTCTGGGACTGGCACCGTTCGTCTCGCTGCCGCGCATCTTCGCCGGGCTGGACGGTTGCTGGCTGGCGCTGATCGCTTTCTGCGCGATCCATGCCCTGGTGCTGCATTACACCGAACTCCAGCAATCGCGTCTGCGCGAAGCCGAGGCGGCGCGGTTCGCCCGCGAGGCGCAACTGCGCGCCTTGCAGTACCAGCTGCAACCGCATTTCCTGTTCAACACGCTCAACAGCATTTCGTCCCTGGTCGCCGACGGCCGCGGCGCCGATGCCACGCGCATGCTCGCGCGCCTGGGCGATCTGTTGCGGGATTCGCTGGAGCGTAGCGATGCCCGTGAAGTGACGCTGGCCGAGGAACTCGCCACCACCGGGCACTATCTGGATATCGAGAAAGCGCGCCTTGGGCGCCGATTGCGCGTGGATACACGCATCGGCCCCGGCGTGCTGCAGGCGCTGGTACCGCCGTTGCTGCTGCAGCCGCTGGTGGAGAACGCCATCCGGCACGGCATCGCGCCGCGCTTGGACGGCGGGCTGCTGGCCCTCCATGTGGAAGGTGTGGAAGGCCAGCTGCGCATCGAGTTGCGCAACGATGGCGTGCCTGCGGCGGAAGCCGAGTGCGGCCAGCGAGCGGGTGCCATCGGGCTTGCCAACGTAAGGCAGCGCCTGGAGACGCTTTATGCGGGCGAGCATGCCTTCGAATGGGATCTGGCCGACGACGGCGGCTGTCGCGTCACGATCCGCCTGCCGCTGCGTCTGGCGCAAACCGCCGGGACGGCCGAGGCATCGGCGGCATGATGCGCGTGCTGGTGGTAGACGACGAACCGCTGGCCCGAGATGGCGTGCGCGCGCGCCTGGCCGGGTATGGCGACTTGCAACTGGTGGGAGAGGCGGGAGATGGAGAGGACGCGCTCGCACGGATCCGCTCCTTACGCCCCGATCTCGTCTTCATGGATGTCCAGATGCCCGGCCTCGACGGCCTGGAAGCTTTGCGCCGCCTGCCGGCAGCCGAACGGCCTCTGTCCATCCTGCTGACGGCCTACGACCAGTTCGCGGTGGGCGCGTTCGAGATTCAGGCGCTCGATTACCTGCTGAAACCCATCGACGACGCGCGCTTCCGCGAAGCGCTGGACCGGGCCCGTGCGGCCTTCCGCCGCCGTGCGACAGGCGAGGCCGCCAAGTCGGCTTATGCACGGCGCTTCACCGTGCGCACCGGCCAGCGCATTGCTGTGATCGATGCCGACGAGATCGACTGGATCGAAGCCTGCGACGACTACGCCGGCCTGCACGTGGGCCCGCGCGTGCATCTGCTGCGAGAGCCGTTGCACCAGTTGGCCGGCCGGCTGGATCCCGCCTGCTTCGTTCGCATTCACCGTTCCGCCATCGTGCGTCTGGAGCGGATCGCGGAACTGGAGCCGCTCGTCAATCGCGATTGCCTGGTGCGGTTGCGCGATGGGACGCCGCTGCGGGTGAGCCGTACCTACATCGATCAACTGAATGCGGCACTGTCGGGGCACAGATAGTCGGCGGATAGGGCAGCTTCATGACTACGGAGCCGGTTGGCCGCTCATCGGCGCGTTATCCGGGTCGTCGCGCTGATCTTTGGCGACAAGCGCTCGCTTCAAGACGATCGCAAAGAACTGGCTGCGATGCCGGGTGCCTATGCTGATCAGGCAAAGCCAGTACAGCCATGCGAGAAACAGGAAGAATGCGGCTTCGGGCCAGCTGATCTCGAAATGCAGCACTTTGAGCTGCGCGTAGACGGCGACCAGTACCGGTAACGCCCCGAGTTTCTCGATACTGCCGAGTAGCAACGGTTGCTTTTCCCGAAACCGGTCCTGCCGCATGTCGGCGTAATCGCTCATCGCGGCGATCTGGTCTCGCGGGAACCGAACGATCCAATCGACCAACTGCGCGTAGTGCCGAAGATCATGGTCCAACTGCTCCGCGTACTCATCGCGATCGGCGCGAAAGGTCGGTAGGCGCGGTGGCCATTTGGAGATGACGATGACGGCAATGGCCGCCAGCTCGATGCCAAGAAAGAAAGTAGTCGCAATGAGCGACCAGCTCTCGCTCGGTATCAATTTCGCGCAAAGAAAAGATAACGCCCATGCTAGAAGTGCGGCGGTGTAGCCGTACCTTTCCGCCTTGGTCAAGCCCGCGGACATGCTGGGGTGATCCGGAATGGCGTCGATGCGCTCATTCAGTGCTTTGAACGTCAACTCGGACGCTTGCTCCATGCTCCGATCTCCCCTGTGTTCCGGCAAGCATAGTGCTTTCGAACGCGGGAGGAAGGCTTGGGCGTTATGATCGATGGGCACCGTGCCTCCATCACCGATCCATCGACGGACGTGACGTCTTGACGATCTTCTCGCTATTGCCCCGCGATCTTTTCGACTTTCCGCCCGACACGCTCTGGCTCTCCCATTGCAAAGACGGCCCCATTCCCCGCGCTTCCGCGCAGCGGTTGACGACGCTTCTGGCCACCGAACTGCAACCGTGGACACTCCGCTGGCAAGAGGATTTTCTCGATATCCAGGCGTCGCTCCGCCACGCCGGCGCTAGCTTCCTCGGCGTGGATGCGCACGACATCAGTCTCACCACCTGTACCACCACGGGATTGGAGGCCATCTCGCTGGGTTATCCGTGGGAGGAAGGCGACGAGGTGCTGATCCCCGTTGGCGAGTTTCCCAGCAATCGCTTGCCTTGGCTGGCACTGGCGCGCCGCGGCGTGCGTTGCACCGAGGTGCCGCTCTGGTCTGGTCATCGCGGCGATGCGACTGCACCGCCCGCATCGGACATCGAACCCGAGCAGCGCCTTCTGGACGCCATCACGCCGCGCACGCGCATGATCGCCGCCTCCTGGGTGCGCTATCAGGACGGCATCCGCCTGGACCTGGCGAAACTCGGCCGCGGCTGCCGCGAGCGCGGCGTGCATCTGGTGGTGGACGGCATCCAGGGCGCCGGCACGATGGTGCCTTCGTTCGAAGGTGTGAGCGCTTTCGCCACCGGCGGGCACAAAGGCTTGCTCGGCCTGCAGGGGCAGGGGCTGCTATGGACCGATCCCGCCTTTCGCCGGCGGCTGATTCCCGTGGGCACCTGGTTGTCGGCGTCGGACGCATTCTCGCAGCACGGCACGCACGACCGGGACAATGAGCTCTGGTTCGCCGACGGTCGCCGGTTGGAAGCCGGCAGTCCATCCATCCTTTCCTGCGCCGTGCTGGCGAGCTCGATCCAATTGCTGATCGATCACGGCGGCGCGCCGGCCATCCAGGCGCATGTGACCGGCTTGCAGCAAGCCTTGCTCGCCCGGCTCGCGACGTCCGAGGCATGGGCCTCCGAGGCGCGGCGCGTGGGCGATCTGGTGCGCGCAGGCCGTATCGGTTCCACGCTTTCATGGGTGCCAAGGCCGGATCGCGTCGATCGGCTGTTGAAGCTCGCCGAGGCGAACCGAATCTACGTAAGCATTCGGGATGGTTATCTGCGCATCGCTTTCCATGGCTGGCATGCAGAGGAAGACGTGGAGCGATGCGCGGCATGGCTGCTGGCGGCGTAAGCTGCGGCCAGACGCTTCTGGGGCACCGAGAGGGCATCATGGACATGCATGGATGGCTGTTCGACGTAGTGGAGGCGGTCGCCATCGTCAACCTGGCGGTCTCCATCGCCATCGCTATCCATGGAGGCTACACAGTACGTCAGAAGGTCGCTCAGATCGCGCTGGTCTGGTGGGTGCCTGCGCTCGGGAGCATGGTCTTCGGCTTGTTTCTCTGGACCCAGCGTGGGAGTGCGCCGCTACAGAGAGCGTCGTCCGATGCTCCGGACCGGACGCTCGCTTTATTCGAGGCGGCCAAGCCCATCGATCGTCAGAACGGATGATCCCGACAGGCCATGACGCCAGTGAATGGGGCAGCCCACCGGCCGGGCGCCGTCACAGGCTTTCCAACAAGCGCTTCACGCGCACGCCGATCTCGTCACGCACGGCCCGATAGCTCTCGTCATCCATATGCTTGGGATCGGGCAGATTCCAATCCTCCCGCCGCCTCGCCGGCACCCACGGGCAGCTGTCGCCGCAGCCCATCGTCACCACGGCGTCGAACTCGCCTTCGATCTCGTCCAGCGATTTCGACGCATGCCGGCCCAGGTCGTAGCCCAGCTCCGCCATGAAACGCACGGCTTTGGGGTTGATCTGCCCGGACGGGCGGGAGCCGGCGCTTTGCGCATCGATGGCATCGCCACCGTGGATGTGCGCGAACGCTTCGGCCATCTGGCTGCGGTTGGCATTCTCGACGCAGACGAAGAGCACACGTTTCATGGAGGAGCCTGGGTGGAGGGCTGGGCCAGCGTGCGTTGTTGAGACTCAGCAGCAGCCGGAACCGGGCGCGCAACGCGAGCGCGGGGTATTCGCTGTCACGTCCGCCGGTTTGGCCGGCGGTGCGCAACTGGCGCCCTCGGTGCCGCACATGGCTTGGTTGGCATAGTACGAAGTGGCGTCTCCGACCGTATGGAAGGTTTCCCAGCGCGTACCTTGCGGATCCTCCGTCCACAGCTTGTCCGACTGCGCGTAGCAGCAGACGGCGCCCGCTTCCGGCGTCACCGTGCCGCCGGCGGCATCCAGGCGATGGCCGAGCACGGCCAGCGCTTCGCCGTTTTCCGCCTGGATGCCGAGATGGTCGATGCCCGGGGCGCGCCCGGTCTGCGATATGGCGAAATTCACGCGCGGATCGTCCAGCATCCACTTGGCGTAGTCGTCCTTGCATACGGTGGGTTCGGCGGCGAACAGCGCGGTATAGAACCGGATGCTCGAGGCGAGGTCCGCGACGTTGAGGTGCACATGGAAACGGTTCATGTCTTCTTGCCTCCCTTGGTGGGTTTGCAGGCACTCGCGGGGCCGCAGCTTTCGTCGCCCGCGCAGCAGTTTTCGGTGAGGTAGCCAATCAGCGCATTCATCTGCGCGTAATTGGCGCGCACGCGAATGACGCGGCCTTCGCGCTCGTCGGTGACCAGGGCCGCCGAGCGCAGGGTATTGAGATGCGCTGTCAGCGTGGCGCCGGGTGCGCCCAGGCGGTCGCGCAGTTCGCCGACGGCAAGGCCGCCGGCACCGGCCTGGACGAGTTCGCGGAAGGCCGTGAGGCGGGTTTCGTGGCCAAGTGCGGCCAGCGCCTCGAGAGCGGTATCGGTATCCATGGATTCGATATTTCCAGAATTATGGAAATATCGCAAGTGTCGGTTTCACGTCTGCCGACGGCCTCTGTGATTCCCGCCATATCACCTGCCGCGGCGGAACCATTACGCTACGCGCCCATCGCCATATCGGACGGGGCTGCCATGCGTGCAATGGGGTTCGGCATCGTTCTTTGCTGCCTGATGCAAGTGGCCGACGCCGCGCAGGCTCCGGCGTTGCCCGCCAAGGTGGAAAGCGCCATCCGGGCGCGGCTCGATGCCGACCAGTATTCGGCCTTGACCGTCGTGGTGGTCGATGGCGATGAGGCGGCGATCTATCCCTTCGGCAAATTGGGCAACGGCAAGGCGCCGGCGGCCGACACAGTGTTCGAGATCGGCTCGGTCACCAAGACGTTGACGGCCACCTTGCTGGCCGATCTGGTGCGGCGCGGGAAGGTAAAGCTCGATGCGCCAGTGGCATCGCTGCTGCCGGGTTTCCGCGTTCCGTCGCGCGGCGGCAAGGCGATCACGCTGGAGAGCCTGGCGACGCAGAGTTCCGGCCTGCCCCGGCTACCGACGAACCTGGCGCTGTCCCCCGACACGAAGGATCCCTACGCCCGCTACGATGCCGCGCAACTCAAGCAGTTCCTCGCCGGCTACACATTGCCGAGCGACCCCGGCGCGCACTACGAGTACTCGAATACGGGCTTCGGCCTGCTTGGCCACGCGCTTGGCGAGAAGGCCGGGCACGGTTATGCCGCGGCCCTGAAGTCACGTGTGATCGATCCGTTGGGTATGCGCGACACGGTGCTCGCGCCGGAGAAAGTCCGTGCCGGCAGGCTGGCCGATGGACACGACAACCAGGGCAGGCCCGTACCGCACTGGCATTTCCAGGTGTTCGCTCCGACCGGTGGCGTGCTGAGCAGCGCACGCGACATGCAGCGCTACCTGCAGGCGAATATGGGGTCGTTGAAAACCCCGCTTTATCCGGCGATGCAACTGGCCCAGCAGCCGCGCGCCGATACGGCGACGACAGGTGAGCGTATCGGCCTGGCATGGATGACCAGGCACACCGAGGACGGCGATGTCGTATGGCACAACGGCATGACCGGCGGCTTTGCCAGCTTCATCGGCTTCACGCAGGACCGGAAGCACGGCGTGGCGGTGCTGAGCAACCGCTCCGAATCGGTGGACGACATCGGCTTCGCGCTGCTGGTGCCGTCGACGACGCTGGCTCCGCCGCATGTGCGCGTGACGTTGCCGACCGAGACGCTGGACGATTACGTGGGCCGCTACGAGCTGGCGCCGAGCGTCACCATGGCCATCACTCGCCAGGGCGATCGTCTCTACGAGCAAGTGACCGGACAGGACGCCATCGAGCTGTCGGCCAGCGCGAAGGACGAATTCCACATCTGGAGCCTGGGCGTTGGCATCAGCTTCCAGCGGGGCGCGGACGGCAAGGTGCGCGGGCTGGTGCTGCATCAGCATGGCGACCACCCGGCACCGCGCATGCCGGAAAACAACGAGGCGGCGGGCAAGCGGCCATGACTGCCGGTCGCCCGCCGTGGACGCCATGAATTACAGCGGCCGATAGAACTGGAGAATGTTGTCTCCGGGATCGCGCAGATGGAATTCGCGCGTTCCCCAAGGCGTCTCGGCTGGAGTGGCCCAGGGGCTGGCTCGTTCGAGCCCTGCGTCGATTCCTCCGCCGTCGACGAATTCCCCGTAGAGCCGGTCGACGTCGTCGACGACGAAGCGGTAGGCCGGGCGATCGACCGGGTGGTTCCATTGCCCCGGATCGCCCCATTGCAGGTGCAGCTCGACGTTGTCGCGCCGGACGGCCGCGTACTTCGGTTCTTCCGGCCTGTCCTGAAACAGCAAGGCGAAGCCGAGTCCCTGAAAGAAACGGATCGATGTCGCCACGTCCCTGGCCATGAGTACGGGGTGGATGCTTTGGAGGAATGTTTTCACGATGGCTTCCTCGACGGTACGGGTATTGCGTCGGGCCGGACCGCTTCGGTACGGCGGTGTTGCGGATGATGCGATCAATGACCCGAATGCCGCCAGATCGGTTCGGCATGAAGACAACCGCGCCTACTGAATGCCTCGCAGCCCCTGTTGCGCCCGGGCGAGCGGGCGCAACAGGGGCTGCGCCGGCTCAACTCGTCTGCAGGAATGAGCTCACCAGCGTGGCGATCGGCTCGGGTGCGTCTTCGAAGCTGTAATGGCCGACGTCATCGAGTTCGTGTACCGGCGCCGACGGGAACACCTCGCGGAACAGTGGCAGGAAGTGGCGCGCATGCAGCGTGCGATCCGCCATGCCCCAGATCGCCATCGCCGGTTTGGCTCGGACAGCCCGCGAGCTCGCCTCGTCCGGCTCCGGAAATTGATGCGTGCCCAGCGCGAAGCCCTTCGCCCAGCCGAGCGCGCCTGCGCATTCGGCCGGGGTGGAGAAAGGCGAGCCATAGGCCCGGAGCCACGTGTCCCCAATCAGCGCGTGGTTCTCGAAACCGTTGAGCTTGAGCGTGCTGAGGATGTGATAGCCCAGTTCGTTGAGCACGCCGTCCAGGCGGCCTTCGGCTTCCGCGCCGAGAATCCAACGGAACCAGGGCGCTTCCTGTGCATTTGCCGTCAAACGGTCCGGCAGGCTCGCCTGACCGAACGGCGTGGGAGCATTGACCGAGACGATGCGCCGGATGCGGTCCGGGTGCCGCGCAGCCAGCCCCATTCCCAAGGGACCGCCGAAATCGTGCAGCACCAGCGTGACGTCGCGCAGGTCCAGCGCGAGTACGAAGCGCTCGAGATTGTCGAGGTGATCCTGCAGCCAATAAGTGCGGTTCGTCGGCGTAGTGCTCTTGCCGAAACCCATGTGATCGGGCACGACGATCCGGTGCCCACCGCGGAGCGCCGCGATGAGGTGCCGGAACAGATATCCCCAAGTGGGTTCGCCATGCAGGCACAGCACCGACGGAGCGTCGCGAGGGCCTTCGTCCACGTAATGCATGGCGAAGCCCGGCGCATCGGTGAAATGCGGCGTGAAAGGAAAGGTGCCGTCGAATGTCTCGTCTGGGCGGATCATGGTCTCGTCTCGAAAAGGGGAAGAGGGCGGGCGCGCACGGTCGACCCTCACTCGGTCGAGTGCGTCCGGTGATAACGGGATGTCGATCGTCCGGGGTACGGACTGGCTTTTAGGTTTCAAGATGAAACCTGTTGTCTTTGTAGCAAGTAAGGTTCTATCTTGCAACCACATTGCCGTCCGGACGAATTTCCCCATGGTCAAACGCGTCACCCAGGAAGACTCGCTCTGCGGCGTTGCCCGCCCGATGGATGCCATCGGCGACGGCTGGTCGCTGCTGATCGTGCGCGACGCTTTCGATGGACTGCGCCGCTTCGGCGAGTTTCAGAAGAGCCTAGGTTTGTCCAAGAACATCCTCGCTGCGCGCCTGCGCCACCTGGTAGCCCACGGCATCATGGAAGCAGTGCCGGCGGCGGATGGCAGTCCCTACCAGGAATACACGCTCACCGAAAAAGGGCGCGGCCTGTTTCCCGTGCTGGTGGCGCTGCGGCAATGGGGTGAATCGTTCTTCTTCGCGCGTGGCGAGCCGCACGTGCGGCTGGTGGATAAGCTGACGGGCCGACGGTTGCAGCGCATGTCGCCGGTGGCGCAGGACGGACGCGTGCTGAAGCCGGAGGATGTCGAGGTCCGGATGCCCGCGCGCAAGTGAGGCGCAAATACCTGCAGGCTTGCTTGCCCTATGATCCACGAAACGGAGGATGGTGGAGCGTGAAGGTGCGGGAGTGGCTTGGTCTTCAAGATCGCCGCGGTGTAGGCCTGTTTCTCGTGGCGATCGGCTGCACAGTCGTTTTCGTAACCCTGGCGTTGGCGCGCGAGGGCGCGATTCGCGGCCATCTGCTCGCGTTGGCGGGCATGGCGTGCTGGAGCTGCGGCATGTCGATCGGCCATCGCTGGAAATACCTCGCGAAGACACCGGCGCAGATCGCCTCGGACGTGTATCGGCGAGGTACTCCCATGACATTCGCCGAGAAACTGCTCCTACGGCTTTCCACCGTGTTCTTCGCGTTGTCGATCTACGCCCATTTCGTATCCTGACCGCGCTCCGCCTGCCGTGGGCTCTCGGCGCCGACCAGCATCGGTTCGAGCGTGCGGCGGAGAGGTTACGTCGGCGAAGATTCAGGGCCTGGCGGCGGGCGTCAGTTCGAGCAGGACGATGTCGTTGTCCCGCATCGGCAGCGCCAGTTTCGCCGTGCCGGCCTTGTCGACGCGGAGTTCGCGCGTCGACGGCTTGTCGGCTGTCAGCTCATGCAGCTTCTGCAGCTGCGCCGCGCTCAATGTCGCCGGCGATCCCATGCGTAAGTAAGCCGTGTAGGCATCGTTGGCGTCGTAACCGGTGCGATGGATCGCTACGCGATAGCGGCCGGGGCGCAGGCCACTGACCTGCAGGTCGACTTCCGCCGCGGGCGACGCCGGTTGCACGCGCGTGTAGAACGAGCGATTGCTCTGCGTCTGCTGCGGCTGCCTGAAGTGCCATACGAGCGCTTTCAGCGCGTGGCCGTCCCACGTCACGATGCTTTCCCGGTCATCCGTATCCAATGCCCGGTCGCCGAGTCGGTGGAGATACTTGTAGGCGAAGTACGCAGGCTTGCGCACGCCCTGCGGATTGACCAGGCCGAAGCCGCCCTGGAACGGCGCCGTAGGCGGGCCGGGTTCCTCGAACAAGTCGCTGAAGGTCCAGTAGCTCATGCCCTGTGCCAGACCGTCCACGGCCTTGAGCTTGCTCAGGATGTAGGCCGCGCTGACGTAGGCGTCGTGCACCGCGTCGCGCGGCGTGTAGCTGGTGCTCCACTCGGTGAAGTACAGCGGCAATCCGGGGCGCGCGGAGGCCTGGATCTGCTCGCGCACGCGCCGCACGTCGCCGATGATGGCGTCGGGGGAGGGCGAGAGCTTGGTGTCCTCCTTGCCGTTCTCGTCCAGGAAGCCGCCATCGACGCCGTACGCGTGAGTGGCGACGAAGTCGACCGGCACATCGTTCTTCGCTACGTGGGCGATGAATTCCGGAACCCAGGCGGCGCCTGCGGTAGCCGGGCCGCCGACCCTCAACTGTGGATCGACCTGTTTCAATGCGCGTGCGGTGGCGTCGTAAAGCGCGAAATAGGCGGCCTGGTCGGCGCCTTCCCAGAAGCCGGCCAGGTTCGGTTCGTTCCAGACTTCGAAATACCAGCGGCGGACTTCGTCGGGGCCATAGCGCTGTTCGAGATGGCGCGCAAAGGCATCGATGAGCGCGGCCCACTTCGCCGGATCCGGATGCGAGGTGTTGCCCTTCCAGTAGAAGATGCGCTGGTCGGAACTCTTCATGGCCTCCGGCGTGAAGCCGAGCTCGACGAAGGGGCGGATGCCCATGGCGAGCAGGCGGTCGTAGAGCTCGTCGATCTTCGTCCAGTCGTAGACCGGCTTGCCGTGGTCTTCCCGGTAGGTGCCCAGCACGTCATGGAAGATCGCGTGGAAACGGATGTAGCGGAAGCCCAGTTCGTCCCGCACCGTCTTCAGCTGGGCGAGGCTGTCATCGCGCAGCAGCGTGCCGGGGTAGTCCGAGCCGACGGAGAACGTTTCGAACTCGCTGCGCGGCGTGGTGGGCTTGGTGACGTCCACGGCGATGGCACGGACGAGCGCATCGGATGCGCGCGGCTGGCCCGGCAATGCCATCGCGAGCGCCACGGCGGCGGCTGCCCATGATTTGCTCCACATCATCGCGATCCCTCTCCCCGGTGGCGTATCGACGGATCGTATCGGCGGCGTTGCCGTCCGTGAGCCGGGCGACGGACGGTGCGCCGCAAAACGTAAAGCGGCACGGCGGATATCGCAAAACCTTGGCGATCGGCAGGCGAGGTTCGCGGAGGAAGCGCACGCGGCATAATCGGCGCCTTTCATTGCACGACGCTCCCATGGATCGCCACATCGCCTCCGTTCCGCTCGACAAGGCCTATCGCCTCATCAACCACGGTCCCACGGTCCTGGTCTCGGCGCGCCACGGCGGCGTGGACAACGTCATGGCCGCCGCGTGGAACTGCGCGCTGGATTTCGACCCGCCGAAGCTGATGGTTGTGCTGGACCGCGCGACCAAGACGCGCGAGCTGATCGAGCACAGCGGCACGTTTGCGCTGCAGGTTCCGACCGTCGCGCAGCTGGCCTTGACCCACGCGGTCGGCACATACAGCCGTGCCACTGATGCGGACAAACTGGCGCACAGCGGCGTGAAGCTGTTCGAGATCGATGGCTGCGACCTGCCTTTCGTTGCCGGATGCGCGGCGTGGCTCGCCTGCCGGTTAGTGCTGGAACCGCACAATCAGGAGGCGCACGACCTGTTCATCGGCATGGTGACCGGGGCCTGGGCGGATACGCGCGTCTTCGCGAACGGGCATTGGCAATTCGAGCGCGCGGAGCCATCGTGGCGCAGCTTGCACTACATCGCGGGCGGGCATTTCTACGCCATCGGCGAAGCGATCGACGCGCCCGCGGAGCCGCCGATCGCGCGGGCACCGGACGACAGTCAGAGCGTGGGCGCGGATTGATGAGCCGCGCTAATAAGTCCATGTGCGAATAAGCCGCTAGCGCCGTAAAGCGGTAGTTAGCTTAGCGGTCGGCCGAAGCCGGTCCTTCGCTTCGGCCTTTCTGCGGAGGCGAACGATGAGCGGCAAGGTCGATTGGCATGCGGCCAGCATGGCCGGATACGAAGTGTGGTTGCGCGAGCTGCACGCGGTGACGCGGTGCGGCGAAGCGCTGTCGCTGGCCGTGTGGCCGGCGCGCGGACAGTCCGCCTGGGAATGGGAGGTGCTGGCTTCCGGCGCGGACGCCTACATCCAAGGCGACGTGGCGCGCAGCCGTACTTCGGCGATGCGTGCGGCCGAGTCCGCGGCGAACGTGCTGGGCCTGCTCTGACCGATCGCCAGGAAGTCGCCGCCGTGCCATGGCGAAGCCACCGCCGCGTGCGCCGCGGCATCCCCGCCAGCCGTGCGTTCGGCTACGCTCCGCAGCGGATTCCGGCGAGGGGAAGCGGGGCATGGCAGTGGAACACCAGGGAGTCGCGTTGCTTCCCGTCATCACGCTGTTGGCGGCCGGTGTCATCGCGGCGCCGTTGTTCAAGCGGCTGGGGCTGGGCGCGGTGCTGGGCTATCTGGCCGGCGGCGTGGCGATCGGCCCGTTCGGGCTGAAAGTCTTCAGCGATCCCGGTGCGATTCTGCAGGTGGCCGAACTGGGCGTGGTGATGTTCCTGTTCCTGATAGGCCTGGAGATGCATCCCTCGCGGCTGTGGAGCATGCGCCGGCAGATTTTCGGATTGGGTCTGGCGCAGGTTTCGGCCTGCGCCGTCGCGCTCACCGCGGTGGGCGTGTTGACGGGCTACCCGGTGGCGCCGTCCTTCGTGGCCGGCGCGGGCTTCGTGCTGACATCGACCGCGATCGTGATGCAACTGCTGGAAGAGCGGCGAGAAGTGAACGAGCCGGGCGGCCAGCGCATCGTCTGCGTGCTGCTGCTGGAAGATCTGATGATCGTGCCGTTGCTTGCGGCAGTGGCGTTCCTTGCGCCCATCGCGCCGGGCAGCGCGGCGGCCCACCATGGCATCGATTGGCGCGCGATCGCGCTCGGCGCGGGCTCGATCGTGGGCTTGCTGCTGGCCGGGCGCTATCTGCTCAACCCGCTGTTCGGCCTGCTGGCCAACGCGCATGCCCGCGAGGTGATGACCGGGGCCGCGTTGCTGGTGGTGCTGGGTTCGGCTTACGCGATGCAGATGGGCGGTTTGTCGATGGCGATGGGCGCGTTCGTGGCGGGCGTGCTGCTGTCCGAGTCTTCGTATCGGCACCAGCTCGAAGCGGACGTAGAACCGTTCCGCGGCATTCTGCTGGGCCTGTTCTTCATCGCCGTCGGCATGTCGCTGGACCTGCGCGTGGTCGCGGCGAGCTGGCGCACCATCCTGTGCTACGTCGTGCTGTACATGGCCGCCAAGGCGCTGATGATCTACGCCATCGCGAGGCTTTTCCGCGCCGCGCGCCGCGAGGCGCTCGACCGCGCGGTGTTCATGGCGCAGGGCGGCGAGTTCGCCTTCGTGCTGTACGCGGCGGCCGCCGCGGCAGGCATCATCAATGCCGAGCAGAACGCGCAGCTCACCGCGATCGTTATTCTTTCCATGGTGCTGACGCCGATCGCCATCGCCGCGATGAACGCGATCCGCGCGCGGCTGCGTCCATCGACCGAGGGTTATGAGCGGCCCGACAGCCTGCAGGGCGCCGCGCTGGTGATCGGTTTCGGCCGCGTGGGACAGATCGCCAGCCAATTCCTGTTCGAGCGCGGGTACGAGATTTCGATCATCGACACGGACGTGGAAATGATCGACACCGCGCGCAGCCTCGACTTCAAGGTCTATTACGGCGACGGCACCCGCCTGGACATCCTCGAAGCCGCTGGCGCCGGACGCGCGGGCGTGGTGCTGGTGTGCGTCGACAAGGCGGACGAGGGCACACGCATCACCGAGCTGATCAAGGCGGAGTTTCCCTTAGTGCCCGTCCTCGTGCGCGCCATCGATCGCCGGCACAGCATCGATCTGATCAAGGCCGGCGCCGACCTGGAAGTGCGCGAGACTTACGAGTCGGCGGTGTTGCTGGGCAAGGCGGGGCTGGACAAACTCGGCGTCGACCCGGAAGAGATCGAGGAAATCGGCAAGCGCCTGCGCGAACGCGATCGCGAGCGGTTGCAGCTGGAAATCGTGGGCGGCATCTTCGCGGGCCGCGCCTTGTTCAGCGGGAAGCGCGGCACGCCCGACCAAGAGGCATCGTAGCCCCGCCGCGCCCGGCGCCGAGAGGCCTGTTCGCTTGCTAAGCTGTGGCGATGCCGCAGGGGAAGGCTATGGACAGCGACACATCGGATAGGGCGCCAGGCGCCGACACGCGCAAAGCACAGATACCCGCATCCGCCGGGCATGCCCGTCTTCGGCGCCTGGGTGGCTGGATCGCGGCGGCGTTGCAGCTGGCCGTGTTCTTCTGTGCGGGCTTTTTCTGCACGAGATACATCGGCGGCTATCTGCAATCTCCGCTCGTCGCCGCGATGCTATGCGTGGCATGGATCTACCCCTGCATCCTGATCCACGAACTGGGGCACTGGTGGTGTGCGCGGCTGGCGGGCATGAAGGTCGTGCGCATGCGCGTGGCGCATGTGGAAGTGATGCCATTGCGGCGCGGAGTGAAGCTGCGCTGGCGGCGGCGCATGAAAGGCGAGGCGGCCGGGGCGGTGGTCGCCTTCGCCGACCCGGCGAAACCCGGGCGCATGCGCCAGATAGCGTTCATGGCCGGCGGCCCGGCGGCGAACGCCCTGGCTGCGGTGGCGTTCTGGCTGGCGAGCTGGCCGTTGTCCCGCGTGCCCTGGGGCTGGGTCGCGGTGCCGGCGGCGATGATGAATCTGGCCTTCTCGGCCGGCAACCTGATCCCCCGTGCCAGCGCGCGTCCCACCGACGGCATGTGGCTGTGGCGCTTGTTCCGCGGTCGCTTGCAGGCCTTCGAGGCGCCTCAGTACCGCATCATCGCGCTGACCCTGTTCGGCCGCACGGCGGAACGCCTGCCGAAAGACGACCTGGCAGCGCTGGAAGCGCAACCGTTTCCGGTCTCGCTGGTGGCGGCCTGGTTCCGGCTCAAGGCTTGCATGAACCGCGGCGAGTGGGCCGAGGCGGCGTCCATGCGAGAGGCGGTGGAGGCATCGCTCGCCGCGGCGGATGCCAAGCCGCTGGCGGCGGTGCGATCGCTGATCGCCTGCGTACGCACCGAGCTGGCTTTCGCCCATGCCATGCATGCGAGAGATGCGAGCGGGTTGCAAGACGGCTTGATGCCAGCCTATGCCTCATGGGAGGAGCCTCACCTGTGGCCGCGCTGCCTGGCGTTGCGCGCCGCGTTCGCCGGCGATCGCGCCGAATACGGGCGACGCATGGCGGAGTCCGATGCACGGGTGCGTGAATCGGTGGACGACTCGCTCGCGGCGAGCGAGGCGATGATCCGGGGCCATATGGAAGCGCTGTTCGGACGCGGCGCCCGCATGGCGGCGTGACTTCGCCGCGTGGCCGGAGCGCCTGGCGGGCGCTCCGGCGGTCGACGTCACTGCACGGTGAGGAAATACGTCAACGTGTTGCTCATGCCGTTCATGGTCATCCGGCGCACGATCGTGTGCTGGCCCGGACGCAGCGGGCGGAACATCAGGTAGTAGCCGTAGTTCACCGCCGGCTGCCAGTTCGTGGTGATGCAGGGATCGAAGGATGCCTGCAGGCTGGGGTCGCCCTTGAGCGAGTACACGTTCTCCGACGTGTAGAGGTAGTGCGTCGGGTCGAGAATCGTGCGGCCGTCCAGCGAGATCTCCATGTTGCTCATCATGGGGTAGGTCTTCGCGTCGGCGACGAGGAAGTCGTAGAGCGACTGTCCGGGCTTCGGTCCGAAGTTCGGATCGGGGCACGGATAGGTGTCGCTGACGAAGCCGACCATCAGCAGCAGCGCCTTGTCGTGCGAAACCGTGCAGGTACGCGCCACGTTGCCGGCCATCATGATCGGCATCGCGGCCGGCGGGAGATTCCAGACCGGGCCGTCCTGGCCGACCGCGCACAGCGCGCCGGTGGTGTCGTAGGCGGGATTGCTGGCGAACGGCTGCGCGTACAGCCACTGCATGGAACGGTCGGCCCAGCCGTAGATGCTCTTGCCGAAGGGCCGGGCATCCTTGGGATACAGCATGGGGTTGGGGCCGTAGCCGAGCAGATCGTTGCCCGGCAGTTCGGACGCCTGCGCGGCGGCGAGTACGGAACAGGCGAACATCAAGCCACAGAACGTCTTGTACATAACGCCCTCCAGGTGGATGTGCATGCGCGGAAACGCGGGGTGGGGACGGTGGGATCCGCGAATGCAGCTTGGCGAGGAGGGCGCGGCGGCGCTTCCAGAAACGTGCTGACGTGGTCAGGTGATCCAGACCATCAGAGTGAGGAAGGCGCCGCCGCCGAGAAATTCATAGCCACGGTATCCCGCGGTGCCATGGCCGAAGTCGTGGACCACGATGCGGAACTCCGGCGCGCTCTTGCCGTCGCGGATGACCATGACTTTGCCGAGCTCGAGCAGCTGGCTCACCAGAAACAGCGCGTCCGGATCCAGGCGGCTGCGATCGATGACGCCGCAGCCAGAGGCATCCCGCGTGGCCGTGGCGGCGTCGAGCAGTGCGCCGGCGCGATTTCCGGCGAGCCATGCCAGGCGTCCCTCTTCGTCTTCATAGGGCTGGCCGCGACGAGCGGCGCGTGCATCGAGGTCGGCGCGCGCCATGAGCACGCGGGCGCCTTCCAGATGCAGAGACAGACAATCGCGCGGCTGTGCCGTCAGCGCGTCGATCACGTGCGGGGTGGACTTGGGAAGGCCGGGGCCTGCGGCGAAGGCAGCGAAGGAGGCGATGCCGGCGAGCGCTGCGAAGGCGAAGCGTTTCATCTCATGACTTCGTTGTGAGCGATCGTGGCTTTATGCCACAGCGCGGGCATGACGTCCTTCTGGCAAGGCTATCCGCGCCGTCCCGTCAGTCCCGTTCCGGCCAGACGATTGCTTGCGCCACCACGACGTGCTCTCCATTGAACGTGGCGGCGGGCGAGCCGTAGAGCTCGTAACCCATGTCGAGCGCTTCGGAAACGCGATGGCAGAAGCTGGCGTCGTCCTTGCCCGTGAGCAGACGGTAGCGGGGCAAGCCTTCGGGGGGCGTGGACATGGGCGATCTCGTGCGTGGGGAGAGCGAGGCAATGTAGCCCATCCCCGTCACGGAAACATGGCGCATGCGGAGCCGAATCGCCCTGTCTATCGTCATTCGATCAGGGCCGCTTCCATAAACCTGCTTTCGTGCGCGCGGCCGTTTCATCGGACGGGCGCGGGCGTATGATCGCCCGCGGATGCCGGCGGGGACCTGGACCATGGCGATCGTGCATACGGTGCTGCGTTGTCCTCATGTCGAGGTGATCAATCAGGAATGCCGCTACCCGCGCGTGAACTGCGGCGGTGGCGGCGGCGAGCCGGGGCGCTTCCTGTTCACGCGTTGCGGGTCGTTCGCGATTAGCATCGGCCGCCAGGCCTGCCTCGCGCGGCCGGGGCAGGTGGTGTTCATCGGCAAAGACGTGGAGTACCGCGTGACGCATCCCGATCATCGGGGCTGCGATTGCTGCACGGACGTCTGGGTGGACGAAGCCTGGCTGGAAACGCTGGGATTGGCCGGTGCCGGCGCGCCCGCCTGCCGCGAACTGCCGCATGGCCTGCCGCTGCAGGATGCGCACGTAGAGATGCTGGCGGGAATGCGCCGCGGTGCCGATGCCCTGGATGCGGAGGAGGCAGTGCTGGCCGTCCTCGATGGACTGATGGCAAGCGGTGGCTCGCGGTGGACGGCGGCGAGAGGCGCGAATACGCGATGCCAGGTCCGCCGCGTGGAAGAGGCCATCGTGGGGCGTGCGGGCGAGAACCTCGACCTCGACGAACTGGCCCGGCTGGCGGGTTGCTCGCCGTTTCATCTATGCCGCATCTTCCGCCAGGACACAGGGCAGTCGCTGCGCCAGTTCCGCCTGCAACAGCGCCTGGGCACCGCGCTTGGCCGCCTCGGCGACGGCGAAGACGATCTGGCGGCGCTCGCCTGCGACGTCGGCTTCAACAGCCATAGCCATATGGCGGACGCATTCCGCAAAGTGTTGGGCCAAACGCCCAGCGAAGTGCGTGAGCGCCTGCGTACCAGCGAGCTGCGGGAACTGGGGCAGCGGCTCGGCGCGCGGCGCCGGTATTGACGGGCACTGTCTGGCACGAGCGCTCTGCTAAGCTCCCCGCCTCGTCGGAGAGTCGTACCCTCAGAGAGCAATGGAAGGCGGTGCATCCATGGACTGGCGATGGCGCGCGATCTTCGGCGCTGCACGCGTGCTGCAATGGGCCGTCGGGGGAGTCTGCTGCGTGCTGGCCCTGGGCTGGGGCATGGCATGGCTGGGCACCGATACGGCCTTCGTCCTCGCGCTGCTCGTATGGGCGCTGATGTTCACTCCCGCGGTTGCGATCCACGAGTTTGGCCATTACGTCGCCGCGCGCCTGGCCGGCATGATGGTGCTGAGTGTTCGTGTGGGGTCATTGCAGCTGGCCATGCGCCGGCGTGGTTTCCGCGCGCGCTGGCACCCGCTGCCGAAAAAGACGCTGATAGCGGGTTACGTCGACGCCGTGGCGGGGGACGTGCGCTCGCCGCGGCGCCAGCAACTGGCCTTCATGCTGGGCGGTCCGCTCGCCAATCTGGTCGCGGCTTCGATACTGGTGGCGTGCGGCTTGGCATTGCGGCCGAATGGACCGGGCTGGTGCTGCCTGATGTTCGCCAGCATGAACGTCGTCGTGGGCATGGTGAACCTGCTGCCCTCCCGCAAAGGCTCGGGCAATGACGGCTATTGGCTGCTGTGCCTGCTGCTCAACCCCTCGGAGCCCGAGTCACCGCAGCAGCGCCTGCGCCGGCTGAGTCTTTTCGGTTGCACGGCCGACCGCCTGCCGGAGGCCGACCTCGCCGCGCTGGAGCAAGGCCCTTTCCCGCTGCCGCTCGAGGCCTGCTGGTATCGCCTCAAAGCAGCCCAGAATCGTGGCGAATGGGGCAGGGCGATAGCCATGGCCGACACATTGGATGCCCTGTTGGCGGAACGGGATGCGCGGCAGTTGCGGGCGTGGTGCGACTGGCTTGCCATCACACGCACGGAGCTGCTTTTTTCGCGCGCGATGCATACACGCGATGCCGATGTACTGGCCGAAGACACGCTGACCCCGGAAGCCTCGTGGTGGGTGCCGCATTTGCGGCCGCGCTGCCAGGCCTTGCGCGCCGCGCTGCAAGGCGATCGGGAGGCTTGTGTCCGTTTGTTGGACCGTTCGCGGCGCTTTGCCGAGCATGCGGTGGATCGCGCATTGCCACTCAGCGAGGAGATGCTCCGCGCGCACATGGCGCATGGCTTGGCGGCTGCCTGATCGAGGCTGCCGCGCCGGTCACTGTGAATGCGCTGCGCGACCGGCGATGGTCTTGCCTGCAGCCTCGGCCGCCAGGCGCTTCGATGTGTTGACCCAATTCACTTCCCAGGTCTTGCCCCCGTCCGCGGAGAACGCCTGCTCGTCGCGATTCGATCCCTGTGCGAGGTCGAGGAACGAGAAGCGAGCGAGAATGGCCCTGCCGTCGACGGGTTCCTGGTCGTAGAAGTCGCCGCGCCCGCCGGTGAAGGCGCCGATCATCGGCGAGCCGAACACGCCACTGCCGCTGCTGACGAAGTTCAGGCTCCACTGGTGCGCCTTGGGGTTGAACAGGCGCAGTGAGAGAAATTCCAGATGGCCTGACGGTCCCTGGCTGTCGATCTCGGCGAGGTTGGCGCGACCGTTCCACAGCTTGCGTACGCGTACGGTGCCGTCGAGCGGCGTCCAGTCGTTGCGGTTCGTCAGCGGATGTTGGAGACGTGACATGTGAATGTCCCAGTCGCCCAGTTGCCAATCGAAATCGTGCTGGCCGGCGACATCGGCGACAGGCTCCATCGCCGTGACGGATTCGCCGGGCCGGACGCGCGTGAGGTCGGCGATGAAGTTGGCTTCCCAGGTCTTGCCGCCGTCCTCCGAAAAGGCCTGCTCGTAGCGGTGCGCGTCGCGCGTGATGTCCGACCAGGTGCCGCGCACCAGCACGGCGCGGCCGCGGTAGAGCTCCTGGCTGTAGAACACGCCGCGGCCATCGGCGAAGCGGCCGACCGAGGGCGTGTCCAGCGTGCCGTCGTCGCTGTCGGCGAAGTATTGGCGCCATTGGCCGTGAGCGGGATCGTAGAGGAACACGGTCATGCCTTCGAAACGACCGCCGGGCCCGTCAGCCTCGATCTCCTCGACCTGCGCCTTGCCGCCCCAGATCGGGTTCACCGTGACGGTGCCGCGCAGTTCCATCCAGTCGGCATGGCCGGATAGCGGCTGCTTGAGCCGGCGGATATGCGTGTGCCAGGTACCCAGATTGAAATCGAAGGCGTGGCTGCCTTCGGCGTAGGCCGAAGGCAGCGGGGCCGAATGGTCGGCCCAGGCTGGCGCGGACATGAGCCCCAGAACAATGGCGGAACCGAGCAACAACCTCACCGGCGCTTGCATGGCGAAACCCTCGAGGGCGGAAATGGTGAGGGCAAGTTACGCGCCGAAGTGGTTCGCTTGAATAGCCACTTTTACCGCTTTACACATGACCACTTCGAGTGGGCGAACGGTGGGCGTCGCCGCATCGCTTCGATCTAGCCTCGCCTTGTCCGCCGCGATCACTGGTCGCGTCGCGGGCTTCCTTTCAGGTAACCCTGTTCGCGCCAGTATCGGTAGGCGAACGGCTCCGCCACATAAGGGACGTCTCCGGCCAGCAGCCTCGCGTTATAGCGCAGCAGCAGACGCTGGCCCCGGCGGAACATTTGCACCGCGCGCTGCAGCGCTTCGCTGCTGGCCACGTAACTGAAAGGCACGGAGCTGTCGTCCTCGGCCGGACGGTAGCCGATGACCACGCATTCGCTGCCGTCGAGCTGGCGTTGGACCGTGTACAAGAACACCTCGCGCCGCTCCTCGCCGCTGCCGTCGTCGGCATACTCGCGCACCAGGCGCAGCATCGCCGGCTGCGGCTCGCCTTCGTAGAGCTCGCCCTCGCGGCGGAACGAGCAGAACATCGGGCCCGCCCAGAAACCGGTGCGGTCGTCGTCGTAGAAGTCGTCGTAAGGCGCGGCGATGGGGAGGGCTAGCAACGCGTGCACCTCTTCGGCGGCGATCAGCCCGCGCGCATGTTCGAAGGTCGACATGCCGCCGAGCAGCGTCATCCACGCGGCGCCGATGAAGGCGCGTATCGGTTCGGGCGAATCGGGACCGCAGGGCTGCCATGGCGCGTCGTCTTCGCCGACGGGACGCACATGCACGGCGAACATCCATGCCGCAGCGCCTTCCGCCGTGCGGGCGCGGTCGGTGCGCAGGCGCGCGGCGTAGTCCTCGCCCTGCAGGTAGACAATGCGGAAGGCGTTCTCCTGTGTGGCCGGACCGAATGCCGTGACACGGCAGAAGGTATTGCCCTGCCAGAATTCATAGCCCGACGTGACCGCATCCGGCGCGAGTGCCGGCAACCAGGCCGCGGAGGCGAGCCGGTCGATGTTCGAAGGAGCGATCGACGTATCGGGAAAGGCCAGGGCGATGGCTAGTGGCGGAGCTGGAGCGAGGCTTTCCGCGCGGAATACCGGACGTCCCGTACGTAACCGCGCAAGTATCTCGGCGCGGTCGAGCGACATGCCGTCCTCATCGTCGAGCAGGCAATCCGGCTCCATGAAGGCGACCGGATCGTGCGTTTCGAGGTCCTGCCATTGGTCCTGGTCGTCCCACTGGCCCATGTGTCGCGAAGCCTTCAGCCGGCCGGCGATGTTCAGGCGGTATTGATCGGTATCGATGAGCAGCGCGGCAGTTACATCGCCTTCGACTACGAGTTCGCCGTGGTTGTAGTCGCCCCAAAACAGGCCGTCGACGTGGAGGTGGCCGGTGACGTAGACCTCCTGGCCGCCCACCACCATGTCACGCGCATGCAGATCGCCGAGCACGACCAGCCCGGTCGCGCCATCGGTGTTTTCGTTCGAGATCGGGCCGTCGACGCGTAAGCCACCGGCGATGAGAACGAGGAACGGATATTCGCCGTCCTCATTCGGCTCCATGTCCAGGTCCAGCCTTTCCAGTTGCAGGTCGCCCTCATGGAACAGCACCAGCTCGTGCTCGAACTCTCCGTCGTTGTACGCGTTGCGCCCTACGGCCCAGCAGGCGGGCGGCAGTCGGTGCTTGATGGCGGAGAAACGCAGGGGGTGAAAGGGCGTCGCGATCATGTGGCGGTCCTTGCCAGGCTGGGTATCGTGGCGGACATGATAGAAGCGTCGTCGGGACCGGACCAGTTTCGAAGAGGAATCGCGAGCGATGGACAGGAAAGAGACGTCGGCCGAGGCGTCGAGCGAGGCGCTCCACCGCTGGGAGCAGCATGGCGCTGTTTCGTTGTGGCGATATGCGGAGCCAAGCCGGCATTTCGAGGGTTGGCATATCACCGCCGATGCGGAGGGCAGCCATTCGCTGCTCGCGCTGGTCGATCTCCTGGCGGAGGCCAACGACGTTTCGCTCCATCGAACTTTGCGGGTCTCGCGCGCGACCGACTCCATTCTGCGTGTACCCAACAACCGTGGAGCGCGGGCCATCTCGCCCTCTAGGTGGCGGTTGCGTCTGGCGAGTGCCCATGACGATTGGCACCTTGTCGAAGACGGCGACCGGCTGGAACTCACCCTTGGTCAGACGTGGATACGGGCATTGCGTGATTCGGTCGAAGCCATGCAGCGTGGCGATGGCGATTTCCGTATCGGGCCAACGCTGCGCGGCCGCTCGTCGCGGCATGCGCTCTGGTTCTGGTGGTGGCCGCGCTCAGCGGACTGAGCGGAGCGGGCTTTCGGTATGGCCGGGCATTGCGTCGTTACCTGCCATGCCGCACATTGCGGGCCTTTCGCGGGACGGATGGACGGCTATGGAATGGAGCGACGTGAAAGTGTTCCTGGCGGTTGCCCGCCACTCGTCCCTCGGCGCGGCCGCGCGATCGCTGGGTATCAGCCATCCGACCGTAGGGCGTCGCCTGCGTGCGCTGGAAGCGGCGACTGGGCAGGTGCTGTTCCAGCGCCATAGCGAAGGCGCGGTGCTGACCGACGCCGGCGAGGCGGTGCTTCGGCTGGCGGAGGACATGGAAGCGAGCGCGCTCGCCATGCAGCGCCGGTTGGCCGGCGAGAGCGAGCGGCCGGAAGGCGTGCTGCGCATGTCGTCGCCCGAATGGTTCGCCGCCTACGTGTTGCCGCCGGTCATCCAGGAACTGGGGCGGCGGTACCCCCGGATCGTGCCGGAGATGATCGCGGGCACGCGGCTGTTCGATCTGTCGCGCCGCGAGGCGGACATCGTGTTCCGTGTGGTGCCCTTCGAGGAAGCGGACATCGTGCAGCGCCGCCTCATGCGCGTGCCGTACGCCGTGTACGTATCGAGCGATGCGGAATATCCGGCGAGAGAAGGCGAGGACGCCGCCTTGCTGGCCATGGACACCACGCGGCTGCATTACCCGGATGTGCCGTGGCTGCGGCAGCGTCTGCCGCGGGCGCGCACGGTGCTGACCACGAACAGTCGCGAGGTGCAGGCGCAGCTGTGCGCGCGCGGCATGGGCGTGGCGGTGTTGCCGCGCCCATTGGGCGAACGGGTGCCGGGCCTGCGCGAAGTGGATCTGGGCGAAGCGCCGCCCGGAAGGGACGTGTGGATGGGCTATCACCAGGACCTGCGGCGCATGGATCGCCTCCGCGCGGTAGCGGATCTGGCGGTTCAGTGGCTGGGTGACGAGCAGGCTGAGTGACGAGCCGGCGGGATGACGAGCAGGAGCCGATGCCCTTTCAGGAATGAACGGTCGCGGTACGTTTTCTTCAGTGTTCGGGATTCGATGCGCCGCGCATGCTGATCGCCTCTTTCGACGAGGATCAGCCATGTGCCCGCCTTTGACCGCTCCCCCGCCCAATGTTGGCCTGTCGATGCATCGCCGCTTCCTGCCGATGCGGCTGGGCAAGCTCAAACTGGTGGCGTTGTCGGATGGCGACTTCGACTTGCCCGCGGAGCGGTTGCTGATCGGCGAGCGACCGGGCCACGTGCGCGGCCTGTTGGCGAAGGCCGGCTTGCCGGCCGTGGTGAGCAGCGCGGTGAATGCCTTTCTGATCGAGACGGACGAAGCACTGGTGCTCGTCGATGCCGGCGCGGGCAGCTTGCAGGGCGCAGGCCTGGGACGTCTCGAAACTTCCCTGCATGAAGCGGGATATGCGCCGGACCGGATCGACACCGCGTTGCTGACGCACCTGCACCCCGATCACGTCGGTGGCATAGCGCGCGAGCGCCGCATGGTTTTCCCCGCGGCGACGGTCTGGGCGGACGCGCGCGAGGCGACGTTCTGGCGTGACGGAGAAGGGCGGGAGCGGGTCGATGAAAGCGTGCGCGCCACGTTCGATGGCGCGGCGGCGTCGATCGCGCCCTACGTTGAGGCGGGTCGCTTCCGCACGTTCATGCCTGGCGACGAACCGGTGCCGGGCATGCGCGCGCTGGCGCTCGAGGGGCATACGGTGGGCCACACGGGGTTCTGCGCCGACACCGGAGACGCGCGCCTGATCGTCTGCGGCGATGCGTTCCACGTAGCGCCGGTGCAATTGGCCGAACCGCGTCTGGCGATCCGTTACGACAGCGATCCGCTACAGGCCGCCGATGCACGGGAGCGCCTGCTCGCCGAGGCCGCGGAACGAGGCGACTGGCTCGCCGCGGCGCATGCTCCGTTTCCCGGAGTCGGGCGAGTGCGGCGGGAAGGGAAGGGTTATGCGTGGGCGCCGTGGAGATCCGCCGATTGAACGGCGCGTCCATGGCGTACCGCCGATCTCCCCTCTTTCGAGAAAGAGGGGAGATCGCAGCGGATAAGGCTCAGCGCACGCCGCCGCCGGCGTACAGCTTCTCGCCGGTCAGCCAGTACGAGTCATCGGAGGCGAGGAAGACCGCGATGGAGGCGATGTCCTGCGGCTGGCCGATGCGGCCCAGCGGGGTCTGCGCGATAGCCTGCTGATGGAAGTCCGAGCCGATGAAACCGGCGGTGTGGGTGCCTTCGGTTTCCACCATGCCGGGGTTGAGCGCGTTCACGCGGATCTGGCGCGGGCCGAGTTCGCGCGAAAGCACGCCGGTGATGGCGTCCACTGCGCCCTTGGTGCCGGAATAGACCGCGCTGCCCGGCGGCACGATGCGGGTCACCAGCGAGCCGATGTTGATGATGCTGCCGCCCTGGCCCATGTGCTTGGCGGCGGCCTGGGTGGTGAACAGCAGGCCAAGCACATTCACGTCGAATTGCTTGCGGTAGTGTTCCTCGGTGATCTGCTCCAGCGGGGAGAACTCGTACACACCGGAGTTGTTCACCAGGATGTCCAGGCGGCCGAATTCCTTGACCGCGGCGTCGGCGATGGCCTGGGCGTCGGCGGCCTTGGCGACGTCACCCTTGACGGCGACGGCCTTGCCGCCGGCCTTGGTGATTTCCTCGACCACGGCGTCCGCGCCGGCCTTGCTGGACGCGTAGTTGACGACGACGGCAGCGCCTTCGGCGGCGAGAGCCTTGGCGATGCCGGCGCCGATGCCTTTGGAGGCGCCGGTGACCAGCGCGACTTTGCCTTTGAGCTTGCTCATGACGGATTTCCTGTGGGGTGGAAGATGGGCGAACTGCCCGGTTCACTAATTCGATGGTTCGCAACATATGAACTATCGAACTACAAGTCAAGGGCTGGTAAGATGGCAACCCATGAGACCCCTTGTTCACCCCTCGATCGACGACGTCAGCGTGGAAGGCATCCTCCACGCGCTGGCCGATCCGGTGCGGGCGGCCATCTATGCCGGCCTGGCCGGCTGCGAGCGCGGCACCAATTGCTCGGCATTCCTGCAACTGGAGAATCGCGAGATTCCCAAGTCCACGCTGTCCCAGCACTTCCGCGCGCTGCGCGAAGCCGGACTAATTCGCAGCGAGCGGCACGGCGTGGAAATGCGCAACACCACCCGCTGCGCGGAAATCGACGAGCGCTTCCCCGGCCTGCTTCCGGCGTTGATGAATGCCTACAAGGTGCAGATGGAAGAGAAGACGAAGGCGGCCAAACGGAAGGGAAGTCGGGCCAGGGGTGGCTGAGGCGTTTCGGAGGGGAGCATGACCGCGGTTCCGTTCGATGCAGGCGCTGCGTTTCTGCGGCGTGAGCCGATAACCGATGTGGTCTTCATGCACAACGATTACGTGCAGGTCATGACCGGCCCCTTGGCGGGATCGTTCGGCTCCTTGGTGACGGTCGAGTGTCTCGAGCCCGAGCCCATATTCGTCGTTGAACTTGAATCGGGGAATGACGGGCGGATACCTCAATCCGCCTTGCGGCTAGTCGCGCGCGACGCATGAGCCCGACCGCACGGGAGGCGGCCGGTTCCCAATGTGGGTGTCGCATCGAGGCATGCCCGGCAGCTCTTGGCGACGACACTGGCTCCTGGTCCACAAGAGGCGGCAGGCAGCGTCCGGTCTGGCGCGCCGATCTGATGACTACTAAAGAATCTGACAGCGGCCTTTTGGCCGCTTTGGCCCAATGAAGCCACCCGAATCGGGTGACAACCAAGAGGCCGACATCATGTCCGACAAAACCTGCGCTGCCTGCGACTACGAACTCGATGGCAATGCGATCCAAGTGAAGATCGGCGGCAAGACCGTCGAAGTCTGCTGCGAGGAATGCGCGGTGAAACTGCGGGAGGCGCAAGCCTCCGCCGCGCCGGGCCGTTGATTTCTACGGCGATGCTGCGCCGGGCCGCCTTCGGGCGGCCCGTTCCTTGTCGTCAGGTGGATTGCTTGAACTCGCTCGGCGTGCGGCCGTAAGTCTGGCGGAACGCGTTGGCGAAGTGGCTGTGGCTGGAGAAGCCCAGATCGGCCGCGAGCGCCGACAGATCGTCGCTGCGCGGCACCAGGTCCAGCGCGCGCGCGAGGCGAAGGTGCAGGTGATAGCGATACAGCGGCACGCCCTCCACCTGGCGGAAGACCTGCGTGAGGTACACGGGCGAGCAGCCCATTTCCGTGCCGATGTCGGCGAGCGTCCAGCGTCGCGCCAGGTCGCTGGCGAGCAAGACCTTCACCCGATCGGCGAGACGCCGCCGCGCATGCGTGGCGGCCAATTCGCGCGTACTGCGCGGGCCCAGGCTGCGGCCGATCAAGGTCAGCAACAATCCTTCGGCTTCCAGCGCCTCGATGCTTTCGCGTTCCAGGTTATGCCGCAGCAGAGCCACCAGCGCCTGCGCGCGCGGGTCGATCGGCTGTGCTTGCCGGTTGAAGCCGACTCTGTCGCCACCCTGGCGCAGCAGTGCGCGCGGCGCCAGCTCCTCCAGCATCGCATCGGGCAGCTCGACGGAGAGGCAGGCGTCGCCGCCGTTCACCGGGTGGCTGACCTGATAGCCCTCGCCGGCGTTGAAGAACAACATGTGGTTGGCGTCGGCCACCGATTGGTCGTTGCCGACATGGCGCACGTAGACGCCGCGATACGGAAACACCAGATTGGTCGACGAGGCGCATTCTTCCGCGCTGCGATGCCGGCACGCGCCATCGCAGCGGACGTTGCGCAAGGCCACCGTATCGGTGCTGAGCCAGCGATCGACGTGGAAGACGGACATGGGGCAGAGGATAGCCGGATCGCAGGCGGGGTGGCGGGGTCAAGGCGGGGCGGGATAACCGAAGGCCAGGCTGGCGAAGTCGGTCTCGA
>JBCNOA010000140.1:0-10943 GCA_039594095.1 Dyella sp.
CTTCCTGGTGCAGCCGGACGAACCGTCGCCGGGCCAGGGCCAGCGAGCGGCGTCGGCGGGCGATGCGCCGGGCACGTGGTCGGTATGGACCGGCGGTGCGGTGAACTTCGGCAAGACGCAGCCGGGCACCAGCGACAACGGCATCGACTTCACCACCTCGGGCATCAGCCTGGGTGCGGACCGTGCATTCGGCGACCAGTTCGCGATGGGCGCGGGCATCGGCTATGGCCACGACGCATCGGACATCGGCAAGCATGACAGCCGCAGCACGGTCGATGCCTACAGCGCCGCGGTCTACGGCAGCTATCGGCCGGTGCCGCTGGTTTACGTGGACGCGTTGATCGGCTATCAGAAGATGTCGTTCGACTCGCGCCGCTACGTCACCGACAACGGCAACACCGTGACCGGCAGCCGCGACGGCAAGCAGCTGTTCGCCTCGATCTCGGTGGGCTACGAGCACCGCACGCACGACGGCATGCTGATCTCGCCGTACGGCCGGTTCGACTTCGCGCGGGCGACGCTGGACAGCTATACCGAGCACGGCGACGACATCTATGCGCTGCACTACGACCGCCAGACGGTGAAGACCAGTACCGGAGTGCTGGGTCTGCGCGCGCAATGGATGGCCAAACGCGACTACGGCGTGTGGATGCCGCAGCTGCGGGTGGAGTTCCGCCACGACTTCCAGGGCGCGAGCGTCGCGGCGATGCGCTACGCGGACCTGCTGGGCGGCCCGCTGTACCAGGCCGTTCTGGGCAGCACGTCGCGCAACCACACCTTGGTGGGCGCGGGCGTGATGCTGCAGACGCTGAAGGGCCTGTCGGTGCGGTTCGAGTATCAGAACCTGCTGGACAACGCGACCAAGGACAACCAGTCCATCCAGCTGGGCATCGAGAAGAAGTTCGATCCGTAAGGACGGAGCCGCGGGGCGCGCAGGGCGCCCCGCGGCCGTTTTACCCGGCACTTTGCGCATCGAGTATTGCCGCGCGGCCATAGCGACGAAGGGTCCCCCCTTTCTTGCCGGCGAACATCGCTAATCGCAAGGAATCGCGGCACAATGACGCGCCGTTGCCCCGGTGGGCCGGCTGGGGCCGGCCAGGGGCCGCGACGTTTTCGACAGCTTCATGGTCGAACCGATACGTCGTTGGCGTGCCCGAGCGCTGGCTGCGTGTCCAAGCTTTGTCAGGGAAGTGCCGTATGTCTCGTCGCAAGGAATGGTGTTCGCCGTGGATGGCGGCTGCGCACCTGGTTCACCTGTCCATCTTCTCGATCTTGTTGTTATTGGCATCGCTCCTGGCAGTCAGGCCGGTGCAAGCAGCGAGCATCGCCTTGTCGCCTTCCAGCTTGCCGCTCTCTCAGGCATGCGCGGCCTACAGCCAGCAGTTCACCGCTTCCGGCGGCAGCGGCAGCTACACCTACAGCATCGGCTCCGGCGCGTTGCCGCCCGGCATGAGCCTGAGTTCGTCCGGCCTGTTGACCGGCGCGCCCACCGAAGCGAAAGGAACTTACTACTTCAGTATCCAGGTGCAGGATTCGCTCGGGTCGACGGCGAACTGGAGCTATGGCCTGAACGTCAGCGCGCCGACCATCACCATGTCGCCCGACGCGCTGCCCAAGGCGCGAGTCGGCGAACCTTATAGCGTCCAGTTGAGCGCTAGCGGCGGCTGCGGCGGCTACACCTATCGCTTCGTGCAGGGCATCGTCGTCGATGGCATCACGGTGAGCAGCAGCGGCTTGATCAGCGGCACGATCACCAACGGGCTCTACGCCGGCACTTTCGGCATTGAAGTCAAGGACAGCGCTGGATTCACCGCATACAAATCGTATTTCTTCAATACGCTGCCGCCGGTGCCCGTGGCCGCCGATCGCAGTGTGACGACGCGCTTCAATACGGCAGTCAACATCCCGATCGTAGGCGACGAGCACTCGAACATCTGGTTCCAGGACTACGAAGTGCAGCGCGGTCCTGCTCATGGCAGTGTTGCCCGGGCCGGTCCGATGGTGACGTACACACCCGTACGCGGGTTTTCCGGCACCGACAGCTTCACTTACGTCATCAAGGACGCCGGCGGAACATCGCAGCCCGCGACGGTGACCATCACCGTGAGCGACCGCAGCGACCCCTCCAAGGACGCCGAGGTGCTGGGCATCCTGCAGGCGCAGGCGGATTCGGCGCGGCGCCTGGCGGTGGGCCAGATCAACAACTTCCAGCGGCGTCTGGAGGCGTTGCATACGGGTACCGCGGGCGGTTTCAGCAACGGCATCAGCTTCAGCTCGGCGAGCGCGCGGCAGAACCGCGATCCGCTGGCGGGGCTGCGGGGGCGCGATGACGACTGGAGCCGGCGCTTCCTGGTGCAGCCGGACGAACCGTCGCCGGGCCAGGGCCAGCGAGCGTCGTCGGCGGGCGATGCGCCGGGCACGTGGTCGGTATGGACTGGCGGTGCGGTGAACTTCGGCAAGACGCAGCCGGGCACGAGCGACAACGGCATCGACTTCACCACCTCAGGCATCAGCCTGGGTGCGGACCGTGCGTTCGGCGACCAGTTCGCGCTGGGTGCGGGCATCGGCTACGGCCATGACGCCTCCGACGTGGGCAAGCACGACAGCCGCAGCACGGTCGATGCCTACAGCGCCGCGGTGTACGGCAGCTACCGGCCGGTGCCGCTGGTCTACGTGGACGCGCTGATCGGCTATCAGAAGATGTCGTTCGACTCGCGCCGCTACGTCACCGACAACGGCAACACGGTGACCGGCAGCCGCGACGGCAAGCAGCTGTTCGCTTCGATCTCGGTGGGCTACGAGCACCGCACGCACGACGGCATGCTGATCTCGCCGTACGGCCGGTTCGACTTCGCGCGGGCGACGCTGGACAGCTATACCGAGCACGGCGACGACACCTATGCGCTGCACTACGACCGCCAGACGGTGAAGACCAGTACCGGGGTGCTGGGTCTGCGCGCGCAATGGATGGCCAAACGCGACTACGGTGTGTGGATGCCGCAGCTGCGGGTGGAGTTCCGCCACGACTTCCAGGGCGCGAGCGTCGCGGCGATGCGCTACGCGGACCTGCTAGGCGGCCCGCTGTACCAGGCCGTGCTGGGCAGCACGTCGCGCAACCACACCTTGGTGGGCGCGGGCGTGATGCTGCAGACGCTAAAGGGCCTGTCGGTGCGGTTCGAGTATCAGAACCTGCTGGACAACGCGACCAAGGACAACCAATCCATCCAGCTGGGCGTCGAGAAGAAGTTCGATCCGTAAGAACGGAGCCGCGGGGCGCGCAGGGCGCCCCGCATCGTTTTTTTATCCGGCGATTTCGCTCGTCGCGCCATGGCGACGAACGCTGCGACACCGTGCGCAAGCGCGCCGAACACGCCGCGGCGCAGTCGATCGAATCCGGTCGCGTGCCGGGACCCGAGCCGTTCGCGACGCCGATGCCGGGGCAGCACACGGACGATGAGAAAGCGGCAGTCGTCGTCGAGGCGACTTGTCGACTCAGCGATCGTAGGGGCGGCTGGCGTCGAAGCCGCGCGATTCGTCCATGTACTCTTCCGCGCCCACGCGCACGTCGAACAATCGTCCGAGCCGCATCGTCGCGACTAGTAGCGACGAAGTCGTGTGTGGTTCGTAAGCCAGGTGCGTTTCGAGGAATTTCGTACGCTCCTCGCCGTCGGCCAACACCACGCAAAGCTCGTAGCCGCCGGAACCGCGCGCCGGGCGACCGATGCGCAGATGCAATCCGGCGAGCCGTTCCAGCGGAAAGCGGAACGAGGCATCCCCCAGCAAGAAGCCGCCCCAGCGAGCATCCCTGGAACGGAACGCGAGAAATCGCGGCGTTCCTTCCAACGCCGCGCGGTGTCTGGCCAGGTCGTCCTCGTCGATCAGGGGCGTGGCTTGACCGTCGGGCCCGTCGGGGTCCGCCAGGGCGCCTCGCAGGCGATCGTAGAACTGGGTCGCGAAGACCTCCTGCGCCGCCTTGCCCTCGAACCAGGTGGCAGCGCGCCAGGACCAGCAATAAGGCGTGGGGCCCAGATCGATGCGCAGAGGCAGGAAGTAGCACTCGCGCCCGAGGTAACCCGGAGGAACGCCCCGATCGTCCGCGGTGACGCCGCCACCGAGCGGAAACGGCAGGCGGTCGCGTGGCAGCGTGCGGTCGCTGTCGCGCGGAGCGACGGCTTCCCAGCCCGGTGGAAGATCCGCCGTGTCTTGCGCGGGCTCGGGTTCCGGACTCGTGTAGGGTGCCGGCGGTTGCTGCTTCTTGGCCCATTGGCCGAGCAGCAGGACCAGCACCACCAGACCGGCGAAGGTGCCGACCCCGGCCGCCAGCCCGATCAGGAAGCCATGGGCATGCGCGACCAGGCCGAGAACGAGCAGGGAAATCAGCAGCAGAACGTACATGAACCCTCCGTGGCGCGGCCGCGAAGTATGGCCGGCCGATGTGCGGCTTGTCGAAATCGGTAGGCGCCGTTCGTCGATCCGGCAAACCCACCGGAGAACCGCCATGCTCCTCTTCCTCTCGGTAGTCGTGATCGCCCTGGCCATCGTGCTGGCTATCGCCGCCAGTCGCCCCGACCGCTTCCGCATCGAGCGTTCCGCGGTCATCGCGGCATCCCCGGAAAGCATCTTCGCGCTGCTCGAAGACTTTCATCGCTGGCGCGCCTGGTCGCCCTACGAAGAACGCGACCCGGCCATGCGCCGCGACTACAGCGGTGCGTCCCGCGGCGAAGGCGCCGTCTATGCCTGGGACGGCAATCGCCAGATCGGCACCGGCCGCATGGAAATCGTCGAAGCCGAGCCGACCTCCCGCATCGCCATCAAGCTCGACTTCTTCAAGCCCTTCAAAGCCAGCAACACCGCCGAATTCACTCTCGAACCCGTCAACGCCGGCACCCGCGTGACCTGGGCCATGCACGGCCACAGTCCCTTCATGTCGAAACTGATGAGCCTGGTGATCGACATGGACCGCATGGTCGGCAAGGACTTCGAGACGGGTCTGGAGAAGTTGAAGGCAGCAGCCCGGAGTTGAAGTTCTATCCCGTCACCGTTGCGGTGCGACGATCAAGTCGCCGACACCGCTCCCGGTCCTTCCCGCGAAACCCCAACACGACAATCGAACACCTCGCACCGGGGATCCACTTCCTCCACGCCATCGCCATCACAAGCGTTCCGGCCGCACAGAACGACGGCGACAAAACCCACCCCAACACCCGAAATCCCCTCATTTGTCACGATCTATGTGGCAACCGCAAACGAAGAAACATTAACCCCCGCCCCTAATTTCGTAATTGTGCGAACCATCCGCTCCTCGCAGCATGCGCCGTGCCACAAGCCGGTGTGGCTGGTACCCAGCCACCGGGAGGGGAAACCGGGCCGGTTTGCGAAAAACCGATGGACGCCGTCCACGGACACAAAAATCTGTTGGGGAGTCGTTGACCATGATCGAGAGATTGCATGGCGGGGTGTCGTGTCGCCCGTTGAAAGCTCCGCGGCTGGCTGCGGCCATCGCCATGAGCCTGGCCTTGCTCTATGGCGCGTCCGCGGCCGCGCAACAGGCTGCACCCGTACAAGACAACGGCGCGCCCGGTAACGGCGATGCATCGGCCAAGACCAAGAAGGACGGCAAGAAAGACGGCCAGAAGCCCGTGCAGGACCTGGCCGGCGTCACCGTGACCGGCGTGCGCGCCAGCCTGCAATCGGCGCAGCAGCTCAAGCAGAATGCCGACCAGATCGTCGATTCCGTCACGGCCGTGGATATCGGCGCGCTACCCGACCGCAGCGTTACCGAGACGCTTCAGCGCGTCAGCGGCGTCACCATCGACCACTTCATGGCGCGCAACGACCCGGACCATTTCTCCGCCGAAGGCAGCGGCGTGATGATCCGCGGCCTGACCCAGGTGCGCGGCGAGTTGAACGGGCGCGATGTGTTCAGCGCCAACTCCGGCCGCGGCCTGAGCTTCGAGGACGTGCCGGCCGAGCTGATGGCCGGCGTGGACGTCTATAAGAATCCCTCCGCCGAGATCATCGAAGGCGGCATCGGCGGCACGGTCAATCTGCGTACGCGTCTGCCGTTCGACTCGCCGGGGCGGGTGATCGGCTTCACAGGCGGCGTCAACGAGGGCGATTTCGCCAAGAAGAGCAAGCCATCGGCTTCGTTCCTCTACAGCAACCGGTGGAACACCGAGAACCACGGCGAATTCGGCGCCCTGTTCGACGTAGCCTTCTCCGAACTGGCCACGCGCTCGGACGGCATCCAGATGGAGCCGTACGTCAGGCGCAACGACGCGGCCGTACTCAATGGCACCAATTTCGCCAACGTCTACGTGCCCGGCGGCGCCGACTGGCGCACGCTTGATTTCCAGCGCCGCCGCATCGGCTTGGCCGGCGCTCTCCAGTGGCGTCCGACCAAAGACCTGGAGCTGACCAGCCAGGTGCTGCGTTCCGACTACCGCATGCAGTGGGACGAGTTCGGCGGCATCTTCAACGACAGCACCAACAACGTGCACCCGGCCAACGGCGGCACCTTCAACTACGACAGCGATGGGGTGTTCCAGAGCGGCACGCTGGCGTCCGATTCGTGGCGCGGAAAGCTGACGACCGACGGCGTGCGCTTCATGGCCGACCGTCGCTATGCGACCCAGCGCACCATCACCACCGATTGGTCCAACAACCTCAAGTACAACATCAACGACCAGATGGTGCTGTACGCCGATGCGCAGTTCGTCAAGTCGACCAGCCAGTCGCTGGACTTCACCGTATTCGACGCCACCTACCTGCCCGGCGTCACCCTGAACGTGCCCGGCGGCTCCAAGCCGACCATCACCTCCGACCCCGCCTCCTACGCCACCAATCCGGCGAATTACTTCTGGAGCGCGGCGATGGATCACCACGAGCGGAACAAGGGGCTGGAGCGCGCCCTGCGGCTGGACCTCGAATACAACTTCGAGGACAGCAAATGGCTGCGTTACATGAAATTCGGCGTACGCGCCACGAGCCGTACCGAGCTGAACAAGAACAACGGCTACAACTGGGGCGTGGTTTCCGACAACTGGGCCGCCATCGATAGCCCGAGCGGACTGGCGGACCTGGCCACCTATCTGCCGGGCATGTCCTCGCTGTACACGTACTCGAACTTCTTCCGCGGCAACGCCAGCCAGCCGCCGCAGCTGTACTTCCCCAGCGACAAGCTGGTGCGCGACTATCACTACGCCTACCAGCAGCTGCATGCGTTTGGTTCGGCCACGGGCTGGGCGCCGCGCGATATCTATCGCAAGCAGGACGTCAACGACCAGAGCGAAAAGACCAAAACCGCGTACGGCGTACTGTACTTCGGCAGCGACGATGCGCTCGGCGTACCGGTGGACGGCAACGTGGGCATCCGCCTGGTGCGCACCGACGTGACGGCGAACGGCTATGGCCAGTATCCGGACCTCACCACCAGCGGCGTCGACCCCAGCCTGAAGGCCTTGTACTACGGCCAGTACTTTCCGCTGAACTCCAGCGGGCACTACAAGAACGCGCTGCCCAGCTTCAACTTGCGCTTCAAGTTCACCGACAGCCTGCAATGGCGACTGGCCGCATCCCGTGCGATGACCCGCCCGGACTTCACCCAGCTGCAGCCGTATCTGCAGATGGGCGCCACGCTCACCTCGGACAACACCGCCGTGACCAAGTGGAACGGCTCGGCCGGCAATCCGAACCTCAAGCCGATGCGTGCCAACCAGTACGACACCGCGCTGGAATGGTATTTCGCGCCCACCGGCCAGCTGTACACCACGCTGTTCTACAAGGACGTACGCGACTACATCGCCAACCAGACGCATACCGAGACCTACAACGGCCAGCCGTTCGAAGTGACCCGTCCGTACAACATGAGCAAGGGCAAGATCCGCGGCGGCGAAATCGGCTATCAGCAGTTCTTCGACTTCCTGCCCGGCTGGCTGAAGGGCTTCGGCGTGCAGGCAAACTTCACCTACGTCGACAGCAAGGGCGGCACCAACAGCGCCACCGATCCGTACTCCAACACCACCGTCACCGGCGTGGTGCTGCCGCTGGAAGGCCTGTCCAAGCGCAGCTACAACTTGGTCGGCATGTATGAATATGGCGACTGGTCGATGCGCCTGGCCTGGAACTGGCGTTCGCGCTATCTGCTGACCGCCAGCGACGTGGCCACCAAACTGCCGACCTGGTCGGACGACTATGGCCAGCTCGACGGCTCGATCATGTACCGCCTCAACAAGAACGTGCAGGTGGGTCTGCAGACCAACAACCTCACCAACTCCACCACCAAGGTCCTGATGGGACCGACCAGCTACGCCGACGGCACGGTGGACCACCGCCTGTACAACCGCGGCTGGTTCGTCAACGACCGCCGCTACGAGCTGGTAGTGCGCGCCACGTTCTGATGGCGGGGCGGACGAAGGAACGCAATACGGACCGCCGCCCATGGGCGCGGTCCGCCGGCAAGGCGGCGCTGGCGTGGTGTCTGCTGGCGTTCGCCGCGACGGCGGCGGCTGCCGATGGGGTGCCCTATCGTTTTTCCGGCGTACGCATCGGCGGTGGCGGCTTCGTCAGCGGGTTGGTCTTCCATCCGCAGGAAAAGGGGCTGTACTACGCGCGTACCGACGTGGGCGGCGCCTACCGTTGGGACGATGCGGCCAAGCGCTGGGCGCCGCTGACCGACTGGATCGAGGCCAAGGACGAGAACCTGCTGGGAATCGACAGCCTCGCCGTCGATCCGAGCGATGCGAACCGCGTTTACCTGGCCGCGGGCACGTACACCGCGCCGCGCGTCGGCAACGGCGCCGTGCTGCGCTCGGCCGATCGCGGCGCGCACTTCGAGCGCGCCGATCTGCCGTTCAAGTTGGGTGGCAACGAATTGGGTCGCGGCAATGGCGAGCGGCTGGCGGTCGATCCGCACGACGGCCGCGTGCTGTTCCTGGGTTCGCGCGGCGAAGGCCTGTGGCGCAGCGACGACTACGGCGGCCATTGGTCCAACGTCGCGAGCTTTCCCGCGGTGGCCACGTCGCCTTCCGCCAGCGCGGCGAATGCGTGGCGCACGCAGGCCATCGGCATCGTGTTCGTCAGCTTCGAGCCGGCCAGCGGCAAGCCGGGCCAGCCGACGCCCACGCTCTACGCAGGCGTTTCCACCAAGGAAACCAGCCTGTTCCGTTCGGACGACGGCGGCCGCAGCTGGCGGCCCGTTCCCGGCCAGCCGACCGGCCTTCGCCCCAACCACATGGTGCGCGGCGCCGACGGCACGTATTACCTGAGCTACGGCGACGAGCCCGGCCCGGACACCATGCACGATGGCGCGGTATGGAAGTACGAGCCGTCGCGCGGGCGCTGGACCGAGATCACGCCCTGGCCGCGTCCGAAGAACGGGCCCAGCGGCTACGGCTGGGGCGCGGTGGCGGTGGATCCGCGCGATCCGAAGGTGCTGATGACGGCGACCTTCGCGCACTACACGCCGAAAGACGAACTCTTCCGCAGCATCGATGGCGGCGCGCACTGGACGCCAGTGTTTCCGCACTCCGAGTTCGACCACACGACCGCGACCTGGACGCGCGACCACACGCCGCATTGGCTGGCTTCGATCCAGATCGACCCCTACGATCCGGACCACGTGCTGTTCGTCACCGGCTACGGCATCTGGGCTTCGCGCGACATGCGCGCGCTGGATCGCGGCGGCACGGTGCATTGGCTGTTCCAGGACGAGGGCCTGGAGGAAACCGTGGCGCTGGGTTTGATCAGCCCGCCGGCAGGCGCGCACCTGCTGAGCGCGATCGGCGATCTGGACGGCTATCGCCACGACGATCTGGATACGGCGCAGTTGCAGTTCGCCGCCCCGCCTCGTTACGCCAACGGCCAGAGCATCGACTTTGCGCAGGGCAAGCCTGATCTGATCGTGCGCAGCGGCTATCTGCGCAAACCGTTCGGTCCGGCGATACGCGCGGCGTGGTCCGGCGATGGCGGCAGACAGTGGCAGGCGTTCGCCAGCGAGCCGCCGGAAGGCGAAGGCGCCGGCAACATCGCCATCGCCGCGGATGGCGGCACGGTGCTATGGGCGCCGGATCGTGCGCGGCGTGTCTATCTCACACGCGATTTCGGCAAGACCTGGGCACCGGCCGACGGCCTGGGTTCGGGCCTGAAAGTGTTGTCGGACCGCGTGGACGCCAAGCGGTTCTACGCCTACGACCGCAAGACCGGCGCGCTGTACGCGAGCCGCGATGGCGGCGCGCACTTCGCCCCCGTGGGCGGCGATCTCGGCAAGGCATCCCAGGGGCGCGATCAGGCGCGCGTGCAAGCGGCCCCCAACACGGCCGGCGTGCTGTACGTGGGCAGTCGCGATGGCGAATGGCTGCGTGGAACGGATGACGGCCGCGTGCTGAAGCGTTTCGGGGGCGTCGAGGGCGTCGATGCCTTCGGTTTCGGTAAGGCGGCGCCAGAAAGGGGCGCGCCCGTGCTGTTCCTGGCCGGCCGCGTTCGCGGCGCGCAAGGCATCTTCCGTTCGCTCGACGATGGCGCGACTTGGCAACGCATGGACGACCCGGACCATCGCTACGGACGCATCAGCCACCTGGTCGGCGACCCGCGCGTGTTCGGCCGCCTCTACTTCGCCACCAGCGGCCGCGGCGTCTTCTATGGCGACCCCGCCAGCGAGACAAAGCCGTGAGCCAGCGATCCCGCACTCTCCTCTTCGTGGAAAGTGCGGCGGCGAGAAGGCAGGCGGAGCGCGGAGCCGGTTCTTACGACAAGCCTGGAGGCTTTTTTCCTCGCACTGTCGAAGCCCTTCTCGAACACCCACCCCTCATCCGCCTGTGACCAACAGGAATCCCTGTGGGACCGGCACCTTCTCCCCGAAGAGGAGAAGGACTCTCCTAGGTCAAGCCTCCATGCTCCTGAAGCGCCTCCTGCTCCTCGCCCTCGCCGCACTAACGCCCCTCGCC
>JBCNOA010000141.1:0-10930 GCA_039594095.1 Dyella sp.
TCGTCGTTGCAGCGGGTCTTGCCGCGATAGGCGTAGTTGAGGTCGAACTCCAGCAGGCCGCCGGCGACGTTGCGCCAGGTGTAGGCGAGTCCGGCGGTGTAGGAGAAACGCGGCTCGCCGGTGGGCTGTCCGGTGAGCACCACGCCGGAGTCGGCCATCGCCTTGCGATACGTGGAGTCGATGTACGCGCCGGTGAAGTTGAGCCGAAGGTTATCCACCGGCTGCCACAGTGCTTCCAGCTCCAGGCCCTTCGCCTCCTGGTCCGTGCTGTTGACGAGATAGCGCGGCACGCCGGAGCCGGCGCTGTTGGGGTCGAGCGAGAGCGATTGTTTGTTGTCGTAGCGGTAGTAGTACACCGAGCCATTGAGCAGTAGGTTCTGCTCCGGGAAGGTGGTCTTCAGTCCGGCCTCGTAGTTGATGACTTTCTCGGGAGCGAAGCGCGAGCCGACTTGCACGCTGTTGTAGCCGCCGGCCTTGTAGCCCTTGGTGACGGACGCATAGCCCATCACGTCCGGCGTGAACTTGTAATCCAGGACGAGGCGGGGGCTGAGGTTGTTCCAGGTGTTGCGGAAGCGCACCGGAATGCCCACCGCGTCGGTGAAGATGATGTTGTTGCCGAATGCAGCCAACGCCATCTGCGCTTCCGGCGGCAGCATGGCAAGCACGCCGGCCTGATCCAGCGCCTGTACGGTGCCGTCGAACTGCGGAGCGCTGCGCGGCATGTTGTACCAAGAGAAGGTCTTGCTGTCGCGCGTGTAGCGTATGCCCGTGGTGATGTTGAAGCGATCGTTGATATGCCAGATCACGTCGCCGAAGGCCGCATACGCCTTGAACTTGCCGACGTTGCTGATGGCCTCGTGCCATGGATCGCCCAGCAGCGTGTACGGCAGCCCCATGGCGCCCAGCGCGTTGCTGATGTCCGTCAGCGGCGTGCCGACGCCCATTACGTTGTTGGCTAGCGTGTCGAGGCTGTCGGTGAAGATGTTCGTCTGGCTGGTCTGTCGGGCCTGCTCCTGGTAGTAGCTCGCGCCCGCCACCCAGTCGGCGATGCCGGTATTGCCCGACAGTTTGAATTCCTGGTACCAGCTGTTGTTGTGCTCGATGTTGGTGGTGTCCAGATAACTGACGATGTGGTTGGTGCCGTCGTAATCGCCGCGATTGAACGTATCGAAGCCTCGCCACGCGGTGGTGGAGACCAGGCTGCCCCAGCTGAAGGAGTGGTCGAAGCTCAGCGTTACGCCGTCGAAGGTGCGCGATTCGCGGCCGCCGACCGCGTCGTTGTAGAGCGGCGCGTGCAATGGATTGAGATAGGTGGTCGGATCGGGCGGAAAGGGCGGGCGCTGGTGGGTGTCGTTCGACAGCGGCACCAGGCCGAAAGCCGGGTGCGGCGGCTGGTTGAGCTTCTCGTGGTCCCAGGAAAGCAGCATCCGCGTGTCCGGGGTGAGGTTCCAGCGGAGCACGGCGCGCGTGCCCCAGTCGTTGTCCTCGCCGTAGCGCTTGCCGGTAGCGGCATCTCTCACCCAGCCGTCGCTCTGGTTGTCGTACGCGCTCACGCGCAGCGCCATATCGTGGTTGATCGGAAGATTGAGCAGGGCGTCGCCGTACACCTTGCCGTAGTTGCCGACGCGCAGGCGCGCCTTGCCCTCCAGCCGATCGGTGGGCTCGTTGGTCACGATCGAGATCGCGCCGGCCGCGGCGTTGCGCCCGAACAGCGTGCCCTGCGGACCCTTCAGCACCTCGACGCGCGCCAGATCGTTGAACGCGAGCAGCGCGCCGCCGGAACGCGCCGCATAGACGCCGTTGATGTACACGCCCACCGCCGGTTCGGTGCCGATGCCAAAGTCGCCGGTGGCGATGCCGCGCAACTGATAGTTCGGCTGCGTCGGCTGGTCCTGGGTGACCACCAAGCCGGGCACGAACAGATCCATCTTGCTCAGATCGGTCGCCGCCAGCGTGTCCACCTGTTTCGCCGTGACGATCTGCAGCGGAATGGGCACGGATTGCATTTCCTGGCTGCGGCTCTGCGCCGTCACCGTGACATTGCCCAGCAATTTGGCCTTGGCCGGGTCCACGCTCTCGTTCTGTGGCTGGCCGCTCTGGTCGTCGGCATGGACGGCCTGCGCGCACAGCAGCAGCGCTGTGCCGCCGAGCAGTTGGCGAAGGATCGCGGGCAGCGGACGTGGGCGGATGCTCATCGGTGGTTCTCCCCTCATGGATGGCGCCGCGTCCCCACGCGACGTTCGTGCTGGTTTCTTCTTTGCGCGGCGGAGCATCAGCGGACCGTCACGCAACCTCCCTGCTGTGCAGCGATCCACGCCTTGATCAGCGCCACGCCCTCGCGGTGGACGGTGCTGCGGCCGAGCTCGGGCATCATCTCGCCCGGATCGGCCGAAGCCATGCGATACGCGATGATCGAGTCGTCCGGCTTTCCAGGGACGATGTCGAACAGGTGATCTCCGGTGCCGCGGCCCGCGGCTACCGGCGGTTTGCAGATACCGAGATGGCGGTCTTCCGGAGCGCTGGCGTCCAGTGTGAGCGCGGTAGTGTTGGCCGCGCCCTTGGCGTTGTGGCAATGGCCGCAGTTGATGTCGAGATAGGCGCGGGCGCGAACGTCCACGGGAGCGTGCTCGTCCATCCAGTTGGCGTTGCGCGGGGCCTCGGCCGCCGCAGGCGCGCCGCTCAGGTAGCCCACTTTCGTCAGGTGCTCGAGCTGGTTCTGCACGCCGTCCGCATAGCGGTAGTCGCGATTGAGATGGCGTGCCTTCGGGCCGATCGGGTGGATCTTGCGCGTGACCCAGTCCTGCGCATGGCAGCTCGCGCATTGGCTTTCGTCGGGCACGACGTAGTTGAAGTCCTCGCGCGACTTGTCGTCGGCGACCAGCGTGAGCGGCAGCACGGCGCCGGTACGAGCCAGATCGGCGTCGGTCTGCGCCTGGTTCCACACGTAAGGAATCGCCACCCATCCGTCAGGGCGATGCACCAGGATGCGCGTTTCGATCAGCCGTACCTTCGACAGGTCCAGGCCTTCGCCGGCGAAGTCGCGCGAGCTGTCGTAGGTGCGGGCGACGTCGTCCTGCTTGGCGCCGCCGGCCTTCGGGTAATAGAAGGTCTTGCTGATCACCGTGCCGACCGGAAAGTCGAAGGTGTCTTGTCCGTCGTACTTCGCCGAGCTGCCCTTGGGCATCCACAGGGTGCGCAGCTTGTGCGCGTAATCGGTGAACAGGGGCGTGTTGAGGTCGTAGGGCACCACGCCCTGGTTGAGCACCAGCTTGCCGCCGCGCGCTTCCACTACGTGCCAGTCGCTCAGCTTGGGCGGACGTCCGTCGGCATGGTAGGCGACGGGCGACATGCCTTGCTGGCAGCTGGCCAGAACCGCGGCGACGAGCATCGAGGCGAGCAGCGCGCCCGCGCTTTTGAACGCATTCCGCATCGACGCGCGCCTCAGGATTTCGAAGCCGCGTCGAGAACGACGGGCGGCAGCTTGGGCAGGGTGCACTCGTACGGCTTGGTGTCGGTACTCGGATTCTTGTAGTCGTTGGGGCCGTCGGCATTGAGCACGCCGTTGGCGCCCTGGATGCAGATGCGGTCGTCGGCGGCCAGCGGGCCGTGGCTGGTATCGGCGTAGCCGTCCCACAGCACGTCGGGGAAGCGGCCGCTCATGCCATAGACGGCGGTCTTGAGCATCTTCAGCTTCATGCCGTCGGGCGATTCGCCGCCGCCCTTGAAGCGGTTGCCGTACACGAAGATGCCCTTCGGATACGGGTTGTAGTCGGACGCCACTCCCTTGGTGTTGTAGTAGTTGGTGGAGAAATAGCTGGAGATGATGACGTTCGCTGTCTGGTGGTCGGCGATGTCGTTGTCGAAGATTTCCACCTTGTCGTTGGAGTTGACCACCACGCCCGAGCCGGCCGGCACGCTCGCCACCGCCGCGCCCTTGGCGGCGAAGTTGTCGAGATTGTTGGCGTTGACCTGGTTCTTGAACACGCGCGTGGCTTTGCCGGCCTGCCACAGATTGGGCATGTTGAACACCAGGATGCCGCCGGTGTTGCCGGTGGCGACGTTCTCGTAGACGTCGGCATCGACCGAGTTCTCGATCTCGATGCCGGCCACGTTCTGTTCGGCGCGGTTGCGCCGGACGACGATGTTCTTCGATTGCCCCACGTAGATCCCGGCATCGGAGGCGCCGGTCACCGAGGAATCCTCGATGAGCACGTTCTCGGTCTTCACCGGGTACAGCCCATAAGCGCCATTGGTGGTCTTCGGGCCGTCGGTCCATGCCACGCGCACGCCGCGAATGGTGATGTTCTTGCCCTGGTTGATCTTCAGCGCATCGCCCTTGGTGTCTTCCAGCGAGAGGTTCTCGATGGTGAAGTCGCTGGCATTCACCAGCAGCCCCTCGGGGCCGACCACCTGGCCTTTGAAGGACAGCACCGTTTTGTCCTTGCCGGCGCCGCGGATGGTGACGCCGTCCGTGCGCAGGCTGAGGCCGCGGTTGAGGTGGTAATGGCCGGCCGGGATTTCGATTACGCTGCCGGGCTTGGCGTCCAGCAGCTGCTGCTGGAGCTTGGCCTGGAACGCGTCGCCGCCGTCGCCCTGGGCCGTGGTCGATGAGTCGTGGCCGCTGCAACCGGCCAAAGCCGCGCCCAGCGCGGCGGTGAGAAGCAACTTGCGCATGTCCGGTGAACCTCCCCAGTAAACCGAAGCGGCGGCGAACGAGCGCCGCCATGACGTCTCACTGTTGCGCAACCGGCCGCGCGGGGGGAGGGGGAAACGGCCAGGAAGCGGGGGGCAAAGCGGCCAACGTGGGGACAAGACGGGGAGCGAGGGAACGGGCGCGGCCGGTCGAGTCAGCCAGGGAGCTGGGTGCCGTTTCCGTATCCCTCGCTAGGCGGCCCGCCGCGCGGCCTGTGGCGGCATGCCGGTCCAGCGCTTGAAGGCGCGCCGGAACTCGCGGGGATCGCTGAAGCCGAGCTCCACCCCGATCTCGGCCACGCTCAATGCGCCGGCCTGGAGCAGTTCCAGGGCACGCTCCGCGCGCACGCGGTCGTGGATCTCGCGGAAGATTCGGCCGCTCTCGGCCAGTTTCCGGCGCAGCGAGCGCTCGCTGAGGTTGAGCGTGCGGGCCACGTCCTGCAGCCGCGGTTGCTGCCGCAGCTGGCTGCGCAGCAGGCGCTCCACCGCGGCGACGATTTCCTGGTGCGGTTCGCCACCGTCGGGCGTCAACTGCTGCGCGCACAGCGCCAGCGCCTGGCGCGCGGTGAGCGGGTTGTGGCCGGGTAGCGGGCGCGCGAGCCACTGGGTGTCGATCAGCAGCCGGCATTGAGGCGTGCCGAAGCGCACATCGCATTCGAACAAGGCTTCGTATTCGCGTGCGTAAGACGGACGCGGGTAGCTGAACTCCACACGCTGCGGACGCAGCTCCGGGCCGACCAGCTCGCGGGCGATCATCAGGCAGCTGGCGAACAGCTCCTCGCAGAAGAACGGCAAGAGCTCCGTGTCGCCAAAGCGCGGCCATGCCACCAGCGCCACTTCGCGTTCGCTGGCGTGCTCGAAGTTGAGAGCCAGCAGGCAACCGCAGATCTTGTGATGGGCAATGCCGGCCATCATGGCGTCGCCGAGCGTGCGCGAGGTCATCATGGCCAGGCCGAGCAGCCCGAAACCCCCGATGGTGCCTTCGCGGCCGATGCGCAGGCCGGCATCGGGCACGTCCAGCGCGTGCAGCGCGCGGCGCACGAACGAGCTGGCCTGGCGGTAGGAGACGCGCAGCGAAGGGTCGGCGATCTGCGCGCGGCTCAAGGCCAGCCCGGCGAACCACGCGCGGCTGTCGATACCGAGCTCGTCCGCCATCTGCATCAGGTAAAGCAGCTTGTTCGGCGGGAATTGCGCGGCGGTGTACCGCGGGTCCTCCGTGACCAGCGCGGGGCTGGCGGCAGGAGAGAATCCAACCAGAGCGGCGGGGCGTGCCATCGTGCCAGGGACCTCAGCGGTGCCGGCGAGGCCGGCGGCGAAAGCGTTTCTATAGCACGGGGATGGGATCGTCGCTTGCGCGGCGCACAAAGGGCGGGGCCGCGGCGCACGACACTCACTGGTTGGCAGGCGGATGGCGGGAGGGGCGCAGGCGGAAGATACTGGGCGCACGCATATCAGGGAGGGGCGTCCATGGGCAGGCTGCGTACCGGCGGTAGCGGCGGCAGCGGAAGCGGCAAGAAGCTTTCGCCCATGAAGCAGGGCGGACGCAGCCAGGCACCGACCTCGACCAAGAAGACCGGAGGGAGCGGGCAGGGCGGCGTCAGCAAGGGGCAGCTGACACCCATGAAGCGCGGCCCCAAGCGCAAGGCTGCCGCAGCGTTGTCGGATTTCCCCGCCAAGAGCACCGGCGGAAGGTACAAGAGCGCTTTCGACCGCGACGAGAAGCGCGCGAGCTCCGGCACGGTCGGCAAGTCCAAGCACAAGTTCGAACTGGAGGCGCGCAAGGCGCGCCAGTCATGGCGAGGCGGCTCGACCAGCCTGTCGCTGACCACACCCTTTGGGTCGGTCAATCTGTCCAAGTTTCCGACGAAGGATCCGGCGCCCAAGATCACGACGGTCAAGAAGGATTACGCGAACGCTTCCGTCGGCCACAAATACGCGGAAATCGCGGACGCCCTGGTCAGTCCCAAGCTCAACGGAACCAAGCGCAAGGAGCGCGAACAGGCCGTGGCGAGCGAGCTGCTGTCGGCGATCGAATCGGGAGAGCGGCCGAAGAAGAACCGGAAGATCGCCGACGGAGAGGAGTCGAACGCCGCCGCCAAGCTGCTGGCGATCAGCCACGTGTCGGAACCCGAGCGTGTCAGGGGTTCGAGCAAGGACGTGCGCGCCAAGCTTCGCGGCGTCAAGAAAGGCCGCATTTCCATCAAAGACGCCTTCGTGGGCGGCGACAAGGACAACCCGCCGCACTTCCTGCTGGCGCGCAACCCCAATACAGGGCGGCGTGCGCTGGGCAAGGGGCGATATAAGAAGGCCCATCCGCCGACGAGCTTCCGCGACAACGACTCCGATTACTCGGACAGCAGCGACGACGGCGGCGGTTGAATCGCACCCTTGCGCCGAAGCGCAAGGGTGCGATGAGGCTTATTCCCCGATCGTCAGCAGCGAGGCGTTGCCGCCTGCCGCCGTCGTGTTGATGGTGAGCGTGCGCTCGCCGGCGAAGCGGAACAGATAGTGCGGGCCGCCGGCCTTCGGGCCGGTGCCGGACAGGCCTTCGCCGCCGAACGGCTGCACGCCGACCACCGCGCCGATCTGGTTGCGGTTGACGTAGCAGTTGCCGACGCGCGCGCGGCTCTGGATGAATTCCACGGTGTCGTCGATGCGGCTATGGATGCCCAGGGTGAGGCCGTAGCCGGTGGCGTTGATCTCGTCGACCACCTTGTCCAGTTCGCTGCCCTTCCAGCGGATCACGTGCAGCACCGGACCGAAGACTTCGCGGGTCAGCGTCGACAGCGAAGGGATCTCGTAGGCGCGCGGCGCGAAGAAAGTGCCGTTGCCGGTGGCCGCCGGATCGAGCGCGACCTCGCCGATCTTCTTCGCTTCCTTGTCCATGCGTGCAGCGTGCTCGACCAGGATTTTCTTCGCGTCCTCATCGATCACCGGGCCCACGTCGGTGGACAGCTGCGACGGGTCGCCCACCTTCAGCTCGCCCATCGCGCCGGCCAGCATGGCGCAGACCTTGTCGGCGATGTCCTCCTGCACGAACAGCACGCGCGCGGCGGAGCAGCGCTGGCCGGCGGACTGGAAGGCGGAGGAGATGGCGTCCTTGACGATCTGCTCGGGCAGGGCCGAGGAGTCGGCGATCATCGCGTTCTGGCCACCGGTCTCGGCGATCAGCGCGGCGATCGGGGCATTGCGGGCGGCCAGGGCGCGGTTGATCGCCCAGGCGGTTTCGGTGGAGCCGGTGAAGGCCACGCCGGCCACGCGCGGATCGCGGGTGAGCGCGGCGCCGACCGTAGCGCCGTCGCCGGGCAGGTACTGCAGCACGTCGGCCGGGACGCCGGCTTCGTGCAGCAGCTTCACGGCCGCGTGGCCGATCAGGCTGGTCTGCTCGGCCGGCTTGGCGATCACGCTGTTGCCGGCGGCGAGCGCGGCGGCGACCTGGCCCAGGAAGATGGCCAGCGGGAAGTTCCACGGGCTGATGCACACGAACACGCCGCGGCCGTTCAAGAACAGCTGGTTGCTCTCGCCGGTCGGGCCGGGCAGCTGCTCCGGCTGGCCGAAGTAGCGGCGCGCCATGGTGGCGTAGTAGCGCAGGAAGTCGGCGGCCTCGCGGATCTCGGCGATGGCGTCCGGCAGGCTCTTGCCGGCCTCGCGCACGCAAAGCGCGATGAACTCGCCGCGGCGGGCCTCCAACTGCTCGGCGGCGTGCTCGAGGATCGCGGCGCGGCTGGCGGCCGGCAGGCGGTCCCAGCCGTGCTGCGCGGCGACGGCGTTGGCGAGGGCCTTCTCGACCGTTGCGGTGTCGGCGCTGACGTAGCTGCCCACCACCTGGCGGCGATCGGCCGGATTGGTCACCTGCACGGTGGCGCCGGCGCTGGTCGCGCCCGGCACCAGCGGTGCGGCGTTCCAGGGCCCGGACTTGGCGTTGACCGTCTCGGCGAGGGCCTTCAGTTCGTTGTCGTTGGAGAAGTTGACGCCCATGGAGTTCTTCCGAAGTTCACCGTAGAGATTCACCGGCAGCGGAATGCGCGGGTGAGGGATAGACGCAAAGGAGCGCACCGTTTCGCATGGATCGGCGACCAGCTCGCGCACCGGCAGGCTCTCGTCCACCACGCGGTTGACGAAGCTGGTGTTGGCGCCGTTCTCGAGCAGTCGGCGCACCAGGTAGGGCAGCAGGTCCTCGTGCGTGCCGACCGGCGCGTACACGCGGCAGGGCACGTTGAGGTTCTGCGGTCCGATTACCTCCGCGTAGAGGTCCGTGCCCATGCCGTGCAGACGCTGGTATTCGTACGGGCGCCCCTTGGACAGGTGATGCACCGCGGCGATGGTGTGCGCGTTGTGCGTGGCGAACTGCGGATAGATCAGTTCCACGCCGGCGTCGAACAGCTTGCGCGCGCAGGCCAGGTAGGAGACGTCGGTGTTCGGCTTGCGCGTATAGACCGGATAGCCGCCGAGCCCGTTCTCCTGGGCCCGCTTGATCTCGGCGTCCCAGTACGCGCCCTTCACCAGGCGCACGTACCAGCGGCGGCCGGTGGCGCGGGCCGTCTCGATCAGCCAGTCGATCACGAACGGGGTGCGCTTGGAGTAGGCCTGCACCACGATGCCGAGGCCGTTCCAGCCGGCCAGCGAGGGGTGGGCGAACACGTCGCCGAGGATGTCCAGCGACAGCTCCAGGCGGTCGGCTTCTTCGGCGTCGACCGACAGCGCGATGCCGTGCTTCATGGCCAGCTGCGACAACTCCAGCAGCTTGGCGGTGAGGTCGCGGCGGGCCAGCTCGCGTTTGGGCACTTCGTACCGCGGGTGCAGCGCCGAGAGCTTCACCGAGATCGAGGGCGCGTCCGTGTGGTTGGCGAACGGGCCGCGCGCGCCGATCGCGGCGATGGCGTTGCGGTAGTCCTGCTGGTAGCGCTCGGCAGTCTCGGCGGTGAGCGCGGACTCTCCCAGCATGTCGTACGAGTAGCGGTAGACCGCGTATTCCTTCTGCGCGCAGCGGTCCAGCGCCTCGCCGATGGTGCGGCCCATCACGAATTGGTGACCCATGATGCGCATGGCCTGGCGCACGGCCAGGCGGATCGCCGGCTCGCCCGCGCGGCCCACAAGGCGGCGCAGCGCGCCGGTGAAATCGTGGCGGGTGTCCTCGGCCAGATTGACCAGTTTGCCGGTGAGCATCAGGCCCCAGGTCGAGGCGTTGACGAACAGCGACTCGCTCTGGCCCAGGTGCTTCTTCCAGTTGGCGTCGCCCAGCTTGTCGCGGATCAGCTTGTCCGCCGTGCCCTTGTCCGGGATGCGCAACAGGGCTTCGGCCACGCACATCAGCAGCACGCCTTCCTCGCTGGACAGGTCGTACTGGCGCATGAAGGACTCGACCGCGCTCTGGTCCTTGGCGCGGGCGCGCACGCGGGTGACCAGATCGGCGGCCAGGTCGATCACCTTTTCGCGTTCGGCGGGTGGCAGGCTGGCCTGGGTAAGCAGGTCGTTGACCGCTTCGGTCTCGTCGCGCAGCCATGCGGCAGTGATGCGCGCGCGGGCCGGCTCCGCGCCGGTCGGGAGTTCGGGGCTGAGGATGGGCTGGGTCACGGGGATGTCGATGGGTGGGGAAGCGCGGAAATTCCGCGATTGTACGCGGTGGGGGAGAACGGACGCACGAGTATGTGGGGGCGCCGGACCCAATAGGGAAGCGCTGCGTCGGGCTCGCTCGGGGTGAAAGGAGCCGGAGCGTGGCGCTGTCCACCGCGCGTGCGCGTTCCCGCGACGGGCGTCGCGCTTCCGGCATGCCGCCCACCCGTGTCGCGCTGATCGGCGTCAAGCCCCTGCGTCATTCTTGCCCACCTCGGCGCCGCGGCCTATGATTCGCGGGTTCCAGGCACGCCGGTAATTCCATGATCGTGCTTCGACCAGCTGCCGCCGGCCTGCCGTGCGCGACGATTTGGCTCAAGCCCAATCGCGCCCTCAGTCGGCGCGATCTGCGTCGATTGATCGGGGTACTGGCGGCTTTGGCGCTGACGACGGCCGGATTGGGCGCGTGGCAGGGGAATGTGTTCGCTCCGCTGTTCGCGCTCGTCGAATCCACCGCGGTGGCTCTCGCCCTTGGCGTGGCCTGGCGGGCCGGCGACCGCAGCGAGCGCATCACCCTCGACGCTACGTCGGTGGAGGTGCGGTCCCTGCCGGGCCGGCGCGGTGCGTGCTTCCAGTCCTACTGGGTGCGCGTGCGGCTGCAGGAGGGGGAAGGACGCCATCGCCT
>JBCNOA010000142.1:0-10842 GCA_039594095.1 Dyella sp.
TGCGGATCGGTGGTGGCAAGCAGGAATTTCACGTGGGGCGGCGGTTCCTCCAACGTCTTCAGCAATGCGTTGAAGGCTGGCTTGGAGAGCATGTGCACCTCGTCGACCAGGTACACCTTGAAACGGCCGCGAGCCGGCGCGTACTGCGCGTTCTCGATCACTTCGCGCACGTCGTCAACACCGGTATTGCTAGCCGCGTCGATTTCCAGCAGATCGACGAAACGGCCGGCATCGACCGCGGTGCAGACCGAGCACTCGCCGCAGGGATCGGCCGACTCGCCGCGCTCGCAGTTGAGCGACTTGGCGAAGATGCGGGCGATCGTGGTCTTGCCCACGCCACGGGTACCGGTGAACAGGTAGGCATGGTGCATGCGTCCGGTATCGAGCGCATTGGTGAGCGCGCGCACCACGTGCTCCTGCCCGACCAGTTCGGCGAACTTGCGGGGGCGCCATTTGCGCGCGAGTACCTGATAGGACATGCGTTTGGAAGCCTGCTGGACGCCCGGCTGCCGGCGCCGGTTCGGCGGCGCGGAACACCGGAAAAGGACAAGGATGTGTGGCGTGGATACTAACTTGGGGCGACGGTCGATTGTGCCAAGTCGCTTCCGCCAAGTCAGTACGCGGGAGGCAGGCAGAAGGCGGCGATGCGCGCGAAGGAAGCCCCAAAAAGGCGGCGGCCCCGCCAGCCACACCCCGGCACCCGAATCATCCGCTACCGTTGCTCCCTTCCGGGCCTGGCGGGGTTTGCGAACTATCGTCGCGGGGGGACCGACGGGGCCACCATAGACGTCGGGCTTTCGCCCTTAAAACGGCCGACTAGAGGGCCGTCATGCGATTTCACTGGCGGAGAGGGCGGGATTCGAACCCGCGATACGGGTATAAGCCGTATACACACTTTCCAGGCGTGCTCCTTCAACCACTCGGACACCTCTCCGCGATGGTGAAATCGCCCTGCCGAACCGTCCGGTCCGGCAAAGAGGGGAAATCATAGCGGCAGCCCGGTATCCAGACAAGCCGGCTCAACCCGCATCCGGCCGCGGCGGCGATGGCGGCGGAAGCGCGATCCGTTCCCCGGCGGCCACGGTCGCGTAGCCGCGCGCTGCCAGCGCCTCGCCGTCGGCAGCGCTGCCGTAGTGGTACAGACGCAATCGAGAACGTAGGGGCTCCGGATATTCGCGTTCGATATCGTCGATGCCCGTGTGAGACGGATTGCCCACCAACCCGCAATCGTGGGCGACCAGTTCGGTCCCCGCGGCGTGGCGCGCCAGCATTTCCGGTATCGGTCGCGTATCGCCCGTGTAGACGAAGCTCCCGCCGAGCGCCAGGCCGAACGAGGTGTTGGGAAGGTGATGCCGCGTAGGGAAAACATCGAACCACAGACCGTCCAGCCAGAACCCGCGATGGCAGGGAACCAGGCGAAAAGCCTCCCAGTAGTTCACGCCGCCCTCGGCCAGGACCCCCGGATAGTCCGCCACCCTCGCCTGCAGCCAGGTCATCAGATCGGCATGCAGAAACAGCCGGGTACCGCCGCGCAGCGCTTCGTCGAACCAGAGCCGGAAGAACAGGCGCTCCATGCCACCGACGTGATCCATGTGGGTATGCGTAATGAAGATCGCGCGCGGAACGGTGCCGTAGGCGGCCACGTAGCGGTCCAGCGTGTCCGGTCCGCAGTCGATCAGCAGAAGCGGCTCGCCATCCCGCTCGAGCACCGCGGAGGACGAGCCCAGTTCCACCGCGTGCGCGGCGCCGACACCCAGGAAATGCAGATTCCAGTTCATGCCTTGGCAGACGCCTCGTTCTTGGACGAAAGGCTATAAACAACCGTCATGGCGCATCGCCGGCGACACCGAAGCGCGAAGCGTAGCCCTGCATCAGCGGCTGCCACATGGTCTTTTCGAATACTTCTTCGCCGTTGGCCGCCGCGCCTAGCTTCACCAGCGAACGGCGAAGGCGCTGCAGATTCGCCATACGCCATGCCTCGGCGGGCGAACGCAGTTCGCCCCGATCGAAATCGATCAGATAGAGCCCGCCATCGGACATCAAGATGTTGTGTGCGTTGAGGTCCGCGTGCCAGACGCCTTCGCGGTGAAAGCGCGCGACCAGTTCCCCCACCCGTGCGGCCAGCCCGGCATCCAGGCGCCCCCAAGCAAGGCATTCGGCCAGAGTGCGGGCCGAGACGATCCGGCGGGTAATCAGGTCGGCGGAGTAGAAGAGGCCGTGGCGCCGGTAGCACGCGGCGATCGGTGCCGGTACCGGCAGCCCCCGGCGAGCCAGTTCGGCCAGCAGCCGGAACTCGGCGAAGCTTCGCGTCCGCTCAGCACCGGTCCACAGGTAACGGTCACCCATCCATCGCGCCACGAGGCCACCGCGGCGGTAATGGCGCAGTACGCCCTCGCCGGCCGGTGTACCGATTACCGCGACGCCGCCGCGACCACCCGTCTGCGTACGCAAGGTACCCAATTCCCGCCAGTGGCTGGGCGAGAACCAATCGTCGTCGACTTGTGGCGACGCCGCCGGGTCGAACAGAATCGCCCCGCCCGCGTTCGCCCGGACCTGCTCTTGCCCCATCATGTCCGACACCGGCGCCCCGCATCCAATGACACGCGATTCTAGCCCAAGCCCCATGCCCGCTCCCTCTTCGATCTGCCTGCTGCGCACCTCCGCCATCGGCGACGTCACGCATGTCGTGCCGCTGGTGCACACCCTGCGCCGCGCGTGGCCGCAAGCGCGGCTGACCTGGATCGTAGGCAAGCTGGAACGCCGGCTGGTCGGCGATCTGCCGGGCGTGGAGTTCGTGACGTTCGACAAGGGTGCGGGCTGGGCCGGCATGCGTGCCGTCCGCGAAGCATTGAAGGACCACCGGTTTGACGCGCTCCTGCAGATGCAGGTGGCCATGCGTTCCAACCTGCTCAGCCTGGGCATTAAGGCCAACCGGCGCATCGGTTACGACAAGGCCCGCTCCAAGGATCTGCATGGGCTGGTGATCAACGAACGCATCCCCGCGCGCACCGGCGAACACGTGCTGGACGCCATCGGCAGTTTCTGCGAGCCGCTTGGCCTGAAACAGACGGATGTGCACTGGGATATTCCCATTCCGGACGAAGCCCGCGTCTGGGCAGCCGAGCAATTGCCGCCCGGCGGCCCCGTTCTGCTGGTCAGCCCTACCTCCAGCCATGCCCTGCGCAACTGGCGGCCGGAACGCTATGCCGCCGTCATGGACCATGCCGCTCAGCGGGGCTGGCGCGTGATGCTGATCGGCGGACCTTCCCCGCTGGAGCGGCGCATGGCCGACGCCGTCCTCGCCGCCTGCCGGCTGCAACCGGTGGACCTGACCGGCAAGGACACGCTCAAGCGCCTGCTGGCGATGCTCTCGCGCGCCTCCCTGCTGCTTACCCCCGATTCCGGCCCAATGCACATGGCCAACGCTGTCGGATGCAAGGTGCTGGGCCTGCACGCAGCCAGCAATCCGGACCGTTCGGGCCCCTACTCCGATCGCCGCTGGTGCGTGAACAAATATGACGAAGCTTCCCAGCGATATCTGGGCAAGCCGGCCAGCCAGATCCCCTGGGGCAGCAAGATCGAGAAGCCCGGTGTCATGGACCTGATCGGGGTGGACGACGTCATCGAACGGTTCGAGGCGTTCGCTGCGACGCTTGCGTCCTAGGCGCAGGGGCGGATTCCCGCCCCGAACGTCCGGCCTCTCAACCGGCCTTGTAATCCTGGTAAGACTTTTCCTCGACCAGCTGCGAGCCGAGTTTGAGATTGATCTCGCGCTTCACGGCGGCACGCTCGTCGTTACGGAAGTACACCGAGCGCGCCAGCTCGATGAATTCCTGGTCGAAGGCCTGGGCCTTCTCCTTCAGGCGGATGCGGTCTTCGATGTCCCACAGCGCTTCGTTCACTGCCAGCAGACGGGCGCGCTCGTCGACGATGTCGGTCGCCGACGCAGGGTGCGCGGCCCAAGTGGCGTCGAGCTGTTGGAGCTCGTTGCGCACGTTGGCCAGCTTCGCCGGGTCGGTCATCTGCTTCGACTTGATCTCCAGGATGGTGATCTTGTCGATCAACTCACCGAAGGACACCGGAACTTGGATCAGGCTCATGGAAACTCCAGGTGGAAAACAGGCAAAGTCCGCGCGGGCCTTAAGGACCGGCGACGCGTCCGGCCGGGTTGCCCATGATAAAGACATTGCCTAGCCGATGGTTCAGCTGACCGGAATAGACTGGGCGGGCTTTAGCCTCACTACTTAGGGAGAATCCATGAACGTCAAGTCGCTTCTCGTCCTGCCCCTGGCAGCGGCACTGACCATCGTCGCCGCCTCAGCCTCTGCGCAGACATCCAACTCCCGTCGCCCGGCTCCGGTTTCCGACGCCGGCACGCTCAACGGCAATGTCCTGATCCGCCGGGACGGCATCTTTCTCCGCTGCACTCAGTGCGGCACGGTGGAATCGATCGAACACAACATGACCCAGGGCGCCGACCACGGCACTGCCGGCGCGATCATCGGCGCGGTCGCCGGTGGCGTCCTCGGCAATCAGGTGGGTCGGGGCAACGGCCGCAAGCTCGCTACCGTCGCGGGTGCGGTCGGCGGCGGCTTCGCCGGCAACCGGATCGGTCGCGGCGGCAGCAACGAGAGCTGGACGTTGCGCCTGCGCATGGGCGACGGCAGCTACAGCAACGTCACTGTGCCGGACGCCAGCGCGATCCGCGAAGGCGATCTGGTCCAGGTCGACGCCGACGGCAACGTCGTGCGCATCCAGTAAGACGCTCGGGGCGCAGCCGCTCAAGGCCGCGCCCCTTCTATCCTGGTTCTCCTGCCGCCCGCCTCAGCCGTGCGGCGACCGCGTCAAAGAACGATCCAGGCAACTCGGCCCGCACCGGCACCACCCAGGCATCGGACAGCGCGAAAGCGGTGCATTTCACCGCATCCTTCTCCGTCATCAGCACCGGCAGACGGTCGCCGAAATCCAGATCGGCGGCCGCGTAGGCATGATGATCGGGGAACGGGTGAGGCAGCACTTCGATGCCGTGAGCGCGAAGGCTGTCAAAGAATCGGGCCGGGTGGCCGATGCCGGCGACCGCGTGCACGGTCTGGCCTCGGAACCATGCCAACGATCGCACGCCGCCCTCCGGCCATCGCGTCGCTTCCCCGCCGGCCAAGCGCATCGGCACTTCGCCTTCCGCGGCCTGGCCGCCGTTGCGCACACGAAAGCTGACGTCGGCAAGACGGGCCAGCGGTTCGCGCAGGGGGCCGGCCGGCAGCAACCGGCCGTTGCCAAAACCGCGCTCTCCGTCGATGACGCAGATTTCCACGTCGCGCCGCAGTCGGTAGTGCTGCAGTCCATCGTCGGCAATGACCACGTCGCACCCGGCCTCGATCAGCAGACGCGCCGCCGCTGGCCGGTCACGCCCTATCGCCACGGGTGTCCCGGCGGCGCGGATCAGGCAAGGCTCGTCCCCGAAACGGACGGGATCGGGGCGCTCTCCAAGCAAGATTGGGCCGCGCTCCGTGCCGCCGTAGCCGCGACTGACCACGCCAGGCCGAAACCCGCGCTGCCGCAGGGCCTCGGCCAACGCGATTGTCAATGGAGTCTTGCCGGTGCCGCCGACGCTGATATTGCCGACCACCAGCACCGGTACCGGAAGCCGCACGCTGGACAACCAACCCAGGCCGTACAAGCGACGCCGCAGTCCTGCTACACCGGCATACAGCCACGACAGCGGCACGGTCCACCACGGCGCGCTGCGCTTGCCGTACCAGCCCGCCTCGAGCGTGTCGGCCAGCGCCATGGCGATCTCAGTCGTTCGCCTTGTCGTGGAACTGCATGCGATGCAAAGCGGCGTAGTGCCCCCCCAGCGCAATCAGCTCCGCGTGCGTGCCACGCTCTACGATCCGCCCCTGATCCATCACTGCGATCTGATCGGCGTGCTCGATCGTCGACAACCGGTGCGCGATCACCAGCGTAGTGCGGTCGCGCATCAGCCTCTGCAGTGCCTGCTGGATCAACCGTTCGGACTCGGTATCCAGCGCGCTGGTGGCCTCGTCGAGCACCAGGATCGGCGCGTTCTTGAGGATCGCGCGCGCAATCGCGATGCGCTGGCGCTGGCCGCCGGAAAGCATGTTCCCGCCCTGCCCGATATGGCTGTGGATGCCCTTGGGCAGGCGCTGGATGAATTCCATCGCGTTGGCGGCTTCGGCCGCGGCGACGATGTCATTTTCGCTCGCACCGGCCAGTTCGCCGTAGGCGATGTTTTCGGCCACCGTGCCGTCGAACAGCACCACGCTCTGCCCCACCCAGGCGATCTGCTTGCGCAGGGATGCGAGGGTATAGCTGGCGTAATCGAGACCGTCCAGCGCGATGTGGCCGTCACTGGGTTCGTAGAAGCGCGGCAACAGGCTGACCAGGCTGCTCTTGCCGCTGCCGGAGCGACCGACCAGGGCCGTCACGGTACCGGGCCGGCAATGGAGGTCCACTCCGCGCAAAGCCTCGAAATCGTTGCGCGCGTAGGTAAGGCGCACGTCGTTGAACACGATGTCGCCGCGGGTGCGCTCGAGGACCCGCGTCCCGCGATCCACTTCAGGCGGCATGTCGATGATGCTGAACAGGTCTTCGCAAGCCGCTACGCCGCGCTGGACGCTCGCCTGCACGCCGGTCAGGCGCTTGAGCGAGGGCAGCATGCCGCCCATCGAAGTGAGCACGGTGATGAACACGCCCGGCGAGATGCTCTCGATCACCCCCGGCCGTGTGCCCAGGTACACCAGCAAGGCCAGGGCGAACGCCGCCGCGGTCTGGATGGTCGCGCTGGACAGCGAACTGGTCACGGCCACTTTCAGATTGAGCCGCTTGGAATGCTCCGTCACCTGCTCGAACCGATCGGACTCGTGCCGCTGGCCGCCGTAGATACGCACTTCGCGATGCGCGCCGACGGACTCCTCGACCGTGCCGGTGACCGACCCCATCGTGCCCTGGATGCGCTTGCTGATCTGGCGGTAGCGCCGGCTGACCACGGTCACGATCAGGACCACGGCCGGTACCATGATCAGCAGCGCCATGGTGAGGTACGCGCTGGTGGACAGCATCACGTACATCATGCCGACGATCATCAATCCTTCCGTGATCGCCACTTTCACCGCGTCGGTCGAGGCCTGCGCCACCTGCTCGCTGGTATAGGTGATGCGCGAGACCTGCTGCCCCGAGTGTTCCGTACCGAAGAACGCGGCCGGCAATCGCAGGTAGGCGTTGAAGACGTCGCGCCGCATGTTCTGCACCACATTGCGGCCGATATAGGCGATGCCGTAATCGTTGAGGATGATGCCCAACCCGCGCAGCAGGAACAGACCGATGATCCAGATCGGCATCCAGAAGATCAGATAGGCGTCCTTGTGCGCGAAGAGCTCGTCGATCATCGGCCGCAGCAGCTTGGTGAACGCCGCAAGGCAGCCGCTTTCCATGGCCATGCCGACCAGAGCCACGATGCCCACGCCCCAATAGTGGCGGGTATAGCCGAGCAGGCGCCGGTAGGTCCGCCAAGTCTCGGCGTCCCATACGTTGATTTTCCGCGCGCTCACTTGCCGGCGTCCGCCTGGCTGGGCGTGGTCGCGATGGACAGCTTGGTGAAGCCGAGCTGGCCGAGCGCATCCATCGCGGTGACCACGTTCTGGTGCGGCGTCATCGCGTCCGCGCGAATGGTCACCTGGCGCTCGCGGTCGTCGCCGGCGACATTGGCGATCGCCTGCTTGAGCGGCTCGACGCCCTGTCCGAGCACCTCGTCGGTACCCACGAAGAAGTGGCCGTCGCGATCCACGACCACGGTGAGGGCGGGCGCCTGCATGTCGCGCTCATCGGCGCTCGCCTTCGGCAAGGTCACCTGCATCCGCGTGTGCTGGACGAAGGTGGTGGTGAGCACGAAGAACATCAGCAGGGTAAGCAGAACGTCGATCAGCGAGATCACGTTGATCTCGAAATCGTCCTGCCGGCGGTCGTTGCCGATACGCATGCCGGGTCAGCCCGCGGTCGACTCGGTGGCGCGGCGCGGACGCGGCGAGGCGGCCGATGAAGCGGTCAGCTCGTCCAGCAGTACGGTCGCCTGCTTTTCCATCTCGACGCAATAACCGGCGACCTTGGAACGGAAATAGCGATGCAGCACATAGGCCGGAATCGCCACCACGAGGCCGGTGGCGGTGCAGATCAGCGCCTCGCCGATGCCGCCGGCCATTTTCAGCGGATCGCCCACGCCGCCCTTCATGACGTCCATGAACATACGGATAAGGCCGATGACGGTGCCGAGCAGGCCAAGCAGCGGGCCGATCAGCGCGATGGTGCCGAGCGTATTGAGGTAACGCTCCATGTTGTGCACCACGTGACGGCCGGTGTCTTCGATCCGCTCCTTGATCAGTTCGCGCGGGCGGTTGCGCACGGCGAGAGCGGCCGCAAGCAGCTCGCCGAGCGGAGAGCCGTTGGCGAGAGTGGCCAGGTGAGCCGGATCGAGCTGTCCGGAGCGAGCCCAGTTGCGAACTTCCTCGCCCAGGCCGGGCGGCAGGACCGACTTGCGACGCAAGGTCCAGCAGCGCTCCAGCACGATCGCCAGGGCGATCGCCGAACAGATCAGGATGGGCAGCATCGCCCAACCGCCAGCCATCAGGATATCCAACACGACTACACCCACCCATGCGATCGAATTGCAGGGGCGCATCATAGCAGTCCCGTCCGGCGGTTCCGCGGCGTCCGTGGCAATTGCGCGACGCCGCCCACCCGAGGACGCAGGCCGGGATGGAGCGGCTCATTCGCGCCAATAGCGGACGCGGTGGCTACGCCAGGTACGCTCGACCCGAGGCGGCGCCTCGACCGGGAAATTCACCTCGATGGCCCCCAGCTCCGCCGTGTTCAGGAGCGGTACTCGGAAAGTCGCATAGCGCTCCACCACCAGTGGATGTGGGTGACCGAACCGATTGCGCCAACCGGCCGACACCAGAGCCAGGGCCGGCGAGAGCTCATGGATGAATGCCTTGCCCGAGGAGGTGCGGCTGCCATGATGAGGGACCTGCAGAACCAGGGGCGGCCCATCCCCGACGGCTTCGGCCAAGCCGTTCTCCGCCTGAACGCTGATGTCCCCGGTAAGGAGGGCACGCCCGCCGTGCCCTTCCACGAGAAGCACGCAGGAACGGTCGTTGCCCGTCGTCGCCGCGGAGCCGCGTGGCCCCAGCATGAGGAAACGCACGCCATCCCAAGTCCATGTCTGGCCTGCGCTGCAAGATGACGATGGGATGGGCGTGCGCTCCGGCTCGCCAGCCAGGACCTTGGCCCCCGGGTAGGCCGCAGCAACGGTGGACATTCCGCCAGCATGGTCGTTGTCGGCGTGGCTAACGATCAACAGGTCCGGCGACGGCAGGCCGAGCGCGCGCATTGATGGCAGCACTGCCGCTTCACCCATGTCGAAATCGGAAGGAAACCGCGCGCCTGCATCGAACACCAGCACATGCCCGCTAGTACGCAGGACTACGGCCAGCCCCTGCCCCACATCCAGCATCCATAGCCGGAAGCCTCCCTGCTCAGGGCGATCCGCCGGGGGCCACACCAGCGGCAGAAAGAGCACCGCTCCGAGCCAGCGCATTGGCAAGCCGCGAGGCAGGAACAACCAGGCGGCGCCGAGCAGAGCCAGTCCCAGACTCCAGGGTCGCACTTCAGGCCAGTAGCCATGCGCCCCTGGCCACTCAGCGAGGTGCTCGAACAACCACCACTGGGCCTGGGCGAGCCTCCCCGCCAGGACCAGCACCGGCCCGGCCAGCGGAGGCGCCAATACCAGAAGCGCGGTGCCCGCCAGCGTCAGCGGAATCACCAAAAAGCTCACGAAGGGAACCGCCACCAGATTCGACACCATGCCTATCACGGAAGCTTCGCCGAAAAACCACAGTGCCAAGGGCGTGAGTGCCACGGCCATGATCCCTTGCGCTGCAAGGAGATCGCGAAGGAAGCGCCTCCAACCGGCACCATGCGTCGCGCTGCAAAACATGAGAAATCCCACGCCGGCAAAGGACAGCCAGAAGCCGGCCGAAAGCACGGCCAGGGGATCGACCAGCATCAGGGCCAGCAGCGCCGCCGCGAGCGATTCGGCCGGCGATGCTTGCCTGCGCAAACAACGCGCCAGCGCGATCGCGGCAATCATGAGCAAGGTGCGCACGGTCGGCAGACCGAAGCCCGCGAGGGCGCTGTAGAGCGCAGCGAAGGCGAGCGAGCTCAAGGTCTCCATCTGTCGGCGCGGCACCCATAAGCCCAGTCCCGGGTAGAGGAAATACAACAATCGCACCAGCCAGACGCCGGCCGCGGCTGCCACGCCGACGTGGAACCCGGAAATCGCGATGAGATGGGAGACTCCGTTGGCGCGCGCTACGACCCAGTCCTGCTGGGCGAGGCCGCGGGTATCCCCCACGGCGAATGCCCTCAACAGTGCGGCCGCGTGCCCATCGCCGACGCGGCGATCGATGTCGGCGGCCAGCGACGCGCGCCAACCGTCGATGCAGGCGACATCCCCAAGACGTTCGTTCTCCGGATGGTCGCGCACATATCCCGTGGCGACGACACCACGTTCCAGCGCGCTGCGCTCGCCGTCGCTACCTCCGGGATTCACCAACCCTCGCGGCCGTTTCAGGCGCAGCAGCAGCCGCCAGCGGGAACAAGACTCCACTTTCGGAACGGAGCGATTGCCCGCCGCATACCAACCCAGCCTCAAAGAGCCGTCCAATGCGATCGGCTTATCACCCAGCGACGCCCGTTCGACCTTCAGCTCGAAACGGGTCGCTTCGTCGCGGAGTTGCGTCAATCCGGCGATCGTACCGACGACGACGA
>JBCNOA010000143.1:0-10761 GCA_039594095.1 Dyella sp.
GCCAGGAGCAACAAAAGAGCCGATATGCGCAGGATTGTCTTCATTTCGCCAACAAAACCCCGGGGAATGGAGGCTATCCTCGTTCAGCCTATGGAACCGGGCCTGAATACTGACCCGATCGCCCCCGGCTGTCACGCAGCCGCGGCCCGCCTGGGCGCCATGGCCCGCTCCAACAGCTCCCACCCGGCCCCTGGCAGATGCGCCCCCTCGCTCAGCATCCGGCGGAAGCCCCGCGCGCCCGGCTCGCCCTGGTAGAGCCCGAGCAGGTGGCGGGTGATGTGCTTGAGCCCCGTGCCGCGCGCCAGCTCGGCCTCGATATAGGGCCGCATGTGGCGCAGCACGTCGTCCCGTTCCGGCAGCGGCTCACCGTAAAGAGCGGCCTCCACCCGCGCCAGCACGTAAGGGTCGTGATACGCGGCCCGGCCCAGCATCACGCCATCGACATGAGCCAAGTGCGCCTGCACCTGCTCCGCGGTGGTGATGCCGCCATTGATGACGACGACCAACCGCGGAAACTCGCGCTTGAGGCGATACACGCGCTCGTAATCCAGCGGCGGAATCTCGCGGTTCTCCTTCGGGCTAAGCCCCTGCAGCCACGCCTTGCGCGCATGCACCACCAGGATTTCCACGCCCGCGGCGATCATCGTCTCGGTGAAGTGCTGCAGATCCGCGTACTCGTCCTGGTCGTCCACGCCGATGCGGCACTTCACCGTCACCGGCACGTCCACCGCGTCGCGCATGGCCTTCACGCAATCGCCCACCAGCGCCGGCTCGCGCATCAGGCACGCGCCGAACTTGCCGGACTGCACACGATCGGACGGGCAACCCACATTGAGGTTGATCTCGTCGTAACCGGCCTCGGCGCCATACCGCGCCGCCTGCGCCAGCTCTGCGGGATCGCTACCGCCAAGCTGCAACGCCACCGGATGTTCCTGCTGGCTGTGCTCGAGCAAGCGCAGCTGTTTTCCGCGCACAAGCGCCGCACTGGTCACCATTTCGGTGTACAGACGGGCGTGGGGCGAAAGCAGGCGATGGAAGTACCGGCAGTGACGATCGGTCCAGTCCATCATCGGCGCTACCGATAGGCGGAAGTCATTTCGATTGATGGCATGCATGGCAAATATTCTACCTGCATGCTCAAGGCGGGGAAGTTATGTCGCTCGCCTATGGCGTTGCGCAATGTCCGCCATAGGTTGCGTTGACGGCTGAAGTCGCAGTCGAAGCGGACACATTCCCGTCAATCATGAAAGTGGGCACGCTGCGCGTACCACCACCCCGCCCAAGCTGCGATAACGGCGACGGATAGCACACTGAAAACGATGGCAGGGATGCGCGCATTGGCAAGGTCATCCCGAGTCAGGAGAGCAAGCACCCGAAGGCCGCCCCCACCTAAGAGGACACAAACCCTATTCGCCAGGCGATCAGGCACCTCAATCTCTTTTAAAGAGGCGAGAGCCCCAGCGAGCTTCTTGCACGTTTGACCGTGCCCATGACCTCAGCCTCAAATCCAGTGCCAAGCTCTAGGCAGCGCATGAACTCGGCGGATCGCCGCCTGATTTCTGTAGCCCAAGGCCTCTCCTCTGGATCAGACATCACATCGGCAAACGACCGCTTGCTCTGTTCTGTTGCGCCGGCGAGTCCGGCCGACACGGCTAAATGGTAGTGATTCCAAATCGAGGTCCGGGGCTTGGCAGCGATCCAAGCCTGCACATGCGAAGGCGATGGAAAGCGCTCGCGCAGGGCAATTACCTCATGGCTCGCCCGCTCTGCCAGCTTTTCCGCTACGAGCGCAAACGCATCCTCACTCGTGAACTCATGGAAGTTCTCGACCCTATACCCGGCGTCAAATGACAAGAAGTCCTTCTCATACCAAAGCCAGCACGCCCCAACGTTCAGATAACTTCCCTTAGCCCAGGACGAAGGCTGAAACTCGACAACCCCGACCCACCAAGCGTGGTCGTCAAGCCAGATTCTAGACCGGCCCTTCTGGACGCAACCAAGAGGACGAAGCGCTACCTTGGCCGCGGCGTTGATTAAACGTGAGTGCTGAGGTGTCGACATTGAAGGCATCCCTGCTCTTATAGCACTAGTCGTAATGCTTCCAATCTGGTTCGGAAGCGGACATGTGGATCAACCGATGTTCCCTTCGTCGTGCATTGCATCGGACCTACGATCCACGTTGCTCAAGCACTGAGGAGGATTCAACCAGTAATAGCAGTGTGCGCAGAACTCCACGTCTGTCGGCATGTCGCGACTGAAACTCGGAACCGGGCTCTCGCCGCAATGAGGGCAAAGCAATGTGGATCGCTCGACGTAGAACAGTGCGATCAGGCCTACCGGCCAAGAAAAGAAAAGAACAACTGGCTCCACAATTGTCCAGACACAGCTCAGGACAATTGCAACCGGAAAGATAGCCCACAAGGCGATCCGAAGGGGACGGAATAGTCGATTGTGCCTAGTAACAGCGTCTTTCCATGTTGTGATTACCGAGCGATCAAGCGTGGCACGGATCGGCATACGTCCCTCTTCTATAGGTCTTAATGTCCACTTGGGGTTGCGACTTCAGCCAGTCGTTGCAACACATTGCTGGAATTCGTTCCGCCGGCGTTTCAAAGTTCAACGTCTGCCGAGGCGCGCGTACAAGCCGCGGCCGTCTTCCGTAGCAACCAGGAGTTGCGGAACGGTGGACGACTTTCTTGCCGATCCGAGTGCGCGCATCACGGCGATACCCAGCCCTTTGCGCCGATGATCCGCTGCTGTTTCGATACGGTCGTAGACGAAGGCGTCCGCCGTTTCCGCGGCTGAGCCGTTGGCGGCGAGGTCACCGTTCGGCGCCATGACGTGCGCTTGGACCACCGGGCCGGCGTGACGAAGCTTCATGAGATAGCCCTCGGGCAAAGCGCCGGCATCGCCGGCCGCGCCGGAAGCTTGCATGAAGTAGTTCGCCGGCTGGACTTCCCACCGGGCCGGTAGCACGCTTTGAAGCTCCTCGTTCATGCCGCACAGCTTCAAGTAGTGTCGTGGACTCGATAGATCCCGAACGCCCCATCCAAAGCGGGGTTCGTTCTCTCTCTCTGGCGCTCATCTACCGCCCTCGCTCAACCATCGCTGCGCCGCGGCCATGGTGTTGTCTGCGCGCTCCCCGGACTGCGCACTTGGTGTCACCACCACATCGGGCTGGATTGGGCCGTCGTATTCCACATGATTCCGATCGAGCTCCACCGTGACCGTCAACGCGATGGCCGCTCCGTCCGGCAATGGATATGTCCGGTTACCGGTGGGCATGCCCATCGTCGGCATGCCGAAGAAGCGCGTATGGGGACGGCCTTTGAGCGCGATCGCCACGGCCTCGCCCGCACTGGCGGTATGGGGGCCCGTAAGCACAGCGAGGGGCGTAGCGCCAAGATCGATGGATGCCACGTCAGGGTACTGTTGGTCGAGTTGTGTCTTCCATGAGGTGGAAAGCCTGCCCGCTCCCCTGAAGTAGCCGAGATCCGAGGCCCCCAGGAATGGACGCAAGGCGGCGAGCATGGGCCACATGTTGCCGCCACCGTCTTTGCGCAGATCAAGAATCCATCCGGCCCTGGCACCGCCTGTTATCCGCGCCATCCCGCTGAGCGCGGCTTCCGCATAGGCCGCGGCATGGTGAGGCTCCGTACTATTGAATGCCGGAAGGACGACATAACCCACGCCTTCCCGCTGCAGCTCCACCGTCGGCAACGTCACCGCTGTCTCCGGCGACCGCACGGCCATGGCTTCCTCGGGGGAGAGCAGATGACTGTGGTGATCCTGCAACGCCGCCAGCAACTCGCGAATCTCGGGGTACGCATCCATCGACCAGTCGTCCTTACCGACCTGGTCGCGGAGCTTCGGAGCCAACGTATCCCAATCCACTGACGATGAGCGCAAGGCATTGGGCTTGATGATGCCAACCGCAGCGTCGAATTCCGCCTGCGCGGGAACAATCGCTTTCGGAAATACCTCCGTGCCGCGGCTCAGCAAAAGATGGTCCACCGATGCGCGACCATCTCCCAGCAACAAGCTTCCGAACACCAGCTTGGTCGTCGAGGGTGGCACGACGATGGTTACTTCCCGTGCCTGTCCCGAGGACGTCCCCGTTACCAGCGACGCTTGGGAGTTGGCAAAGGCCAGCCTGCCACGGGGACCGTCGGCGCGGAGCCAGAGGCCAGCACCGCCTGGAGCGTCCGTCGTCGTGATCAGTCCGCTGAGCTTGACGGTGTGCCCCCGAAAGGCCGCGGCGTCGACGGTGGCGACGGAGCTTCCCATAGGAGAGGTTCGGCCAGATGAAGCAGCAAGTTCGACATGCGCGCCATCGTTATCGAGCACGCTCCCACGAGCATCGAGCGTGTAATCGGCCTTGCCGACGGAAATCACCCAGCGCGGAGGAGCAGCTTCGTTGGCACCCGCACTCCCCGCGGCCAGGACTCCGAGCAGACAAGCCACGACTCCGACGAGTAACGCACGATGGAGACGGCCAGAAACCATCGGCCTGACACTTTCGATCAAACGCATCCGCGACTCCACGCCTCAACTCCTTTTGACGAGTACTCCCTGTCGCCGCGATGGCGATCAGGCGGCCAGAGCAGTTCAAATGAAAAGCACCCGCTCACCGGGTTGTGCCTGACGGGCTCGATCGAGAAAACCGCTCATATGAAAAGGAATATTGTCGCCGACATCGCCCATGAGCCGGCCGCGCACCTTGTCCCACGTGGCGAGTGCGACATGACCGGCGGGCTCTCCCACGACCAACACAGGCTGCTGCCTATTCGCCAGCCATTGGTAGGTCCCACCGATGGTCCGCCGGGCGGCTTCGAGCAAATAACTGCCGAATGCCGAGACGATGCCTTCGATATGCGCCTCATCAAGATCGGCCACATAGGGGTTCGCTTCGGCGAGCATGGCCTCGATGAGCGCGAAGCTGGATATCGAATAATCCAAGGTGCCGCCAGGGCGCGATTGCGACATGGAGACGGCCCGCTCGGCCGCCGATTGAATATCGTTCCACAGTTCGTCCATAAACACTCCTAGTAACAGATCCGTGTTTCCGCGCTCAGACCAGCAGGTTCCCGATCGCCGCGCTTTTGAGCAAGTTTGGCAACGCCGGCTAGCACCTATTGCATGCCGCCACCCGTTTCGAGCGCGCTAATCAAGTTCCCTGTAACGATAGATACGGAAGCCCTCCCCCTGAGTGAAGCCATCCGGCTGCCAACCTCGGGCCAGTATGTGATCCGTAATGATCGCCATATGGATACCCAACGGGTCCAGCAGCTGCTCGGAGAGCGCCAGCTGGAACTCCGACGCCACGCCTTCGAATGCCGCTACTCGCTGCACCGCTTCTTGCACAGAGTCGACGACGACCATCAACTGCTTCTCCCCTCGGATGCGAAGCAGTATGACGCACCCATGGGCCCGCTTGCCGTCGCCAGGCCAATCGCTCGACCTCAGGTCGGTAGCCGGCCCCATGGGGAAAACACGTGGGCCGGCGCTGGCCTTATTTGGGCAGATCGACCACCGGCGTGAACCCGCCAAAGATCATCCGCTTGCCGTCGAAAGGACAATCCGCGGCGGCTTCCATGCGCGGGTCTTTCATGAATTTCTCCATCCCCGCATCGCGGGTGGCCTTGTCGGGCCATTCGACCCAGGAGAACACCACGGACTCGTCCGGTTGCGCCTGCACGGCGCGGCGGAAATCGGTGACCTTGCCGTCGGGCACGTCTTCGCCCCAGCATTCCACCACCCGGATGGCGCCGAACTCCACGAAGATGGCGTCGAACGTGCTGGCATGCTTGATGAACTTTTCGCGATTGGCGTTGGGTACGGCGATCACGAAACCATCGATGTAGGACATGATTGTCTCCTTGGCGACATGGCGGCCGATGCGGCCGCCTTCCGGAAGGCGACGAACGGGGGCGGCCGGGATCGACACGGCGCCCGACGCACATGAATCGCCCCAGCGCCCCTTGGTGTCCGGCCTATCCCTCTCCACGGAGACAGCCCATCCGATCTGCTCGCTTTCGAGCGCGGCTTAACACACGGCGACACCCAGGCCTCCGGCCCGAGCGCCCGCCGTTCCGAATCGAAGGGGTATCAGCCCTGGGGTTCCACCGACGCCAACGCCAGCGCACGACGCTTATAGAGCACGCGTACCTGCAGCGCGACTCCGATCACCAGCGCCAGGAACAGCAGCCCCTGCGCACCAAGCAGAATGGGATCCTGCATACCCTTCGCGATGGGATCGCCCACCGGCAACCGCCGCAACGTCTCGCTCACGGATGGAACGAACAACAGGAACACGGTGATGCTGAGCGAGATGGTCTGGACATATTTCAGCACCTGCCCCGTCCGAGGTATCCGGGAAATGCCATAGCCCACGAGCAGCAGAGCGAGCGTGATGGTCGCGATGATCGAGCTCACCGGCTGGTGCGCGATCGGATACACGGTGAGCACGCCCAGCAGCATAAAAACGAAATACGCGCGTCCGGCCGCGGTCTCAGGCGCGACCCTGCCGTGCTTGATCAGCATGTAAATCGCCAGGGGGATGGCAGGCAGGCTGCCGAGCGTGTGAAGCCAACCGATGGGTGAAATGCCCATGAGATGTGTTCGCCTATATGGAAGAAACGAGGGCTACCGGCTCTCAAGCAGCGCTCGAAGGACGCGGCAGTACTGAAGCACCGGTCCGATGGACTGGTGAACAGACTTTGCGCCCCAATCGGCGATTTTGGGTGATGTATAGTCTCCAAAACTTGACCAGGAGTACGCCATGGCCGATCGGCTGGAGGTCTTGCTGAGCCGATTCAGTGTCCGCGCCGAGGTCTTCAACACCGGCCTGGTGTGCGGGGCCGGAACCCTGACGCCGGAGCCCGGGGTCGGGCAGATGCACCTGGTACGGCGCGGCCCGCTCCGCGTGACCTACGGCGGCACGAAGCTCGAGATCACCGAGCCCAGCCTGCTGCTCTACCCGCGAGCCATCCCCCACCACCTCGAAACCGACCCCGTCCTAGGTGCCGAACTGGCCTGCGCCAACCTGGTGTTCGAAGGCGGCGAGCGCAATCCCATCTGCTCAGGTCTCCCGGACGCCACGTGCCTGCCGCTCGGCCAGCTCTTCGGTGCCTCGCCCGTACTCGGCGTGTTGTTCGAGGAAGCCTTCGCCGACCGCTGCGGCCGCATGGCGCTGGTCAATCGCCTGTTCGAAGTAGTGATCATCCAGGTGTTGCGCCAGTTGATGGAAACCGGCGACGTGCGCGTCGGCATGCTCAGCGGCCTGGGCCATCCACGCCTGCGCCACGCCATCGTCGCGATGCATGAAGCGCCCGCCCATCCATGGACGCTGGAGGAACTATCCAAAGCGGCAGGCATGTCGCGCAGCGCCTTCGCCTCGACCTTCCGTGACGTGCTGGGACAGACACCCGGCCAGTACCTGCAAGCGTGGCGCATCACCTTGGCACAGCAAGCCCTGCTCGCCGGCAAGCCCATCAAAGTGGTGGCGCCGGATGTGGGTTACGGGAGTGAAGCGGCGCTGTCTCGAGCGTTTTCGGCTTATGCGGGCCAGTCGCCGAGGGCGTGGAAGCGTGCGCAGGTAAAGGCCGGCTAAGCCGGGACAAGCTCTACGCAAAAGCATCGCCGTGACCGCAAACGTCTTTGGGGAGCCGAACCCATGAACGTGACAGCGATGGCTCTAGTGGGTATCGCGATCAGGCCTACCTGCGAGGACATCGGGCGCCAACCCGATGCCGTTCTTCCGAGCCAACCAACTATGAATAACGCTTGATAAAACGCTCGAATATAGAGGGCGGATTCAACGCTTTCGCCGATGCATTCTCCAGTTCTTCTGCTCCATCGTCGTCACTAATCGTGACGAACAATGTGATCCTTTCGCGCTCGGCTCCCACGCCGAAAAACCCTTCCTGATCGAGCCGTCTCAGTGCCTCGATCATGTCGCCTTGCAGCTCATTGAAAAAACGGCCGAACTCCGCCGCACGAAAGCTCGGGCTTAATACCGTTTCAGCCAGCCGCTTGCAGAGCGGATTGAACGCGTCGGCTTCGGCGGATTCGTAGGCCCATTCGCCAGTTGACCACGTGAACTCCGGCGCGCGCTCGTCATCGCCAATCCCCATCTGCTTGCGCACCCGCTGTAAGCCTTCTTCGGAATTGGCAGCAGGCACGACGGTCATCGCACCGCTGTCGGTGTAAAGGGCGAACGCATAAAAACGTTCGTCGGGATGCTTCGCAAGAAGGGCGCGATACGTCTCTCGTGCCGCATCGCGAATTTCTCGCGCGAAATCAGGAAAGACGCTCACATCGACCTCTCTGCATGGCGGGTCTGGAAGACACCCGCGCGGCTGTGGACGCTACCGCAAAACCGCTCTAAGTTTGGCCGCAAGTTCGATCCGCTCCCGGGCGATGTAGGGCGCTTTCTCCCCTCCATACAAGCCGTCTTTCGAATAGCGAGGAAAGACGTGGAGATGGTAATGCCACACATCCTGGTTGCCGGCAGGGCCGTTATGTTGACGCGTGGAAATCCCTTCGCATCCCAAAGCGTCGCGCATGGCATGCGCCAGGCGCCGCGTGGCGCGAAAGAACTCGCTTCCGAGGTTGTCGGGTATATCCAGCACGTTCTCGTAGTGGCTCCGGGGCACCACCAGGCAGTTGCCTTTTATTCCAGCGTAATGGTGAGTGGGAACCAAAGCGAACACGTTGGCATCCACCAAGACAACGGCCGATTCCAGCGCCGGCGACGGCAGTGTCTCAGCAATACCGCAGAACGGACATTCGTACCCGGGTGGAGCATTTTTCATAAGACCCATCTTTCTCAAAGCCCACCAACATGGGGACAGACTACTTCCAGAAAATCGAACGCCAACCCGACCCGGCCTTGGGCGTGCCTGTTATCCGCCGCTACGGATACACAAACCGCACCACCACATCATTCAACGGCATCTGCAGCTTCCGCCGCTCCGCCGCCGACGCCTTCCACGCCTCACCCTGCCCGAACAGCTGCGCCTCCGATTCCGGTCCGAGGTAATCGAAGCTCTCGAACACATAAGGCAGCCCTTCCGACCCTTCGAAGGTCGCGGCCGTCGACAGCTGAAAATGCAGATGCGGCGCCGCCGAATTGCCGGACTGACCAAGCTGTCCAAGCGATTGTCCGCGATGAACGCGGTCCCCCGGTTTGACCTTGACGCTGCCTTTCTTCAAATGAGCGTAGGTGGCGAACACCCCCGGTTGAAGCTCTAGCACGATGTAATTGCCGAACAGACCATCTGCGGTCAGCGACGAAGGCTCGGGCTGCGGGCTCAGCGGCTTGTGTTCCTGCTCGCCGTCGCGGGTGTCGCGCACCACGCCATCGGCAACCGCGATGACATCGGCGCCGTAGCCGATCCAATCCGCATAAGACGTGTTCTGCCCTACCTTGACGCCAGGCCGCATTGCATGACCCGCGTCGTCGACGCCAACCAGGTCCAGCGCATAACGCTGGGGAATGGTCAGATCGCCATTGACGGCGACCAGGCTACCCCAGTGATGCGAATGCGCATTACCAGGCCCCTCGTGCGCCAACCATCGCCCACCGCGCAGGGGCGGCCCCAGCGTCATCGGCTTCTGGCTATCGACGTTTGTCGCTGCACCATCGAGCGTGGTGACAGTCCTTTTTTCGGTATCGAATTCGATACGATGACGCAGCGTGTGCGGTAAGGCGGCGCCCGCAGGCAGCGTGATCCATACGAAGACCACCGCGCGCTTCCCGGGCGTGATCGACACCGGCGCATGCTCCGCAGGCGTGGGCCGGACGAACTGGGACAGCTGGTTCTTATCGAGTACCAGCAGGGGCGTCTTCGCGTCATCGCCGAAAACCTGCAGGCCTTTCGGCTTCAGCACGCCGGTATCGCCATAGAAATTGGTGATATGTAGCTCATAAGCCAGATGGATTGCGCCATCCGTCCCGGTGAACTCCTCGGGCGCAAAAGGCACCCGCGCTTCCACCGGGGCAAGCGCCTTTTCCGCATGAATCCCTGACACGCAACAAGACAAGGCGAACAGCATCGCCACCGCAGACCCGCGAATCATTCGAGCTCCCCCAAGGCGCTTGGACAGGTTGAACGCGACGTCCAATCCAAACGCGCCTAGGCCCCTTGGCTTGGTGTCCGCGGCCTACCTTAGCGCACTAACTGGCGTGGCGTGGGTGTCCCCGGGTGCGATTGCCATCACTTGGCAAGCCGATGGATCACGGCGTGCACGGCAAGGCAATGGCGTCGTTACCGACGCGCTTAACCACCTCCGGCCCGTTATCGAGTCCCCACGCCAAGAGCATGTCTCGGCTCAATCGTCAGGCTACTTTCCTCCGCCATCGGCGCGGCTCTTCCACTTCAACATGATCTGGGCGAAGAGCAGGCGCGTCGGCACGCACGTCATGTCTTTATTCGTGGATGCCTGCCAACGGGCGTCATTGCGAATAGCGGCGCTGACGTCCTTCGCGCTTTGTTTGTAGGCTGCGACAAGCGCAGTGTCTCCGTGCAACTCTTCATCCGCCAGATGCTTGAACGCCGCAAGCTGCTCCGCGGGGACGCTGCATGCCTCTTTGCCAATCGCATATTGACCACCAAGCTGCTTGGCGCGATCAATACCCGTCAAAGATTCGCTAGCAAGGCCATACGAACTGAAAAGCGCCAGAGCAAAGGCGATAGCGATATTGCGCATAGTTGATATCCGTAAGATACGCATACGAACGAAGTCCCTTAGGTTCTA
>JBCNOA010000144.1:0-10613 GCA_039594095.1 Dyella sp.
GCTCAGCGCTTCGGCCAGCCGCGGCGATGCCGCGATGGGCGACAGCGCGAACATCGCCTGGCAGTTTTAATGAACCGGTCCGCACATTCGAACGCGTCTTCGGCGCTCGCCGGTTTTTCGACGGCGTGTCGACATGGCCGTTGACAAAGATCGGCGCGAGATCGACTGGGGCGGATCTATGCGGGAAATGGCACAACGGCAGGTGGCCATTGTCACGGGAGACGCGGAGTTGAGAAGCGGAGCGGCGATCGCGAAGTTGCACGCAGCAGGCTTCGCGACGACCGGCATGGCGTCGGCGGCGGATCTCTACCGCACGTGGGTCGGGCGACGTTTCGACATCGTGCTGGTGGACGTGAACCTGCCGGATGAGCACGGCGTTTCGGTGGTGCGCCACCTGCGCAGCATGTCGCGCGCCGGCATCGTGCTGCTCACCGGCACTGGAGCGAAGGAAGGCCCGCTGGACGGACTGCACGCGGGCGCGGACATGTGCCTGCCCAAACCGGTAGATACCGAATTGCTCGCCGTCGCGCTGACCCGTCTGGCGGAACGGATGGATCCGGAGCCCGTTCCCGAGGTGGAGACCTGGCATCTGGGCGCCGACGATTGGCAACTGTGGGCGCCCAACGGGCGCGTGGCGCCGCTGTCTTTCGTCGAACGCCTGGTGCTGCGGCGTCTGGCCGACTCGCCGGACGTACCGGTGAGCAAGGAGAGTCTGCTGCGGCTGCTGGAAACCGCCTCGCGCGAACCTCGCACCGGGCGTCTCGATCTGCTCATCCACCGGCTGCGCCGCAAGGTGGAGCAGCGCACCGGCATCGAATTGCCACTGACCTACATGCGCGGCATCGGCTATCTGCTGGATCTGGAGAAGAGCGGGCCGCGCCGGACTTTCAAAAACTGATACGGACGCGAAAGCGGCGCCGGCGAACAACCGTCAAGGCCGGACTCGACAAGCCGCGGATTTCCGCGCTGACCGGCTATCCGCATGTCCGTGAGCGCGGCACCGGTCGACAGTCGGCTGGAAAGAAAGGCGATAGCGGAAGCCGCTATGCGCTCACGCCTTGTCCGTCACACCCGGCAGCACGAGGGTGTGGCGGGTATGGCTGACCTTCGCTTCGAGGTAGCGCAGGTTGTGGGGGCCGTGGAAGACGCCGGTCGGCTGCACGGCGGCCACGTCCACGCCCAGCGCTTCGAGCTGAGCGCGCTTGTCGGGATTGTTGGTGAGCAGGGTGATGCGGGACACGCCGAGCGCCTTGAGCATGTCGGCGGCGCTGCGATAGTTGCGCTCGTCGTCGGCATGGCCGAGGGCGCGGTTGGCGGCGTAGGTATCGTGCCCTTGTTCCTGCAGGCGGTAGGCATCGAGCTTGGCGTAAAGGCCGATGCCGCGGCCTTCCTGGCGCATGTACAGCAGATAGCCGCCTTCCTCGTGCAGCCGGCGCAGCGATTCCTGCAGCTGCGGGCCGCAGTCACAGCGCGCCGAACCGAGCACATCGCCGGTCATGCACTCCGAGTGCACGCGAACCAGCGGCGCATCGCCCTGGCCATCCCCGAAACGGAGCGCGACGTGCTCCTTGCCGTCGGCCAGGTGATGGAAGCTGAAGATCGTCGCCAGCGCTTCGCGTCCGTCGGCCAGGTGAATGGGCAACTGCGCCGCGGTGCGGACAGAGGGCTCATTCGAGGTGGGGACGGCATGGAGGCAGGAAGGGGACATGACCTGAGATCTCATTGCGGGTGGAGCGCCGGACCAAAAACGGCCGCGTCGTTCGCGCGGCCAACCCGTGATGTAGGGGCGCATCGCCAAAGTGCAATGCGGGTGCCGCTACCGGCCGAACGCTGGCATACGATACCGTTTTTCCACCGCCGACGGGCACTTACATCGCAAAATCGCCAAAGTGTGTGCGCCTTCGGCGGAAGAAAGTTGCGCTGGGCGGGGCGGATTTCGCCCGTATCAGGGGCTGGCGATCCGATCTCCACCTGGGCGGTCGGTTTCGGTGCGGCGGAGCGAACGCAGCGACGTCATGACCCTGCCGCGACATGTCACGAGCCAGTTGGCGTCGTCGAACCGTTTCGGCCCGCGACGACGGCGCGAAGAGCGCTACATGCCGCGCGACCGCTTCGGGATGACTATCTCTTCATAGGAGCGGCCGGGCAGCCTGAAGCACACGGGCCCGCCAAGGCGACTTGCGGCACTGCTTCCCCCCCGCGGGCACCGCCTATACTCCGCCCGCCAATGCCGGAGCGAGTCGAGGGATCGCGCTCCGCGAGGCTTTCCGCCGCGTCAATCACCAAGGTTCTCCGCGTGACTCTTACCAGGGGCGAGTCGCTGATCCCGCCAGGCACCGCGTACCGGCATGCCCGTCGTTGGCGCCGGCTGTTCGCACTTATCGGTTGCACGTTGTGCGGCCTGCTCGCGGCTACGGCCGCGCTCGCCGCCCAGCTGCCGCTGACGCTGTACGACCAGAGCAGCGGCCTGACCAGCCTCTCGGTGGTGCGCATCTACCAGGATCGCGAGGGCTTCCTCTGGGCGGGCACCGAAAAGGGCCTGTATCGCTTCGACGGCATGGCCTTCAATCAGGTCGGCGCGGAGCAGGGGTTTCAGGTTTCCGAAGTCATCAGTTTCGAAGAGGACTCGCGCGGGCGCCTATGGGTGGGTTCGCGCGCGGGGCTGCAGCTGCGCGAGAACGGACGCTTCACCTGGGTTCGCCCGGACGGCAAGCCGATGCTCGCCGACCGCGGCCAGACGCTGTCGGCCGACGATGCCGGCCGCATGTGGCTGGTGAGCGGCAACCGCTTGTGGCTGCTCGTGCCGGACGGCGCGAGCAACTGGAAAGTGACGGCGCCGTTCACCGATCAGCAGCGCCAGGCCTTTCCCGGACTGGACCAGGTCAGCGCGGTGTTTCATCGCGGCGGCACCACGTGGTTCGGCTGCGGCCCGGAACTGTGCAGCCTGCGCGGCGGCGAACTGCGGCGCTACGGATCGGACGCCGGCGTGCCGGCCGACAAGTGGCTGGGTTTCCTCGCCGCGGGCGATGGCAGTCTCTGGGTGCGCGGCATTCACGCCGTGCGCACGCTGGCTCCCGGCGGCGAACGCTTCGATGCGCGCGACATGCCCGGCAACAGCGGGGACGTGGCCGCGTCCAGCATCGACATCGTCGAAGACCGCCAGGGCCGCGTGCTCACGCGCAGCTCCACCGGCCTGGCGCGCTGGGACGGCCATCGCTGGGAGCTGTTTGGCACCGATGACGGCTTGCCGCAGGTGGGCGTGTCGTCGCTGGCCGTCGACCAGGACGGCACGTTGTGGATCGGCACCTATGGCCGCGGCCTGCTGCACTGGAACGGCCGCGACGCGGTGGAGAACTGGACTTCCGCGCAGGGATTGGGCGGTTCTCTGATCTGGTCGATCGCCCGTGCGCCGTCGGGCACCGTATGGGTGGCGGACGACTGGGGCGGCAGCGTGATCGACCCCGCGCGCGAACGCGCGCAGCCCTGGCCGCTGACGGTCGCTCCGCCGCACCAGACGCGCACCGTGCTCGCGGCCGCGGACGGTTCGATCTGGTACTTCCTGTTCGACGGACGCGTGCTGCGCTATGCACCGGACACGCAGCAGACCCGCGTGGTCGCCACGCTGCCGTTCCTGGTGCGAGGCGCGTTCCTGGACAGCCGCGGCCGCTTCTGGGCGTACACGCTCGGCGGGCTTTACGGGTTGGATGCGGCGAGCGGCAAGGTCGAGCGCGCGGCACCGGATCTGATTCCCACCTCGATGTGCTCGGACCTCGCCGAGGATGTCGCAGGCCGCCTGTGGGCGGCATGCCGCGCGGGACTGTTCCGCTACAGCGCCGGCCGCTGGACGCACGTGAAGGTGACGCCTGAAGAAGCGCTGGGCGGCTACGAAAACGTGGCTGCGACGCCGGACGGAAAACTGTGGCTGAGCTCGCTGCAGCCGGGCCTGCTCGCCGGTGTCGCGGGCGATGGCGACAGCGTGGCGATGGCGCCGGTCGACGATCCGCTGATCGCCGATTCGCGCGTCTACTTCCTGCGCGCCGACCGCCATGCCCGCCTGTGGGTAGGCGGCAACGCCGGCGTCGACGTGCTGACCGACCGCCGCTGGGCGCGCATTACCTCGCGCGACGGCCTGCTGTGGGACGAGACCAATCACGGCGCTTTCTATGCCGACGCGGACGGCTCGGTGTGGATCGGCACGCCGGTCGGGCTGTCCCATCTGGTCAAGCCGGACGAGCTGCTGGCGCCCCGCGATATCCGCCCCTGGCTGGTCTCGGCCAGTTACGACGGACACGAGCTCAGCGATGCCAACCGCTCGGTGGATTTCGGCGTGGGCCGCGCCCTGGTGTTGCGCTTCGCCGTGCTGGGCAACAGCTCGGGCAGTCCGGTGCGCTTCCGCTACCGCCTGTCGGACATCGATGCCGACTGGGTGGAAGCGCCTTCGCGCGAAGTGCGTTACGCCGCGCTGCCGCCGGGCAGCTACCGCTTCGAGTTGCAGGCCATCGACGAGAACCAGCGGCGCCTGTCCGCGCCGATCAGCCTGGTCTTCACGCTGACGCCGCCGTGGTGGCGCAGCGTGCCGGTCTACGCCGGCGCCGTGCTGCTGTTGCTGGGCATGCTGGTACTCGCCTGGCGCTGGCGGGTCCGCGTGCTGGTGCGTCATGCACAGCGGTTGGAACAAGCGGTAGCGGTGCGCACGGAGCAGCTGCAGAGCGCCGTTCGCGCGCGCAGCATGCTGCTGGCGCGCATCAGCCATGACTTGCGCTCGCCGCTGGCCGGCATCGTGGAAAGCCTGCGGCAATGGCGCGGCGGAAGCCGGCAGCGCGACTATCCGGCGCTGATCGAAAGCAGCGTGCGCCAGCAGCTGGATCTGATCGACGAGTTGCTGGAGTTTTCCCGCGACGAGCTCACGGAGCTGGAGCTGATCGAAGCGCCCGGCCATCTGCACTTCTTCCTGCACGGCGTGGCCGAGCAGGGCGCATTGCTGGCGGAGCGGCGCGGCAATCGCTTCACGACGCGTTTCGCCGAGGATCTTCCTGCGCTGGTCCGGCTGGATTTCCGGCGCCTTCGCCAGGTGCTGACCAACCTCATCGGCAATGCGGCGAAGTTCACGGTCGATGGTCATGTCCAGCTGTCGGTCGCGGCCGCGCCGGGCTCGCCGGGCCGGGTATGGCTGATGGTCACGGTGGAAGACAGCGGGATCGGCATCGAGCCGTCCGAGCGCGATCGCCTCGCGCAACCGTTCGCGCGCGGCGGCAATGCCGCGTCATACGACGGCCACGGACTGGGCTTGTCGATCGTCACGCAGATCCTGGAGCGCATGGGCAGCCGCCTGGGCATCGACGCCGCGCCGGGCGGCGGCAGCCGCTTCGGATTCGTGCTGGACGTCGCCCTCGCCAAGGAAGACGAGCTCGAGCATGAAATGCCGGACGTGGAGGGCGCCGCGCATCCGATCGACGGTGCCGGCCGGCGCATCCTGGTGGTCGACGACCAGGTGCAGAGCCGCGAGATGCTGTGCGATCTGCTGGACGGCTTCGGCTTCGAGAGCGTGGCGGCCGCCTCCGGCGAAGAAGCGCTCGCGGCATTGCGGGAGCAGGCGGTGGATCTGGTCGTGACCGACCAGTTCATGCCGGGCATGGACGGTTGGGCCTTGCTGCGCGCGTTGCGGCGCGAACACGCCACGCTGCCCGTGCTGCTCTATTCCTCGCTGCCGCCGCGCCCGGCCCACAGTGGCGGCGCGCTCGCCTTCGACGACGCGCTGCTCAAGCCGGCGAGCGGCAAGGCATTGCTGGAGCGGATCGATCGGCTGGCCGCGCGGCGTGCGCCTGTCTGACGATCGAGATGCGCTGAGGGGGATCGCGGCGGGCACCAACGCGGAGAAAGGGGCGGTGCCGTAGCTCAGTGCTCGCCCGTGGTGACGCCCGGCAGCCGCGCGGAGGCCAGCTGCTTGCGCAGGCTCTGCACCACGCCGCGCATCGTCGCCGTAAGCGCCAGGCCGGACAGGCTGAGCAGGTGCACCGGCATCGGATCGGGATCGAAGTCTTCGAACACGCGCTGCAGGCGGTTGGATTTGAGATCTTCCGAGCAGGCATAGAGCGGCAGCTGGGCCATGCCGGTGCCTTCGCGCGCCGCGACCAGCAGCGTGGAGAGGTGGCCGGTGGTGAGCGGACCGTCCGGCTTGCGCGGGCGCGCGCCGCGCAGCGTCCACTGGCGCGTGCCGCCGGGTGCCGCATAGCCCAGGCAGTGGCGGTCGTCGAGCTGGTCCGGATGATCCGGCGAGCCGATCCGGCGAAGCAGGCGCGGGCTGCCGACCGTCACCATGCGCACGTGACAGAGCTTGTGCGCCACGATGTCGCCGCGGTCGGGCATCTTCTCGTCCATGTGCAAGGCCAGGTCCACGCGCTGCGCGAGCAGCGCTTCCAGACCGCCGTTGGTGCTGAGCGCCAGTTGCAGGCGCTCGTGCTGCGTCGACACCGCGACCACCGCCTGCGATAGCAGATCGCCCGCCATGTCCGGCACGTCGATGCGTACCTTGCCGCCGGGGCTGGCGGAGGCGTCCTGCACGGCCTGAATGGCTCCTTCCGCGGATTCGCACATCATCAGCGCGTGGCGATAGACCTCCTGGCCCAATGGCGTCACCGCGAAGTGGCGTGCGTTGCGCAACAGCAGCTGTGCGCCCAGCCGGTGCTCCAGGCCGACGATGCGCCGGCTGAGCAGCGACCGGGTCATGCCGGTCTGCCGCGCGGCCGCGGCGAACCCGCCTGCTTCGATGACGCGGGTGAGCAGGTAGAGATCGTCGAGGTAATCGGTCAGGACCATGCAGACTGCCAAGCAACGCGGGGTGGGGATGGGCGCGCAGCATACGGGCTTGGCGGCGGCAATTTCTTTGCGCGGACGGACCGCGGTTTTGTCCGGGCGGACGGTATCACGGAAGGCGCTATATACTCGCCCGGTCCGCAAGCCGATATGGCAACGGGCGGTTGGCAGCGGCCTACGGCCGCCACAGGGGAAAACGATGCCAGCGCAAGGATCACCGCACATCCTGGTGATTGAGGATTCGCCCGAAGAGCTGCGCGCCCTGCAGAACCTGCTGCGGGGCGAGGGCTATCGCGTGACGCTCGCCGTCGACGGGCGCCAGGGCTTCCAGCGCGCGCTGGCCCTGCAGCCGGACCTGATCCTGCTGGACGTGCGCATGCCGGTGCTGGACGGCTTCGCCACCTGCCGGTTGCTCAAGGAAGCCCCGCGCACGCAGCACATCCCGGTGATCTTCCTCAGTTCCGCCGGCGCCATCGAGGAGCGTCTGGAAGGACTGAGCCACGGCGGCGTCGACTACGTGCTCAAACCCTGCCATCCGGACGAAGTGCTGGCGCGCGTGCGCATCCACATGCAGCTCGGCCCGCGCGCGCATGCGGTCGGCACCGCGGAGGCGGATACCTTCCTCTCGCACGACGAGATCACCCTGCGCGCCGCGGTGCGGCTGATCCGCGAGCAGCTCGGCGCGCTGCCTTCGCTGGAAGAGATCGCGCGCAAGGTGGGCACGCACGACAAGCGCCTCTCGGCGATCTTCCGGCAACACATGGGTACGACCGTGTTCGCGTGGATCCGCGAAGAGCGCCTGCGCAAGGGGCGCGAGCTGCTGATGGAAACTTCGCTGGGCATGCAGGACATCGCCGAGAGCGTGGGATTCCGCAGCGCCTGCAACTTCATCACCGCCTTCCGCGAACGCATGGGCGTGACGCCCAACCAGTTCCGCAAGGCGTCCCACGGCGATGCGGTGGCCGCGAGGGAGTAGGGCGCGTCGCCGCGTCGCGCGATCGACGCGACTGGTTCACAGTTTCCGATACGTGCGATTGCATCGGCATCGACGATGCGGTGCAGTACTCCGCCGCCCGGTCTTGGTCATTTCGGGCCGCCGAACGCAAGCCGAAGCGCCTCTTCGCGAGCCTCGCGCTTCCGCCCCGGCAAAATCCGCGCAGCGGTCGTTCCCCGCGGTTCCAGCTTGCCGCAAAGCCTTTCCCGATCTTCGCCATGTGCAACCGGTCGCGCCAGAGTTTTGGCGCGGCGGCAGTGCGTCGCGCCTGGCGATACGCAAGTTCCCATAACGCCACCTCACACCTTCGCTTAGGCGGCGCTTACCATCCGCGCCGCTGACGACACCGATTCGGCGTAAATGGGATACGCCGACATTGGCCGGGCTTCCGTGATGTACCGGGGCTCGTGCCAAAGGGGGTAACCGGTGTCGTCAGCAAGGCTTTCAGTTTGAGGCCGTGACGGCAGCTCAGGGACTGCCGCCGACACATCCTCACCCATCTCTAGCCGACGTGTGGCTGCATCCGTCCTGCTTCCGGGCAGCGGCGGCGAGGGTTTTTTTGCCGCGTGCTTGCACCTCCCTCCAACACGGGAGGCGGGGACGGCTGCGCCACTTTCCGGGCGATCACACATCGCCATCGAACCGGGCTCCCCGCGGGGGAAGTCCCGCCGGGCGCGCGTGCGCCTCCGGCGCCACGAGCATGAGAGTGCAGGGATATGGCCGCTTTGCTGGATGGTGATCGCAACATAAGGAGACGCCGCCGCGCGTCGTTCCTCGGAAGGCTCCTCGCTTTGCTCGCGCTGTGCGCGCTCGGCCTGGCATTGCCCGCCGTGGCTCAGGCCAACGAATGTCGCATGGCCGACCCCAATTCGCTGGGCGCGCACGTCGACGAGATCTGCTGGTTGCAGCTGGACGGCGTGACATTGAACGCCAACGGCTCGACGCCGCTCAACTTCTCGCTGCCCGACGGCTCCACGATGACGTTCACCGTCGATGTGAGCAACGTGGGCACCAGCGCCGGCCTCAAGGGCGTGCAGGCGCCGACCTGGTCCGGCTCGCAGTTCAGCGGCAGCACCGGCTACTACACGATATACAAGCCGAACACCGCGGCGCTGTACACCAACACCGGCTCCGTCGCGAACAACACGACGGTCACGCTGCGCGACATCCACCTGTTCGGTCCGAGCGGCGTGGAAAGCACCAACGCCTTCGAGATGGTGCTGGCCGACGGCGAGAGCACCAATTCCAACGAGTATCTCGATTTCGGCGTGGTGTCCGGCGGCAGCCCATTCAACCTGGTGGAATGGCTGGGCGCCTCGGCGAGCAACAACCTCGCCTATGGCGCGCCGGGCACCGGCAGCATTCCTTCCACGCCCGCGTCGGCATGCAGCGGCATGGTCGACTGCCTCCGCCTGGTCGGCAAAAGCGGCACGGCCAACGCGGCGGTGTTCTCGACCACGCGCACCGGCAGCCCGTTCACCGTGATGGGCCAGGTGCACACCAACAGCAGCAGCCTGCAGGGCTTCGCCTTCGGCGTGCGCTGGGGCGGCGTGCGCCTGCGCAAGGCGTTGCCGAGCGGCCGCCTCGACAGCAGCGACCAGTTCACGTACCGCGTCATCAACGTCAAGGGCCAGGAGATCATCAACACCTCCACCTCCGGCTCGGCCAGCGGCAACTACACCTACATCAGCGGCCAGGCGACCATGCCGGGCAACGTCATCACCCTCAAGGAGGAGATGGCCGCCGGCAGCAAGTCCACGCTGCAGCAGTACGACCGCACCATCGCCTGCACTAACGCCAACCCCGGTTCGGCCACCGCGCTGCCCAGCGGCACGTTCGACCCGGCCAATCCGCCCACGGTCGACCTGCAACAGCTGGGCGACCGCGTGGACTGCACGCTCACCAATATTCCGCGCATCGCCGACCTGAAACTGGTGAAGACCGGCCCTGCCACGGTGCAGGCCGGCCAGCCGCTGAGCTACACGCTCGCCATCAGCAACCACGGCACGCACACGGCCACCGGCGCCATCTTCACCGATACGCTGCCCGTGGGCATCACCGGCGTCACGGCGGGCGGCGTCACCTGCGGTAACGCGACCGGCGGCGCGGTGTGCGGTGCGCTCGGCGTGAGCGTCACCGGCAGCGACGCGGCCGGCTACACCATCACCGGCGCCGTGCAGAGCCTGCCGGCCAACGGCAGCGTCACGGTAACGATCAACGCGACTGCGCCGACCAGCATCACCGGCACCATCACCAACACCGCGACGGTGAAGCTCGCCACCACCGACACCACGGTCGGCGAGCCCACCGCCAATACGGCCGACAACACGTCCACCGCGCAGACCACCGTGCAGGGCACGCCGGCACTGCAGGTGACCAAGACCGCCACGCTCAACGACGCCAACGGCAACGGCAAGGCGGACGTGGGCGAGACCATCAACTACGTCATCACGGCGACCAATAGCGGCAATCTCACGCTGAACGGCCTGACCGTGTCCGATCCGATGGCCGGAAGCACCACGCTGACGTGTTCGCCGACGTCCATCGATCCGGGCAAGACCGCCAACTGCGGCAGCTTCACCTACACCGTCACCCAGGCGGACGTCGATGCGGGCGTCGCGCTTCACAACGTCGCCACGGTGAGCGGCACGCCGCCGGGCGGCGGTTCGCCAACCACCGCGACCGGCACCACGGACACGCCGATCGGCGATGTCGCCATCACGGCGAAGAACGACACGTACACCGTGGCCAACGGCGCAACCGGCGGCAGCACCGGCAACGTCGTGGGCACCGACCAGCTCGGCAC
>JBCNOA010000145.1:0-10545 GCA_039594095.1 Dyella sp.
GCCTCGTTGTACTCGGCCTGGTCGTAAGCGTTGATGCTGGCGCCGGTGAAGCGGGTGAGCAGGGGATGGTCCTTGCTGCCCTTCACGTCGTCGGCATGCGCGGCGAAAGCCGGTACGAGCGCAAACAGCAGGGTGGGCAGGCGGAGGGAACGGCTCATGGTGGTTCTTCCTTGGTGTGCGCCTTGAATGGCGGGCAGCATTCTGCCCGCCAACGCTGCGATCTGTCTTAACGCGAGATCACGAAGCGAAGCGCACCAGGACGGTGTCCGCCTCCACGAAATCGCCTTGCTCCGCACCGATGCTGTCGATGGTGCCGGCGCGTGGCGCCTTGAGCGCCAGCTCCATCTTCATGGCTTCCATCACCAGCAACTCCTGGCCTTCTTCCACCTGGTCTCCTGGCTTGGCCTTCACCAGCACGATGCGGCCGGGCATGGGCGCGATGATCTGGTTGCCGCCAGCGCCTTCCTTCGACGCCCAGGCGAACGCCGCGGCACGAGCGAAAGCATGGCGGCTGCCGTCGGCATCGTGCACCAGCACGCGTTGGGCATCGGCGCGCACGGGCAGGCGCAGCGATTCACCGTCGAAGCGGGCGCTCAGCGCGTTGCCGTCGTGGCGGGCGCCAGCGACGTGGCATTCCTCTTCGCCATGGCGCAGCCGGTAATCGCCGTCATGGCCATGGGCTTCGATCTCGTAACGCTGCTCGCGCATCGACAGCGCCACGATCCGCTTGCCGGCGTGACCCACGCGCCAGGCGTCTGCACGTGCCCAGGGCGAAAACGGATCGGCGCCGTGGCGAGCCTCGGCGACGATGGCGCGTTCGTCATGCAGCAGTGCCGCGACGGTGGCCGCGAACAGCATGCGCGTCGGTGGCGCGGCATCGCCGACGAGGAATTCGTCCAGGTGACGGTCGAGATAGCCGGTATCGATGAAGCCTCCGACCACCGCCGGATGGCGGGCAAGGCGTTCGAGGAAAGCGATGTTCGACTTGGGCCCGGCGATCTCGCAATGCATCAGCGCCTCGCGCAGGCGTTCGAGCGCTTGCGGACGATCGCGATCGTGCACGATCAGCTTGGCGATCATCGGGTCGTAGAAGATGGTGACCGTGTCGCCTTCGATCACGCCGCCGTCGATGCGCACGTGGCGCGATGGTTCGGGCAATCGCAGTCGCAACAGTTTGCCGGAGCCGGGGAGGAAGTTCTGATCCGGGTCTTCCGCATAGAGACGCACTTCGATGGCATGGCCGTGCGCGTGGATGTCCTCCTGGCGCAGCGGCAGCGGCTCGCCGGCGGCGACGCGCAGTTGCCATTCGACCAGGTCGAGGCCGAGGGTCTCCTCGGTGACGGGATGCTCCACCTGCAGGCGCGTATTCATCTCCATGAAGAAGAATTCACCGTCCTGGCCGACGATGAATTCCACGGTGCCTGCGCCCACGTAGTCCACCGCGCGTGCGGCGGCCACCGCGGCGGCGCCCATGGCGGCGCGGCGTTCCGGCGTGAGGAAGGGCGAGGGCGTTTCCTCCAGCACTTTCTGGTAGCGGCGCTGGGCGGAGCATTCGCGCTCGTTGAGGTGAATCACGTTGCCGTGGATATCGCCGAAGACCTGGAACTCGATATGGCGCGGGTGTTCGACATAGCGCTCCAGAATCACGCGCGTGTCGCCGAAGGCGTTGGCCGCCTCGCGCTGGGCGGAGGCGAGCGCGTCGGCGAATTCCTTTTCCGCGCGCACGATGCGCATGCCCTTGCCGCCGCCGCCCGCGGCGGCCTTGATCATCAGTGGGAAGCCGGTGCGTCGGGCCTGTTCGGCGAGGACCTCCGCGTCCTGGTCGTCGCCGTGATAGCCGGGCACCAGCGGCACGTCGTGCTTTTCCATCAGCGCCTTCGCGGCGGCCTTGGAGCCCATGGCGTCGATGCTTTCCGGGCGGGGGCCGATGAAGGCGATGCCGGCATCCGCGCAGGCCCGCGCGAAGGCGGTGTTCTCGGAAAGGAAGCCGTAGCCGGGATGGATGGCCTGGGCACCGCTGTGCCGGGCGACTTCGAGAATGGCGTCGGTACGCAGATAGGAATCGGCCGGACGCGGTCCGCCGATCGGCCAGGCCTCATCCGCCAGACGCACGTGCTGCGCGTCGGCGTCGGCCTCGGAGTAGACGGCGATGGTGTGGATGCCGAGACGGCGGCAGGTGCGGATCACGCGGCAGGCGATTTCGCCGCGGTTGGCAATGAGTACGCGCTCGAACATGCACGGGTCCGATGGGGTGGGTGCAAAGTCGATAAAACTAACAGAACGGGCGTTTCAGGCCGATGCGCGGCGCAGCATGGTTTCTTGGCGAGTGGGGAGCGGACGTTCCGGCGTGGGCCGGGATCTGGCTGCCACGCCACCTATCTCGTCATTCCGGTACAGGCCGGGGCGAGCGAAGCGAATCGTCCAGTGGCGACACGGCCAGGCCGAGCGTCGCGGCTGACGCCGGAGATGTTTGCTCGCCCCAATACATCACTTCTCCTTCTCCCCGCTGGGGAGAAGGCGGGTTGAGGGGCGGGTGCTCGCGGGAAGGCGGCTATAGCCAAACGAATCCGGCACAGCAAAGCGCGCTAAGGCGACAAATCGAAATCCATAGTGTCGCCAGCGCCCGACGACGGCTACTCGCCTTCCCAGTAATCCACCGATTCGCCCTGCCGTCCTATCACCCGGAAGAACTGCGGCGTGCCGTCTGCCGCCGGGCCATAGTCGGCCATCACGCCGAACTTGCCGCTGTCGGGGTATTCGCACACTTCCGGGTAATCCCGGGTGCTGATGCTGAGGTAGCGCAGGTCGGCGCTGCCGGTGTTGATGATCTGGTGCGCGCTCTCCGGACCGCCCGGGGGGCAGGCGATGATGTCGCCGGGGCGGATCGCGTGGCGTTCGGTGCCGATGCGCACTTCGCCTTCGCCTTCCAGCACGAAGAACATTTCCTCGTTCACGCGATGGTTGTGGAACGGATAGCCGCGCTTGCCGGGTGGCAGCACGGTGAGGTTGTAGCCGAGCTTCTGCGCGCCAAGCATGGGTGCGATGCGCGCGACGCGCGGATCGTAGCGGTCGGCGGCGGCGCCGGTGGGAGCGAAGGCCAGGGGAACGGCCTGCGGCTCGAGATCGGCGATGTTGACGATATGGCGGGGCATGGGAAGTCCTCGAGGCCGGGTCAGGCGGGCAGGTGGCAGACGGCTTCCACGTTGTGGCCGTCCAGGTCCAGGACGAAAGCCGCGTAGTAGCTGGCGTGATAGTGAGGACGCAGGCCGGGCGGGCCGTTGTCCGTGGCGCCGGCGGCGAGGGCCGCCTGGTAGAAGCGGTCGACCGCCTCGCGGGTCGGCGCGACGAAGGCCACGTGGATGGACGACAACGGCGCGATCGGATCGGCGCTGATCCAGAAGCTCGGCTTGCCGTCGCGGCCGAAGCCGCCGTGCGCGCGGGAGCCGGTGACCTCCTGGGTGACTTCCATCACCAGTCCGCCGCCGAGCGGGGCGAGTACGCGCTCGTAGAACGCCTTGCTGCGCGCGTAGTTCGAAACGGGCACGCCGATATGGTCGAGCATGGGACGGACTCCTTCGGTGACACGGATGGGATGGAGACGGGCGGGGTGGACGCGCATGGGACGGGCGCGAACAGGGCCCGCGGATGCCGAACCGCAGTTTATGCCTGGGCCAACCAGGCGGGCGTGCGCTTGTCGAGAAAGGCGCCGAGTCCTTCCTGGCCTTCGGCCGAGACGCGCAAGCGGGCGATGAGCGCGGCATTCTCGCGATCGATGGCCTCCGCGCGGGTTTCGTCCAGGCCCGCCACGCCCAGCGCCAGGCGCTTGGCTTCGGCCTGTGCGACGGGGCCGGCCTTGGCCAGCGCGGCGAGCGTGCCGTCGACCGCCTCGTCCAGGCTGTCGGCCGGTACGCATTGGTGCAGCAGGCCGATGCGCTGCGCGGTCGGCGCGTCGAATAGCTCGCCGGTGAGGAACAGGCGCCGCGCCTGGCGCAGGCCGATCGCCGCGACCACATAGGGCGAGATCACCGCCGGCACCAAGCCCAGCTTGACCTCGGTCAGGCCGAACTTCGCGGCGTCGGTGCCGATGGCGATGTCACAGCACGCGATCAGCCCCACGCCGCCCCCGTAGGCGGCGCCGTTGACGCGCGCCACCGTGGGCTTGGGCAGGTACTGGAGCGTGCGCATCAGGCGGGCCAGGCGGAGGGAATCCTCGCGGTTCTGCGCCTCGCTGGCTTTGGCCATGCCGCGCATCCAGTTGAGATCGGCGCCGGCGGAGAAGCTGGCGCCCTCGCCGGTGAGCACGACTGCGCGCACGGCCGGGTCGCTGCCCGCCGCCCTCAGCGCGTCCGTCAGCTCCGCGATCAGTGTGTCGTCGAAGGCGTTGTGCAGTTGCGGACGGTTCAGCGCGAGGGTGCGAATGCCGGCGCGGTCGTTGCTCTGGAGGCTCGTGTACATGAGGAAACCCGGGCTGGAAAGGTGCCTAGGTTAAGGGAAGGCAGGCGGGAGCAAGAGCTTGCGCCGGCGACGGCGCGGCAACGCGCCGCGGGGGCATTCCCCCGCGGAAGGCCGACCCATGTACAATGCGAACCATTCTTATTTGAGTGGTAGCCGTGCGACTGTCCGACCTGCCCAATGGGGCGCCTGCCGTGGTGGACCGAGTGGACGATGCTCATGCCGACGATTTGATCGCGCAGCGCCTGCGCGACCTGGGCTTTGTCGAGGGCGAACCCGTCCGCGTGGTGGCGCGCGGGCCGCTGGGCGCGGATCCCCTGCTGATCCAGATCGGCTCCACGCGTTTCGCACTGCGCCGCACCGAAGCCGCGCGCATCAGCGTCCGGACCGGAGAGCAGGCCAAAGGAGAGCGGGCATGAGCGCGAGCACCCTGCGCATCGCCCTGGTGGGCAACCCCAACTGCGGCAAGACGGCGCTGTTCAACCAGCTCACCGGCGGCCGCCAGAAGGTGGCCAACTACGCCGGCGTCACCGTGGAACGCAAGGAAGGCCGTTTCACGGCACCGAGCGGACGTGTGCTTCACCTGCTGGACCTGCCCGGCACCTACAGCTTCGACGCCACCAGCCCGGACGAGCAGATCACCCGCGACGTGTGCGAGGGCGTCTATCCCGGCGAGCCGGCGCCCGACCTGATCGTGTGCGTGGCCGACGCCACCAATCTGCGCCTGCATCTGCGCTTCGTGCTCGAAGTGAAGCGCCTGGGCCGCCCGGTGGTGCTGGCGCTGAACATGATGGACACCGCGCGTCGTCGCGGCATCCGCATCGACATTCCCGAACTGCAGCGCCGCCTGGGCATTCCCGTGGTCGAGACGATCGCGATCAAGCGCGGCGGTGCGCGCGCGCTGATCGAACGCGTCGACGGCGAGGTGCCTGCCGCACCGCCCGTGCTGCCGGACGACCCGGCCAGCCGCGCCGATCTGCACGCGCAGGTGCGCGAGCTGCTCGCCGCCACGGTGGTGATGCCGCGCAGCACCGCGGCCATCGACGATGCGCTCGATCGCTGGGCGCTGCATCCGGTGTTCGGCCTGGGCATCCTCGCGGTGCTGATGTTCCTGATCTTCCAGGCGGTGTTTTCCTGGGCCAAGCCGCTGATGGACGCGATCGAAGTGGGCGTGACGTCCTTCGGCGCATGGGTGACCGGTTTTCTGCCGGAGCAGAGCGCGCTGCACAGCCTGCTCAACGACGGCATCTTCGCGGGCCTGGGCGCGGTGCTGGTGTTCCTGCCGCAGATCCTGATCCTGTTCCTGTTCATTCTGGTGCTGGAGGAATCCGGCTACCTGCCGCGCGCCGCGTTCCTGCTGGACAAGCTGATGTTCAAGGCGGGCCTGACCGGGCGCGCCTTCATCCCGCTGCTGTCGAGCTTCGCCTGCGCCATCCCCGGCATCATGGCCACGCGCAGCATCACCGACCCGCGCGACCGTCTGACCACGATCCTGGTGGCGCCGCTGATGACCTGCTCGGCGCGTCTGCCGGTGTACACGCTGCTGATCGCCGCCTTCATTCCGCAGCGCACGGTGTGGGGCGTGTTCAACCTGCAGGGCGTGGTGCTTTTCACGCTCTACGTGGCGGGCATCGTCAGCGCGCTGACCGTGGCATTCGTGATCAAGCGCTTCCGCAAGGACAAGAGCGAACATGCGCTGCTGATGGAGCTGCCGTCGTACCGCTTGCCCAATCCGCGCGATATCGCGCTGGGCCTGTGGGAACGCGCGCTGATCTTCCTGAAGCGCGTGGGCGGCATCATCCTGGCGCTGACCGTACTGCTGTGGTTCCTGTCGAGCTTCCCGGCGCCGCCGGAAGGCGCGACCCAACCGGCCATCGACTACAGCCTCGCCGGCCGCCTTGGCCATGCGCTGCACTACGTGTTCGCGCCGATCGGCTTCAACTGGCAGATCTGCATCGCGCTGATTCCCGGCCTGGCCGCGCGCGAAGTGGCGGTGTCGGCGCTGGGCACGGTGTATGCCATGTCCGGCGGCGACGATGCGCTGGCCAGCCAGCTCGGTCCGGTGATCGCGCAACAGTGGTCGCTGGCCACGGCGCTGTCGCTGCTGGCCTGGTACGTGTTCGCGCCGCAGTGCATGTCGACGCTGGCGGTGATCCGCCGAGAGACCAACTCGTGGCGCAACGTGGCGATCACGGCGGGGTATCTGTTCGGCCTGGCCTACCTGGCTTCGCTGATCACCTACCAGGTGGCGAGGGCGCTGACATGAGTGCGTTCCATCTGGTGCAGGGACTGATCATCGGCCTGCTGGTCGCGTTCAGCGCCTTCTACGCCTTCCGCAAGCTGCTGCCAGGCCTGAGCACCCGCTGGCTGGCCGCGGCGTCGGCATCGCTCAACAAGCCGTGGCGAAAGCCCTGGGTGCGTGCCGTCGGCCGACGCTTGCAACCCGCGCAGGCCACCGGCAGTTGCGGCGACGGTTGCGGTACCTGCGGCAGCTGCGGTCCGAAGCCGCCGTCGGCGGCGCGGCCGGATGCGCAGCCGCTGGAATTCCGGCCGCGCAATCGCCCATCGCACTGAATAGGAGCGTCAGGCCGCGGCCCTGCTCGGGCGACGCCGTTCGCGCTCCTTCCATGCGTCGGCCGCCCAGAACCCCAGCGCGATGCAGGCGCCGAGTTCCACCAGCGGAAATCCGGACAGGCCGCTGCTCGCAAGCAGCGGTCGCAGCACGTTGATCGCGACGATCCATCCGATCGGATGAATGCGGATCCGGAACGGACCGGCGCCGCTGCGCTCGCGGTAGCGACGCACGGCCAGCACGATGGCCAGGATCACGACCAGGTCGCCCGCCAGCTCGTTCACGCCCAGATATTTGAGCGCCAGCGCCAGCGCCGCGATCAGGGGGATGCACAGCCAGCGCAACCAGGCCCAGCGCTGGCCGGCGGACTCGGGCAGGCGTTGAAAGTAGTCCAGCCATTGCCAGCCCATGTAGGCGAACGCCAGGCCGGCGATGCCCGCGATCCACGCCGAGATGGTGGGAAAGACGTCCCAGGCCTTGTCGGCGTTACCGCCCGTGAGCGTGATCACCTCGAAAAGCACGGCCATGATGGCGATGGCGACGGCGGTGCCGGCCACGATACGTACGGCATTGACCGCGAAGCGAGGTAGCGACAGCACGCGTTCGCCCGCCTGCAGCCAGAACCGCAACTGTGCGTGCGGCAGGTACGGGAGCAGTTCCTCCACGTGGCCTTCGCTCAGGCGCTCCGCAAAACGCGCCAGTTCGCCGGGCCGCTCCGGCAGCAGCGCTGCCGATAGCGCCTGCCACCAGCGGAATGGACGCGAAAGCTGTTGCAGCATGCGGCGCGTCATCTTGACGTTGGGCGCGCGGCCGGGCCAAGCGGGATCGTGTGCGCGCATGGCCAGGGCTTCGATGTGCTCGGGCTGCATTTCCCATGTCAGCCGCATGCGCCGGCGCAGCCGCTGCAGAGCGAAGGGATCGTAGCCGGCACGTACGTGATCGAGATCGAAGAAGCGGAGCAGGGCATCGAAGCACTCGCCTGGCATGGCGGCGGGGCGCTGGTGGAGGCGCGCCATCATGCGCTGGCCCAGTGCGGCCTTGGCGTGCAGCGACCACAGCTCATGCCGGCTGCCCAGCCATTGCAACAGCGCTTCCGGATGCCCCCGTTCGGCGACTGACAGCAGTTCGTCCAGCAGCCGCTCCAGATCCACGACGGGAGCGGGAAGAGGGGCGGCTGTCCGCGCCACGGTCGCGACTGGCCGCGGCCGGGAGGGGAGCGTATCGGGAGCGGCCGGCGGCTCCGCGGAAGATGGTGCAGGCGTGGGCGGCAGCGCGGGCGACGCCATCGTTTCCGTTTCCAAGCGCTGTGTCTGAGGATCGTCGACGGTCCGGTGCTTGCACAGGCGCAGCGCGAGCTCGTATGCCTCGCGCAGGCGCTGGAAACCCGCCGGGTCCTCGTGAGGACGCGTCGTGCGCAGACGCTGCGCATAAGCGCGCTTGATGCTGCGTTCGTCGGCGTCGGGCGACAGTCCGAGCAATTGGAAAGCCCACATCAGAGTTGCCGCTCCAGCTGGTCGAGCGCGGTACTGAAGTGGCCGCGGTGTTCGCGGATGAGGTGCTCGTCCTGGGTCTCCAGCGATTGCCGGAACTGCGCGATCCACTGCTGCACGGTATCGCGCGCCTGCAGATGTTCCTCGTAGAGACGTTCGGCGCGCGCGAGCACGGCGATGTTTTCTTGTTTGTCGCGCGGGTGGATCTTGATGTCCTGCAAGGCCGCGAGACGGGCGCGGATCTCCTCGGGACTGAGCAGACCGGGGTTCTGCTCCAGGATCAGCTCGTGCTTCTCGCCGGTGCTCAGCACCGTGGCCTCGGCCTGCAGGACGCCATTGATGTCGTAGGTGAAACGCAGGCGCACGCCGTTCTCGCTCGCTGGGCGGTTGGGCGGCAACGCGACCATCATTTCGCCGAGCTTGATGTTGCGGTCGACCATGGGGCTTTCCCCCTGATAGACGTCGAGGTTCAGCACCTTCTGGTTGTCGTACAGGGGGTAATAGGTTTCTTCGCGGCTGACCGGCACCGTGCTGTTGCGGTGGATGATCGGCGAGAACAGGCCGCCCATCACCTGGCCGTTGCCGTCGCGGCGCGAGACCGCCGTGCCGAGCGTGTAAGGGCACACGTCGGTGAGAATGATCTCTTCCAGGCGTTGGTCGCGCGCCTTCAGGCCCGCGGCGATGCACGCGCCCAGCGCGATCGCCTGGTCGGGATTGACGTGGCGCAGCGGCAGGCGTCCGAACATGCGCGACACCAGTCTCGCCACCAGCGGCATGCGGCTGGCGCCGCCGACCAGCACGATCTCGCTCAACTGCGACGGCTGCAGGCGCGCGTCCCGCATGGCGCGTTCGACCGGCGCGCGCATGCGCTGGATCAGCGGATCGCACAGCCGCGCGAAGCGGTCCTCGTCGATGGTCCAGGAGCGCGGCTGCCCTTCCAGCGTCATCTCCACCGAAGCCTGGCCAGGGCCGCCGAGCGAACGCTTGAGCAGCTCCAGGCGCCGCCGCAGCTGGCCCAGTTCGCCCATGGGCAGCTTTTCAGGCACGAGGCCAGTGTCCGAGCAGAACGCTTGCACGAGGACGTCGAGGAAATCCTCGCCGCCCAGGAAGTTGTCGCCGGCGCTGGCATGCACTTCGACCACGCCGTCGAAGAGCTCCAGGATGGAAACGTCGAAGGTGCCGCCGCCCAGATCGAAGATGGCGAAACGCGAACCGTCGCTCTGTTCCTGCAATCCGTAGGCGAGGGCGGCGGCGGTCGGTTCGTTGATCAGTCTTTCCACGCGGATGCCGGCCAGCTCGCCGGCCGCGCGGGTCGCCTTGCGCTGGGCATCGGAAAAATAGGCCGGCACGCTGATCACCGCTTCGGTGACCTTCTCGCCGGTGGCGGCTTCGGCGTCGGCGATGAGCGAGCGCAGGATGAGCGCGGACAGCTCTTCCGGACGGAAGCTGCGCGAGCCGAGCCTGGTTTCGCGCGGCGTCCCCATCCAGCGCTTGAAGGCGGCGACGCTGTCGTTGGGGTGGCTCACCATGCGATCGCGAGCGGCCTGGCCGACGATCACATGCCCTTCGTCGTCGACGCTCACGACCGAAGGAGTCAGCCATTCGCCCAGCGCGTTGGGAAACAGTCGCGGGCCGTCCGCGCCGAACTGACCGATCAGCGAGTGCGTCGTGCCTAGGTCGATACCTACCATCATCCTTGATTCCCCCTTGGAATCTCTGTGTTTTCTTCCGTTCGGTTACATGCGGAACACGCCGTAGCGCTGCGGCTCGATCGGCGCGTTGAGCGAGGCGGAGATCGCCAGGCCGAGCACGCGGCGGGTATCCGCCGGGTCGATGATGCCATCGTCCCACAGCCGTGCGCTGGCGTAGTAGGGGTGGCCCTGGCGCTCGTACTGGTCGCGGATCGGCGACTTGAACGCTTCTTCGTCTTCGGCGCTCCAGCTCTTGCCCGAGGCCTCGAGGCCGTCGCGGCGCACGGTGGCCAGCACCGACGCGGCCTGTTCGCCGCCCATGACGCTGATGCGCGCGTTC
>JBCNOA010000146.1:0-10524 GCA_039594095.1 Dyella sp.
CGTCTCCAGCGCACGTTCTCTAGCGCGCGTAACGCGCCGGCCGGCGCGCCCAGCGTGGCACGAACAGACGGACGACGGTGCCTTCGCCGCGGCGCGAGCGCCAGCGCAGTCGCGCACCGATATGCCGGGCGCGTTCGCGCATGCCGTCCATGCCCCAATGACCGTCGCGTCCGCCCGCGCGCAGCCGTTGCGGATCGATGCCCTGGCCGTCGTCGCTCACGGTGATGCGCAGGCAAAGCCACGTGTGCAGAAGCTCGACCCGGATGCCGGATGCCTTGGCATGCAGGAAGGCGTTGCGGATGGCTTCGCGAGCGATCTCCACCACCTCGCTCACGATGGCGGCGTCCAGCGAGCACGAGCCGCGCTCGATGAGTTCGAACGATGCGCCGTGGGTGGCGGCGTATTCCTCTCCGGTTTCGCGCAGCGCATCGGCGAGGTTCTCGCTGGCGACGCCGGGCTGCCTCAGCACGACGATGCGGTCGCGGCCTTCGCTCAGGAGATCGCGGGCGCGATCCGCCGCGGCTTCCATTTCCTGGCGGCGCGCCGCCGGCAGCGACGCATCGGCGGCCCAGACCTGTACGCGCAACAGCAGGCCCTGAATCCCCTGCAGCAAAGTGTCGTGCAGCTCGCGCGCGATGCGTTCGCGCTCGGCATGGCGCGCCTCGATGGTGGCCCAGGCGCGGGCATGGACGTAGCGCGCCCGCAACAGGAAGGCCAGCCACACCAGGACGAAGGCCAGCAGCACGCAGGCGGCGCGGAAAGCGGTGGTCTCGTTCCAGGCAGGCCGGATACCGAAGGCGACGCTCGAATCGCCCTGGCTGGGTACGCCGTCTTCGTTGAATGCCTGGACGCGGAAACGGTAGGTGCCTGGCGCGAGATTGGTGTACGAAGCGCGGCGGCTGTCGCCGGCTTCCTGCCAATCCTCGTCCACGCCATCGAGGCGATAGCGGAAACGCACGCGCTGCGGATTGGTCATGGAGGCGGCGGTGTAGTCGATATCCAGACGGCGTGTCAGTGCCGGCAACTCGATCTTTCCCCGCACGCGGTAAACGGTGTCGCCGCTGCGGATCGCATCGATCGACACGGCGGGCGGCGTGCGGTTTTCCAGCACGTGCTTCGGATCCAGCCATGACACGGACGTCTTGGTCGCGAACCACAGGCGCCCGTCCCCACTCTGCATCAGCGTGGGCAGCGGACGGATCGAGGAAGGCACGCCGTCGCGCCCGTCGTCCGCACCGAAGCGCTGGTAAGGCACGCGCTGCGCGACATCGCCCAGGGTCTTGCCCAGGTCCGCGCCGGCCAGGCGATAGGCCCCGTCGAAGGCGTTGAGCCACACGTCGCCTTCGGCGGTTTCCACGATGCCGCTGACGCCGCTGAAATGCTCCCCATCGTCGCCGACGATCGGCACGAAGCGGTCCCCGCGCAATGCGAACAGACCGTTGTCTCCGCCGATCCAGACGTGATCGCCGTGCACGCCGATGGCGGTGATGCTGCCCGCCTGCAAGCCGCTGCCCGCGTCATAGCGCTGGAGGCCGCCGTGCGATTGCACCAGCAGCGTGTCGTGCGGGTAGCCCAGCCAGAGGCGCCCTTGCCCGTCGTCCAGCATGCGCAGCGGCGTGCCGTCGGGGAACCCGCCCTGACCATCCATGCGCGACCACTGGCCCTGCGCATAGCGGTAGAGCCCGAAGCCCGACACGCCCACCCACAGTGCGTCCTGGTCGTCCAGCGCCAGCGCCTGGAAGCGGCTGCCGGCGTCTTTCAGGGCCGGCGGCAACGCGATGGTACGGAGCCGGCCGTCGCCATACGCGAACAGGCCGCGAAAGCCCGCTATCCATAGTGTGCCGTGCCGGTCGCGCAGGCTTGCGGTCGCCGCGTCGGGCAAGGCGGGCTTAGGCTGCGGCGTCTCGCCGCCGAGCGCGAACGGTGGCATCCAGGTATTGCCCACCCACACTTGCCCGTCTTCGCCGGGCATCAGCGCAGGACCGGCGAAGTGTCCCGGAAACGCCACCGGATGCAGCTTGCTTGCGCGGAACTGATCGAGCCCGCGGTTGGTGAGCACCCAGACGTTGTGCTCGCGGTCCTCGAAGAACTGCGCCACTTCGTCGCTGGACAGGCCATCGGCATGGGTGAAGCGTTCGACCACGCGCCGCACCTTGCCCTGGGCATCGGCTACCCATCGGTTGCGCTCCAGCCCCTTGTCCACCGCTACCCACAGCGCGCCGGAGGAGTCGGCCATCGCGGCGCCGACCGTGGACACGTCGTAAAGCCGCGGCGGATCGCCGAAGTGGCTCCACATCGCCACGATGCCGGCCTCCCGATCCATGCGCTGGAAGCGCGTGCTGCCGGGTGGCATCGTCCAGGTGCCGGCGACATCGATGATCCACAAGGTGCCATCGATCATGCGCAGGCTTTCCGGCTGATGCCCCGCATAGCCCATCGCCGTGCCGACGGTCTCCCAGCGGTCGCCCGACTGCCGCGCGATGCCCTTGGTGGTGGCGATCCACAGCCGCCCGTCGGGCCCCCGCGTGATGGCGAACAAAGTGCCGTCGGGAATGTCCATGCCGGCCCGGTAATGAGTCAGCTCGCCGTTGCGCGCGTGCGTGAGGCCACCCAGCAGGTAACCGATCCACAGGCTGCCGTCGCTGTCGCCGTAAAGCGCGAGGATGCGCGGGCTCGGCAACTGTCCCAGCATGTCCTTGAACTGCACGCCGTCGAACCGCACCAGGCCCTGCGAACTGCCGAACCAGAGGAAGCCGTCGGCAGTCTGGGCGGCGCCGTTGAAGTTCGAGGGTGTGCCTTCGCGCGCGCCGTAGATCGTGTGGTGCAGTTCGGCGAGAGGACGGTCCAGCGGACTGTCGGAAACGCGTGGCGCGACGACCACGTCCTGCGCCCGCGCCGGCGACGGAACGCAGGCCAGGGAGAGCAGCAGCAACGCGAACAAGCCGAGGATGGGCCGAACCGCCCTCCGGCATGGATGATTCATGGAAAACTCGTGTCTCTGGATGATGTCCGGCGCCACGCTCGAGGCCGCCAGGACGGCTGCACCATGCCAGCAATGCCTTGTGCGCCGCAATATGTGCGTTGGTCTACGAGGACACGCATCTGACGCCATGCGGCCGCGACCGCCTCATGCAAGGAGAAGATTCGTGATCCACCTGAGAGACGCCGCAGCTTCGGACGCCAACGCCATCGTCAGGCTGCTGGACGTGCTGGGCTATCCCGGGACGGCACCCTTCATCCGCCAGCGCATCGCGCAGCTGCTCGCGCATCCCGACGAAAACTTGCTTGTGGCTGTCGACGGCGAGCGCCTCGTCGGCGTGATATCGCTGCACTTCATCCCGCAACTGGCGTTGGCCGGCGACTTCTGCAGGATCAGCTACTTCTGCGTCGACGAAAGCGCGCGCGGCCGCGGTGTCGGCGCGTTGCTCGAAGCGCGTGCGGTGGAACTGGCGCGGGCGCGCGGCTGCGATCGCATGGAGCTGCACTGCCACGCTCGGCGCACGGACGCGCACCGGTTCTACGAGCGCCAGGGATACGTGGAATCGCCGAAGTACTACACGAAATCGCTGACAGGGGCCTGAGCTCGCGGGCCGATGCGCCGACAGGAGACCGTCATGCCGGCGCGGACCGGAAAAGACGGTGCGGCTACGGCAATTGCATGCCCGGCGTCCAACCGCTCGCCGCCAGAAAAGCCTTGGCGTCCTTCATTTCCAGGATGTCGCGCAGTGCGCGCGGTTTGTCCTTGGCATGCAGGTAATACGCCTTGACGATGCGATACCCCACCCAGTAGCCGAGATCGCCCGGCTTGGTGAGCGTACCGTTGTAGAGCCAGGCCGAGAGGTCGGTCTTGTCTTGGTCGGCGACGAAGGCGGTTTCGAGTTCCTTCTCGCGTCCCTTGGCCATCGCGGGCAGGCCGGTGTAGGCGACGCTGCCGGAGATCTGTTCGCCGACGAATTCGGCCGCGCCTTCCAGCAGCGACTGCTGCAGTACGGTCGGCTTGTCGAAATCGGCCAGCTCCGGCGATTTGCGCGCCTGCTGCACGTGGGCATATTCGTGCGCCATCACATGAACGAAGCGATCTTCCAGGTTGGCTTCGAGATAGCCGACGCCGCACAAGGCTTCCAGGCCGATGATGACACCCTCCTTGTCAGTGACGCCCACGGGCTTGCCTCGGCCAACGGCCACCGTGGATGGCGCCAGCTCCATCGACGGATAGAGCTGCCGGAAGCGATCCAGTGCGACAGCCAGCCGTTCGCGCACGCCGGGAAGCACGGCCATGCAGCGCTTGGCGTCGGCGTAGGCGGCCGGCTGCGCGGCGATGGACTTGGCGATGGATTCGCCGGTGACCTTGCGTATCTGGGCCAGGTGATGGAGGCCGGGAGAGCCGGAGTCGAGGTAGTCGTGCTGGAGCTGGTCGGCGGTGGGTTGGCCGCCAGTGGCGTCGTACAGTTTGTAGAAGTGGTAGACGTCATCGACGTCGATGGGAGGGCTGGCAGTGGTGGCGTGGACAGCGAAGGTGTTGGCAAAAAGTGCGACGACTGCAGCGATGAAAGCGGTCCATCTGGTCATGGCGGTGCCCCTGTATGCGGTTGATACTGCGGTCGATGCCTTCGGTAGCGGCGATATCGCCACGCCGGCCTTTCTCCCTGCTCTCTCTCGGGAGAGAAAAGGGTTGTGGCCATTAAGCCCGATTAAAAAAGGGGCCTTGCGGCCCCTTTCTGCTTACATGTTGCGGCGGTACTCGCCGCCGACGTCGTACAGCGCGTGGCTGATCTGGCCGAGCGAGTTGTACTTCACCGCTTCCATCAGCTGCTCGAACACGTTCTTGCGCTCGCGAGCGGTGTTCTGCAGCACCTTGAGGCTGTCCGGCGCCAGGCCGTTGCGGGCCTTGGCGAAGGCCTGCACGTTGTCGATCTGCTGGCCCTTCTCTTCCTCGGTGGAGCGGATCAGCTCGATCTCGGTGGCGATCTCGCCGCCGTGATCCTTGGGCAGGAAGGTGTTCACGCCGATCAGCGGGAGGCTGCCGTCGTGCTTCTTCTGCTCGTAGTACATCGACTCTTCCTGGATCTTGCCGCGCTGGTACATGGTGTCCATCGCGCCGAGCACGCCGCCGCGCTCGCTGATCGCCTCGAATTCGCGATAGACGGCCTCTTCCACCAAGTCGGTGAGCGCGTCGACCACGAAGCTGCCCTGCCAGGGGTTTTCGTTGAAGTTCAGGCCCAGCTCGCGGTTGATGATGAGCTGGATGGCCACTGCCCGGCGCACGCTTTCCTCGGTCGGCGTGGTGATCGCCTCGTCGTAGGCGTTGGTGTGCAGGCTGTTGCAGTTGTCGAACAGCGCGTACAGCGCCTGCAGCGTGGTACGGATGTCGTTGAACTGGATCTCCTGCGCATGCAGCGAGCGGCCGGAGGTCTGGATGTGGTACTTCAGCATCTGGCTGCGCGCGCTGGCGCCGTAGCGCTCGCGCATCGCGCGGGCCCAGATGCGGCGGGCCACGCGGCCGATCACGGTGTATTCCGGGTCCATGCCGTTGGAGAAGAAGAACGACAGGTTCGGCGCGAAGTCGTCGATGTGCATGCCGCGCGCGAGGTAGTACTCGACGATGGTGAAACCGTTCGAGAGCGTGAAAGCGAGCTGGCTGATCGGGTTCGCGCCGGCCTCGGCGATGTGATAGCCGGAAATCGACACCGAATAGAAGTTGCGCACCTTGTGGTCGACGAAGTACTGCTGGATGTCGCCCATCATGCGCAGCGCGAATTCGGTCGAGAAGATGCAGGTGTTCTGCGCCTGGTCTTCCTTGAGGATGTCCGCCTGCACGGTGCCGCGTACCGTCTGCAGGGTTTCTTCCTTGATGCGCGCGTAGGTTTCCGCATCCACCAGCTGGTCGCCGGTGATGCCCAGCAGGCCAAGCCCCAGGCCTTCGTTACCCTTGGGCAGGTCGCCGGAGTACTGCGGGCGGCCGCTCGGATACAGCGCGGCGATCTTCTTCTCCGCTTCCGCCCAGCGCGCCGGGTCGGCCTTGAGATGCTTCTCGATGTTCTGATCGATCGCGGTGTTCATGAACATCGCGAGGATTATCGGCGCCGGACCGTTGATGGTCATCGATACCGAACTGCTCGGCGCGCTGAGGTCGAAGCCGGAGTACAGCTTCTTCATGTCGTCCAGCGTGGCGACGTTGACGCCGGAGTTGCCGATCTTGCCGTAGATGTCCGGACGCGGCGCCGGGTCCTCGCCATACAGCGTGACCGAGTCGAACGCGGTGGACAGGCGCGTGGCGGCGCCGCCCTGGCTCAGGTAATGGAAGCGGCGGTTGGTGCGCTCGGGCGTACCCTCGCCCGCGAACATGCGGGTGGGATCCTCGCCGGTACGGCGATAGGGATACACGCCGCCGGTGTACGGGTAATGGCCCGGCAGGTTCTCGCGCATCAGGAAGCGCAGCAGGTCACCCCAGTCCTTAGTTCTAGGCGGCGACACCTTAGGGATCTTCTGGTGGCTGAGCGATTCGCGATAGTTCTCCACGCGGATCGTCTTGTCGCGCACCTTGTACTCGTTGTACTCCTCGGTGACGGACTTGTAGCGCGCCGGCCAGTCGTGCAGCAGGTGCACGGCTTCGTGGCTCAGTTCCTTCACCGCCTGGTTGTAGCGCTGGCGCAAGGTGAGCAAGGTGCGATCGGCGCCCTCTTCATGCAGCGACTCGCTGTCGTAGCGCGACAACTCGCGCGGCAAGCGCGCGTCGCCCAGGTCTTTCAACGACTCGTAGTAGTGCTGAGCCTTGCTGGCGAATTCGGCTTCGCGCTCGATCTCGGCGTTGATGCCGCGCCCGTGCTCGGCGATCTCGGCCAGGTAGCGCACGCGACTGCCGGGAATCAGCACGGTGGCGCGCGGCTCCTTCAGCGAGGTGTCCAGGTCCGGCGTCCACTTCGGCGCGGGCAGAGTGAGCTTGTCGCGCAACAGGCGGCAGAGGTTGGAGAACATCCAGGTCACGCCTGGATCGTTGAACTGGCTGGCGATGGTCGGATAGACCGGCACCTCGTCGTCCTTCAGGGCGAAGGCGGTGCGGTTGCGCTTCCACTGCTTGCGCACGTCGCGCAGCGCGTCTTCGGCGCCGCGCTTGTCGAACTTGTTGAGTACGACGAGCTCGGCGAAGTCCAGCATGTCGATCTTTTCGAGCTGGCTGGCCGCGCCGTAGTCGCTGGTCATGACGTACATCGGGAAATCGACGAGATCGACGATCTCCGAGTCGCTCTGACCGATGCCGGCGGTCTCGACGATCACCAGGTCGTAGGGCTGCGCCTTGAGGAAATCGATGCAGTCGTGCAGCACCACGCTGGTCGCGGCGTGCTGGCGGCGCGTGGCCATCGAGCGCATGTAGACGCGATGGCTGCGCAGCGAGTTCATGCGGATGCGGTCGCCCAGCAGCGCGCCACCGCTGCGGCGGCGCGTCGGATCGACCGCGAGCACGGCGATGCGCATGTCCGGAAAGGCGTGCAGGAAGCGCAGCAGCAGTTCGTCCACCACCGAGGACTTGCCCGCGCCGCCGGTGCCGGTCACGCCGAGTACGGGCGTCTGCTTGCCGGCCATCTTCCACTGCTTGCGCAGATGGTCGAGTTCCGCCTCGGGCAGTTGGCCTTCCTCGATCGCCGAGAGCATGTGGCCGATGGAGATTTCGTCGTCGATGTCCACGCGCGGCGCGACCGTCGTGGCCCTTTCCGCGCTGGCACGCTTGTCGGCGGCCTCGCGAGTGCGGCGCATGACGTCTTCGATCATCTCGGTGAGGCCGAGCTTCATGCCGTCGTTCGGGTGGTAGATGCGCTCCACGCCGTAGGCCTGCAGTTCGCGGATTTCCTCCGGGGTAATGGTGCCGCCACCGCCGCCGAACACGCGGATGTGGGCGGCGCCATGTTCCTTGAGCATGTCCACCATGTACTTGAAGTATTCGACGTGACCGCCCTGGTACGAGGACAGCGCGATCGCGTCGGCGTCTTCCTGCAGCGCGGCGCGGACCACGTCTTCCACCGAGCGGTTGTGGCCCAGGTGGATCACTTCCGCGCCCTGCGATTGGATGATGCGGCGCATGATATTGATTGCCGCGTCATGGCCATCGAACAGGCTGGCAGCTGTGACGAAGCGCAGGGGACGGCTTTCGTGCACTGCAGCACTCGCGGAAACGTGCTGGGCGGGGGAACTCATGGCGACTCCGACTTCGATGTGCGTAAGACCCGCAATTCTAGGGCCTGTTCACGCTATTCGCATGGGCCGCGCCGAATGTGAGCGCGCAGGGCAAGGGAGACGGAAGAAGTGTACGTCCGTACACGATTGAGCGATGACGCCGTCATGCGCGCGCAGATCCGGATCGAAGGTTGCCGTTAAGCGCTTGCTGTAAAGCGTGTACCGCCGCGTACGGAAGACAGGCTATCGCGCCATCTGTCGCGCGTGCTTGAGATGGCGCGTGCGGGTCCGCCAGAACAGGAATCCCGTGACAAGGAAGAACGTCGGCAGCACGCCGACCACGCCGATCACCAGTTGCCATGGCAGACCGCCGACCGAAGCGGCGTGCACGGGATAGATCTTGTCGCTCAGCTGCGCGCCGCCACCCTGCGCCTGCGCATCGCGTACCGACAGCACGACGGCGGCATAGGGATCGACCACGACCACGCTGCGGCCGGCGGCGTTCCAATCGCCGGGCCCGCGCATGCGAATGGTGAGTGCGGCGTTCTTGTCGCCGGGCAGAGTGATGCGGCGCGGCTCCGCCTCGGGCAGCGCAGCCTGCGCCGCGGCGAGGGCGGCCTCCCAGCGGATGGGTTCGTCGCGAGGCTTCACCACCGGAGGCGCCGGAGGCAGCCGCGGCCCATCGCCGAACAGCGCGGCCAGCGTGGAGCGCGTGGCGTCCTTGTAGATCAGCGTCACGCCGGTAAGCGTGCTTAGCAGGAGCAGAGGGAACAGCAGCGCGCCGATGCTCTGGTGCCAGCTGCGCCAGCGCCGAGTCGGCGGTTGCGCATACACATGCACCGCATGGCGCCAATGACCCTTGCGCGGCCACCACAGGGCGAAGCCGATCAGTATCAGCACCAGTTCGGCGATGCCGACGACGCCCAGCATGGCTTCGCCGGTCTTTCCGCTCAGCAGGTGGGTATGCAGGTCGCGCAGCCACAGCACAGGATCGTCGTCCCTGGCGCGCGTCAGCAATTCATGGCCGTCCGCCGGATCGAGATATACCCGCGTCTCCCTGCCCAGGGACACTTGCCAGACCGGCAACTGCACGCTCGGCAGCTCGACGCTGCGCAGCGGTGCCGGCCAGTGGGTGGCATGGATACGCTGCAGCACCGCCGCGCGCTGTTCCGCCGTCGGCAAGGCATGGCCGACCAGTTCCGGATGCCGCCAGCGCAGCAGCTCGGTCTGCCAAGCCAACACCGTCCCGGAAAGCGCCAGGACGGCGAATACGAGCCCGATGCTCAGCCCCAGCCACAGATGCAGCTTGCGCAGCAGATCGCGGGGGCGCCATGCGCGGCGCGCGGGCGGTAGGGGCGTGGATGGCATCGACGATCGCGGCGTTGGACGAAGGCCGCGACCTTAACACACAGATGCGAATCGTTCTCATCCTCCCCGCCACGGCAGGCTGGAGCGAGCCGCCGGCGTTGGGGGATGAACGCCGGAACGGGTTTCGGCGTTGGGGAACGCCGGCGGCTCGCGCCAACCTGCCCACGCCAATCTGCCGGCGGGCTGGCAAAGGAAGTCCAGTGCGCGAAGTTCAGTGCACGTAATTGAGGGCGGTCGCGGGCGTCACCGGACCCTGGGTGTTGTGTCCCCCGTTGATTACCCTCACCCCCAACAGCACGCCGATGTTCGGCGACCAGTTGTATTCGATCGCCGGGGCGTAACCCACCGCGTCGCTGCGCTTGCCGACGCGGTTCACGCGCACGGGCTCCATGCCCGCCACGCGATCGAAGCCGCTCACGCGCGTCTCGTCGTTGTGGCTGTAGGTCAGGTCCAGCGCCAGCACCCAGCGCGTGGTGAGGCTGTACTCGACCGAGGCGCCGACGTAGACGTTCCTGCCCTGCCGCGCGCGCCCGCGGAAATCCGCTCCGGTGCCGTAGACGCTCACGCCGTCCACATCCGCCGTGCCGGCGAAGGTCCCGGTGACGTTGAGGCGCGCGCGCAGGATGCGTCCGTTCGGCATCCAGAAATAGCTCTGCGTGTTGATGCCCACGGTCGTCGCGTAGGCGCCGCCGCCCATGCCGTTGGCCGGACGCCGCCCCAGGCGGTCGTAGCGCCCGGTGGGCAGCGATTCCTGCAGCATCAGCGATACGGTGGGGACCCAGCTGCCTTCGTGGAAGCGGATCAGCCGGTACTGCGCCTGCAGGATCTGGTCGCCCAGGCCGATGCCCGAGCTGTTCGGTCCGCCGCTGACGCGGTTGTAGCCGATGATCGGGATCATGCCGACGGTGAGTCGGTCGGTCAGGCCGTAGAGCACATAGGCGCGCGAACCGAACGCGTCCACGCCGGGCGTCGGCCATGCGCGCCAAC
>JBCNOA010000147.1:0-10498 GCA_039594095.1 Dyella sp.
ACGGCCTCGAACGGCTGTGGACCGTGGGCGACCGCGACGCCGAAAGCCAGGCCGCCGTCGGCGCGGGCTGAGCGCCCGCGTCCGCGGAAACCATGCGTCGCGCCGGTGACGGCGCGCGCCGAGCCTGTCACTTACTTTTTTTATTTCCTATCCCATGCGCGCCCGCCTGATCGCCGTCGGTGAACGTATGCCCGCCTGGGTGGCCGAGGGCTTTGCCGAATACCGCAAGCGCCTCTCGCACGAATTGCCGCTGGAGCTGGTAGAACTCAAGCCCGGTGTGCGCGGCAAGGGGCGCGACGATGCGCGCGCCATCCAGGACGAGGGCGCCGCGATCGTCGCCGCGCTTCCGCGCGACATCCACGTAGTGGCGCTGGATGGGCGCGGCAAGCCGTGGTCGAGCGAAGATCTGGCCGAGCAGCTCGCGCGCTGGCGCATGTCCGGCCGCGACATCGCCTTCCTGATCGGCGGCCCCGACGGCCACGCGCCGGATGTACTGGCGCGGGCGGACCAGCGCTGGTCGCTCGGGCCGCTCACGCTTCCCCACATGCTGGTGCGGCTCGTGCTGGCCGAGCAGCTCTATCGCGCGACGACGCTGCTTTCCGGGCATCCTTACCACCGCGCCTGAAACGGCAAGCCGCGGCGCGGCGCGCTTGCTATGCTCCGCCGACCATTTTCCCAGCAGGCCCGCCATGTCCTTCGCCGTGCGCCAGGCAACCATCCACGATCTCGATACGGTCGTACCGCTGTTCGACGGTTATCGCCAGTTCTACGGTCAGCCTTCGGACCTGGCGCGTGCGCGCGATTTCATCGCGGCGCGATTCCACCACGCCGAGTCGGTGATCCTGCTCGCGCTGGACGCGGAAGGCGCGGGCCTCGGCTTCACCCAGCTCTATCCGCTGTTTTCCTCGGTGCGCTGCACGCGCCGCTATCTGCTCAACGATCTGTTCGTGTCCCCGGCGGCGCGTCGGCGCGGTGTGGCGGCGGCTCTGCTGAAGGCAGCCGCGGAACATGGGCGCGCGATGGGCGTGGCTGGGCTTTCGTTGTCCACCGCGCATGACAACCATGCGGCACAGCGCTTGTACGAGTCGCTTGGTTGGAAGCCGGATACGGAATTCCGCGAGTACAGCCTCTCGCTGTAGCCGGTGCGCCGATCGGCGCCGTGCGCCGACCAAAGTCGAAGGTGGCCGCTGGCAACGAGGCTTTACCATAGGCGATTCCTTCCGCTCTCGAACGCCCATGTCACGCATTCGCCATCCCGAACTGGCCGCCAAGGTCATGACCGCCGAGCAGGCTGCCGCGCTCATCCAGCCCGGCATGACCATCGGCATGAGCGGCTTCACCGGCGCGGGCTACCCGAAAGCGGTGCCGCAGGCGCTGGCCGCGCGCATGACCGCGGCGCAGGCGCACGGCGAAACGTTCCGCGTGCGCGTGCTTACCGGCGCCTCCACGGCACCGGAGCTGGACGGTGTGCTGGCGCGCGCCGACGGCCTGGATCTGCGCCTGCCTTACCAGTCCGATCCGGAACTGCGCGCTCGCGTGAACCGCGGCGAGATCGACTATCTGGACATCCATCTGAGTCACGTCGCGCAGTACGCGTGGTTCGGCCTGTTCGGCAAGATCGACGTGGCGGTGATCGAGGCGACGGCGATCCGCGAAGACGGCCGGTTGGTGCCGTCTTCCTCGGTGGGCAACAACAAGACGTGGCTGGATCTCGCCGACAAAGTGATCGTCGAAGTGAACCGCTGGCAGCCCGAAGCGCTGGACGGCATGCACGACGTCTACTACGGCACGGCGCTGCCGCCGCACCGCAAGCCGATTCCGCTGGTGAATCCGGACGATCGCATCGGCGAACCCTACTTGCGCTGCGATCCGTCCAAAGTCGTGGCGGTGGTCGAGACCGATGCACCGGACCGCAACAGCGCCTTCGCGCCGATCGACGAAACCTCCAGGCGCATCGCCGGCCATCTGATCGATTTCTTCCGCCATGAGGTCGCGCGCGGGCGGCTCGGTCCGCAGCTGCTGCCATTGCAGTCAGGGGTAGGCAACATCGCCAACGCGGTGCTCGCCGGCCTGCGCGAAGGCGGCTTCCGCGGGCTGACCGCGTTCACCGAAGTGATCCAGGACGGCATGCTCGACCTGCTGGCGGAGGGTGTGCTCAAGAGCGCGTCGGCCACGTCGTTCTCGCTCAGCCCCGCGGGCATCGAGCGTTTCCTGGCCGACATCGCCTTCTTCCGCGAGCGCATCGTGTTGCGCACGCAGGAGATATCCAACCATCCGGAATTGGTGCGCCGCCTGGGCTGCATCGCGATGAACGGCATGGTCGAGGCGGACATCTACGGCAACGTCAACTCCACGCACGTGGCGGGCACCAGCGTGATCAACGGCATCGGCGGCTCTGGCGATTTCGCGCGCAATGGTTTCATGTCCTGCTTCCTCACCCCGAGCACGGCCAAGAACGGGGCGATATCCTGCCTGGTGCCGATGGCCAGCCACGTCGATCACACCGAGCACGACGTGTCGGTACTGGTCACGGAGCAGGGCTTGGCGGATCTGCGCGGCCTTTCGCCGCGGCAACGGGCCCGGGCGATCATCGCCCACTGCGCGCACCCGACCTATCGTCCGCTGCTGGAGGATTACTTCGAGCGCGCCAGCCGCGACAGCAAGGGCAAGCACACGCCGCATCTGCTCGGCGAGGCGCTGTCCTGGCATCAGCGTTTTCTCGACAGCGGCGACATGCGACCCTGATGGCCTTTGCCGTCCAAGGAAGACCGATGCTCTACCTCGCTTCGCAATCGCCGCGCCGCCGGCAGCTGCTGGAACAGATCGGCGTCGCTTTCACGCCGGTGGACGTGGACGTGCCGGAGCGGCGCGCTCCGGGCGAATCGCCGCTCGCATATGTGAGCCGCGTAGCGCTCGACAAGGCGCGCGCGGGCATGGCCGGCTTGCCGGCGGACGCGATGGTGCTCAGTGCGGATACGGAAGTGGTGCTGGACGACGAAGTGTTCGGCAAGCCGGCGGATGCCGCCGATGCCACGGGCATGCTGCGCCGGCTGTCCGGCCGCACACACGAGACCATCTCGGTGGTGTGGGTCGTGCAGGGCGAGCGCGCGGAGAGCGAGACCTGCGTATCACGCGTGCGCTTCGCGCGTCTTAACGACGACGACATCGCCGCTTATGTGGCCAGCGGCGAGTCGTTCGGCCGCGCCGGCGCCTATGCCATCCAGGGCCTCGGTGCCACGCTGATCGAACATCTGGAAGGCAGTTTCACCGGGGTGATGGGCTTGCCCGTCTTTGAAACCGCCCGGCTGCTGCGACGCTTCGGCATTCGTTGAGGCCGGGTGCGCGCCTAGGGCGTCACGACGAACCAGGAAACGACCGCCAGCGCATTGTTGACGGCATGCGCCAGCACGGCAGGCCACAAGGAGCCGGATTTCAGCCGGAGCCACGCCAGCACCAGCCCGAGCAGCAGTAGGTTGGGCAGGGCGTACCAGAGGAAGCCGAGGTCGGGCAGATGCACGCAGGCAAACAACGCGGCCGTCATGAACGCGGCGACACCGGGAGTCATGTGCCGCATCGCTGCCGAGAGCAGCACGCCGCGGAACAACAGTTCTTCGACCAAGGGCCCCAGGGTCACCACCAGCAAGGCCAGCGGTATCCGCAACGCGGGCGAGGCGGCGGCGCCCAGTTGCTTGATGTCCTGGCTCACTTCGTGCCCCTGCGCGAACCATTGCGTCAGCAACCCGCCGAGGAAAGGCAGCATTAGCCCCAGCGCGGCGGCGGCCATGTAATAGCCCACCTGGCGCGATGGCGCGAAGCCGAAGCCGGGGGGCGAGGCGAGCGGCCATAGCGCCGGCCAGCGCCGCCTCGCGAGGAGCAGGGTGATCGTGGCGGTGATCGCCAGCGTCAGGATCACCATCGCCGAGTTGACGTCCGGCTGCACGAGCAGCGCCTGGATGCGTGCCATCGCGTCGCCGCCGCGCAGGCCGTGCATCAGGCCCACCGTCAGTCCGACCACCAGACCCACGACGGCACCGACCAGATACTGCAGCACGAAATAGAGCGCGATGAGCCCGAGCGCCGCCCACAGCGTCGGCGTGCGCTGCGGCGCATGTGGCGTGAAGGCAGAGTCAAGGGGCACTTGCATCGGGATCATCCTGCGGTGGCTGCATCGGCGGGCATGGCAGGCCGAGGCCCTTCGTGCCCGTTCTCCCTGACTGCTTCCGACGCTCCACACGCTATGGCCGCCGCAGAGCGGGCGCAATCCTGCCCTTCGTCATGGTCGAGGCATACCCTGCCTGTATAGTGTCGAGGTCCTACACGGAGGAAGCAGGCGTCCAGGCGCCGACCCATGTTCGCATTCGACTGGCTGGCCGACCCTACCGCCTGGGCCGGTCTCCTCACCCTGGTGGTGCTGGAGATCGTGCTTGGCATCGACAACCTCGTCTTCATCGCGATTCTGGCGGACAAGCTGCCGCCGCATCAGCGCGACCGGGCACGCCTCATGGGCCTCGGGCTGGCGCTGGCGATGCGCCTGGTGCTGCTAGGCGCGATGTCGTGGCTGGTGAAGCTCACCACGCCACTGTTCGAGTGGCAGGGCTTCTCGCTGTCATGGCGCGACATCATTCTCCTGCTCGGTGGCGTGTTCCTGTTGTTCAAGGCCACGCTGGAGCTGCACGAGCGGCTGGAAGGCGGCGACGGCCACGAGTCCGGCAACCGCGCGCACGCCAGGTTCTGGCTGGTGGTGACGCAGATCGTGGTGCTGGATGCGGTGTTCTCGCTCGACTCGGTGATTACCGCGGTCGGCATGGTGGACCAGCTCTCGGTGATGATGATCGCCGTGATCATCGCGATGATCCTGATGATCAGCGCCAGCAAGCCGCTCACCGCGTTCGTCAATGCGCGGCCGACCGTGGTGATCCTGTGCCTGTCCTTCCTGCTGATGATCGGCTTCAGCCTGGTGGCGGAAGGCCTGGGCTTCCACATCCCGAAGGGCTATCTGTACGCCGCGATCGGCTTCTCGATCATGATCGAGGTCTTCAATCAGACCATGCGGCGCAATCGCCGCCGCGTGCTTTTCAGCAGCCCGCGCAAGCTGCGCGACCGCACCGCGCGCGCCGTGCTGCGCCTGCTCGGCGCCGGCGGCGAAGAGGAAGAAGACGTGCCCAAGGCCGACGCCGCCTCGGCCGAGCCGGGCGTGGCGGTGTTCGGCAAGGACGAGCTGGCGATGGTGCAGGGCGTGCTGGATCTGGCGCACCGGCCGGTGCGTTCGATCATGACGCCGCGTACCGAAATCAGCTGGGTGGACCCGCGCGAGGACGCCGAGACGCTGCGCGGCGAGGTGACCTCGTCCTCGCATGCGTGGCTGCCGGTGGCGGGCGACGATCTGGATCAGCTGATCGGCGTCGCCTCGTCGCGCGATCTGCTCGCCAGCCTGCTGGAGCACGGCCACGTGGACGTGGAGCAGGTCGTGCGCAAGCCGCTGACGGTGCTCGAGTCGCTGAGCGTGCTGCGCTTGATCGACGAATTCCGCCGCTCACCGTTGCAGGTGGCGCTGGTGGTGGACGAATACGGCAGCGTGCTCGGTCTGGTGACGCCCACCGATGTGCTGGAGACGATCGCCGGCGAGTTCCCCGACGACGACAGCGGCGATCCGTCGGCCGTGCAGGAGACGGACGGAGCCTGGCTGCTGGACGGCGGCCTGGATCTTCGCCGCGTCGAGCACTTGCTGAATCGCACGCTCACCAGCGATGGCAGTTTCTCCACGCTCGCGGGCTACGTACTTCAGCAGCTCGGACGCTTGCCGCGCGAAGGCGACAGCCTGGACAGCGAAGGGCTGCACTTCGAAGTGCTGTCGATGGACGGTGCGCGGATCGGGCGCCTCAAAGTCACCACGACTGACTGACACAACGCGTCGAAACAGGGGTTTCACATGCACGTCGATTTCGGTAGGACCGCAGGCGACTACGCGCGGCATCGCGCGGGGTTTCCCGATGCGTTTTTCCAGAGCCTGTTCGATCACCGGCTGGCCCGCATCGGCGAGCTCGCGCTGGACTTGGGCACCGGAACGGGCACCGTGGCGCGCGGACTGGCGCTGCGGGGTTGCGCCGTCACGGCGCTGGATCCCTCGGAAGCCTTGCTGGCGCAGGCAGCCGAGCTCGATCGCGCGGCGGGCGTGCAGGTGAGGCAGGTTCGGTCGAGGGTGGAAGATGCGGATTTCGCTCCCGCGAGCTTCGATCTCATCGTCGCGGGGCAATGCTGGCACTGGTTCGACCGGCCGCGGGCGGCGGCGCTGACGCGGCGCTGGCTGCGCCCCGGCGGCCGGCTGGTGATCGCGCACTTCGATTGGCTGCCGCTGGCCGGCAACATGGTCGAGGACACCGAGCGTCTGATCCGGGCCTACAACCCGGCGTGGAACATGGGTGGCGGCAGCGGCCTTTATCCGGCGTGGCTCAAGGACGTGCGCGAAGCGGGCTTCGGCGACGTGCGCACCTTTTCCTTCGACATCGGTGTGCCCTACAGCCATCAAGATTGGCGCGGACGCATCCGCGCTAGCGCCGGCGTGGGCGCGTCGCTCGAACCGGCAGTGGTCGAGCGTTTCGACGCCGAGCTGGCGGCGCTGCTGGCCGAGCGTCATCCGGCCGAACCGATGGCCGTACCGCATTGCGTCTGGCTGTTGAGCGCCGTGGCCCCGGGCTGAGGCGTTCGGGGCTGGTCGCAGCGGGTATCAACCCAACAGCAGGACCCGGCACAGACCCACGGCGCCGATGCCCAGCGTCGCCAGCAGGCCGATCGCGCCCACCACGAATCCGCCTTCGCGCTTGGCGGGGTCGCGCAGATACGCCGCCACGTACCACACGCGCCCGGCTACCCAGACCAGGCCGGTCACACCGGCCCACAGCGGCGCGCCGTAGGTGGTCGCCAGCCACAGAGAGGGCAGGAACATCAGGGTCGCTTCCAAGGTGTTCATCTGCGCGCGGAAGGCGCGCTCGAAACCCGGGTGGCCGGCGGTGGCGGGTGCCTTGATCCCATAGAGGGCACGCGCCCGACCCACGGCGAAAGCGGCGCCCCCTTGCAGCAACACGGTGAGCAGGACGACCACGGCGGGGAGTTGCTGAAGCATGGCTAAGACTCGCTGGAAGAAGGGGGAATGCGGCGGCAGAGCATAACGAAAGCCGCAAAGCGTTCCTTTGCTTCTACGGCGTCCTCGTGCGGCCGGATCCGGCTGTGGCGCGAGCTTGGCGTGCGCCCGGCCTGGGGTTATCGTCGCCCGGCGGTGCCGGCGGCGGCGCCATCGGCAGACGAGGCAGGCATGGACTGGCAAAAAGGCGAACGCAGTCAGAACGTCGAAGTCGATAGCGGTGGCGGCGGGCCGCGCTTCGGCGGCGGCCGCGGACTGGGCATTGGCGGCATCGTGATCCTGGCGATTCTTGGCATGGTGTTTTTCAAGGATCCGACCGCGCTGTTGAGCCAAGTGGACCAAGGCGGCGGGCAGGTCGCCGCACCCACCGGCCAGGCGCCGCAGATCGACCCGCAGCAGAGGGATTTCGTGAGCGCCGTGCTGGGCTCGACCGAGAAGACCTGGGGCGACCTCTTCGCCGCCAACGGCAAGCAGTACGTGCAGCCCAAGCTGACGCTGTTCAGCGGTGGCGTGAACACCGCCTGCGGCGCGGCTTCCACGGCGGTAGGGCCGTTCTATTGCCCGGGCGACCAGAAGGTGTACCTGGACCTGGCGTTCTTCCAGGAGCTGCAGGACCGTTTCCATGCCGCCGGCGATTTCGCCCGCGCGTATGTGATCGCGCATGAAGTGGGCCATCACGTGCAGAACCTCCTGGGCGTGTTCGACCGCGCCGAGCAGGCGCGCCGCCAGGGCGCGCGCATGGAGGGTGCCGATGGCCTGTCCGTGCGCCAGGAACTCCAGGCCGACTGCTTCGCCGGCGTGTGGGCCAATCGCAGCCAGCAGCGCCTGCATTGGCTGCAGGACGGCGACGTCGAGGCGGCGCTGAACGCCGCCAGCAAGATCGGCGACGACACGCTGCAGCAGCAGGCGCGGGGCCGCGTGGTGCCGGATTCGTTCACTCATGGCACGTCTGCCCAGCGCGTGAAGTGGTTCCGCGCCGGTTTCGAGAGCGGCAGCGTCAACAGCTGCAATACCTTCGCCGGCGAACCCTGACCGGCGTACGCCGGGGCGGCGATCGCGTCGCCCCGGATCGTTCTTTCGAGCGAGGCAGGCCGTGAGGGAATGGGGTTCGGCACGTCCGCCTATTCCTAATTCCCTATTCCACGGACCGGGCCGCCTGTGCAGAATCTCGCCGCTGCGCGCCAGGGGGTGCGCGTTGGTCGTCGGCCATGACTCATCCGTGTCTTCGTTGCGGCGTGTGCTGCGCGCAGTTCCGTGTCGCCTTTCACTGGTCTGAGGCCGAGCCCTCGCTGGGTGGTGCGGTGCCGATCGAGTTGACCGAAAAGCTCGACCCGCACCGCCTCGCGATGCGTGGCACCCAAGCTTCGAAGCCGCATTGCATCGCCTTGCGCGGGGAGTTGGGCAAGGACGCTCATTGCGGCATCTACGAGCGCCGCCCTTCCGTATGCCGCGTAGTGGAGCCTTCGTGGGAGTTCGGTCGCGCCAGCCCGCAGTGCGACAAGGCGCGCCAGGCATTCGGTCTGCCTCTGCTCACGCCGGCCGACTGGTCCGGGCGGCCGGTCGAGGGCGCGCCATTGCCGAGCGCGGCCTGAGCGGCGTCAGCGCGGCGCCATCGGCGCGGTGTTCTCGAAAGCCAGCGCGAACTGCCGCAGTTCGCCTTCGTTGAGATCGGAGACGGCGAGGTAGCGCATGCCGCCCTGGCGCCACTCGATCACGGTGTAGCCGTGGCGCTGGGCCGCCGATTGAGGCGCGTCCGGCCCGTCGACCGGCCACTGGTATAGGTTGATCGCATGCATGCGGCGCCGGTAGATCAGCGCCGCCACGCTGCGTCCTCCGATCGCGTCCAGGCGGCCGCCGGCCAGGGGAAAGCCCTCTTCGGCAAGGTCCTTCACCCGTGGCGCGAAATCCAGCTTGCCCTCGAACCAGGGCTTGACCGTGTGCTGGTCGGTCGAGACCACGTCCATCAAGTGCTGCGGTTGCAGCGAGCGGAGGTGGCCGGAAATGGCCTCGTCGACGAGCGCGGCCGGAGCCTCCGAGCCCCGTGCCAGCCATAGCCATACAGGCGTCGACAGTACGAGTGCGCCGGCGAATCCCGCCGCCGCGGCCAGTGCCAGTACGCGGCGGGGCCGTGCCGCCGATTCGACAACGACGGGCGCCTCCCAGCGTTGGCGCAGCGCGTCCGGCGCGCGGCGATAGAGGGCCGGCTGGGCCAGCGCCTGGCGCAGGCGCCCGTGCTCGCGCCGGCTCGCGTCGCAGGCGGCGCAAGTGGCGAGGTGCCGTTCCATCGCCGCGCTCTGCGCAGCGTCGAGTTCGTCGTCGAGATAGGCGTGCAGAAGCAGCCGGGCGTCATCGCAGATCATGGCGGTGCGCCTCCTTGGGTCGATGGGTCAGTTCCTCACGCAGCCGCTCGCGGCCGCGCGCCAGCCGCGACATGACGGTGCCGATCTTCTGGCCGGTGATCGACGCGATCTCCTTGTACGAGCATTCTTCCAGCTCACGCAGCACCAATACCTCGCGCCACGCGGCCGGCAGGCGCGCGAGCGCTTCCTGCAGCGAGCCGATGTCCACCGCCAGCAGGGCCACGGTTTCGGGCGATGGCTGCGGGTCGACCAGCGGGTGGCTTTCATCGTCCAGCGGGTCACGCGCAATTTCGGGCGAATGCTTCGCGCGCAGCGTGTAGAAGGTGTTGCGTACGATGGCCAGCAGCCATACCCGTGCATCGGCGCCGTGAAAGCTGCCGAAGTAGCGCAGCGCCCGCAGCATGGCTTCCTGCACGACGTCCTGCGCGTCGGCGTCGTCCCGGGTCAGCCAGTGCGCCAGGTTGTAAGCCGCATCCAGATACGGCACGACCATGGCCTGGAAGCGCGCGCGGGAAGCGGCGTTCGGATGGTGCGGGGGGAAGGGCGCATCGATGGCCATGGGAGGGAATACCTCGCTTTGCGCGACTTTATTCCCGAGGCGCCAAAGCGGGAATAGGCCATGCGCCAACGCGGTACTGAGGTGGCCGGCATCGTCCCGACGCCGGCCATCCGGCCAGCAGGCCGCCCTTCTTCGGAGCGCAATCATGCGAGATCACGACGACGACACGGCGCCCGGGCGCCGCCAATTCCTCCAATGCATGGCCTGGGCCGGGGCTGGCACTCTGTGGCTGATGAAGGGCGGGGTGCTGCACGCCCATGCGCTGGACGGCCTGGAAGCGAAGGAAGCCGCCGACGCGAGCTTCAGCTTCGCCCAGATCAGCGATTCGCACATCGGCTTCCACAAGGAGCCCAATCCCGACGTGGTCGGCACCTTGCGCGCCTCGCTGGCGCGCATCCATGCGCAGTCTTCCCGGCCGGATTTCCTGCTGCACACCGGCGA
>JBCNOA010000148.1:0-10447 GCA_039594095.1 Dyella sp.
GCCCGCCACGAGGACCCCATCGATGGCCACCCGCACCCGAGCCAAAGCCACCACCGCCGCCAACCGCCAGCGCGCCATCCAGCGCGATGTCGACGAAAAAGACGCGAGCGCATCGGCCTCCGCCAAGAAAGGCGCCGCAGCGAAGACATCCGCCAAACCCAAGCAGGCCGGCGCGCGCAAGCAGCCCGGCACGCCGCTGCCGGAACAGCACCAGGCCAAGCCGGGCAAAGAACACGAGCTGCGGCCGCGCCCGAGGTTCAAGGCGCCCGACTACAAGGGAAGCGAGAAGCTCAAGGGCATGGCCGCGCTGATCACCGGCGGCGATTCCGGTATCGGCCGTGCGGTGGCGGTGCTGTTCGCGCGCGAAGGCGCGGACGTGGGCATTGTCTATCTCGACGCCACCGACGATGCCGAGGAAACGCAGCGCCACGTCGAGGAAGAAGGCGGGCGTTGTTTGCTGATCCAGGGCGATGTCGCCGATCCGGATTTCTGCCAGCAGGCCGTCGAAGAAACGGTGGAGGCGTTCGGCCACCTCGACGTGCTGGTGAACAACGCCGCGTTCCAAGAGCACGCCGATTCCTTGGAGGACATCTCGGAAGAGCATATGGACATGACCTTCCGCACCAATCTGTACGGCTATTTCCACATGGCGCGCGCCGCGCTTCCCCACCTGAAGGAGGGCGCGAGCATCATCAACACCGGCTCGGAGACCGGCCTGTTCGGCAACCCCAAGTTGCTCGATTACTCGGCCACCAAGGGTGCCATCCATGCCTTCACGCGCTCGCTGTCGGCGAACCTGGTGCAGAAAGGCATCCGCGTGAACGCTGTCGCGCCGGGGCCGGTATGGACGCCGCTCAATCCCGCCGACAAGCCCGCCAAGGGCGTGGCCAAGTTCGGCGCCTCCAATCCGATGGGCCGTCCGGCGCAGCCGGAGGAAGTGGCGCCGGCGTACGTCTTTCTCGCGGCGCCCAGCTGCGCCAGTTACATCTCGGGCGCCATCCTGCCGGTGATGGGAGGCCCGACCGGCTGATCGCCATCGTCGAATGACGCGATGGCGCCACTCGCCTTGAGCGACAAGGAGCAGCCATGAGCATGTCCGACCTCACCATGCCCTGGTATATGTTCGTGATTCGGGGCGCCATCGCCTACATCGGCCTGCTCGTGCTGCTGCGGCTCGCGGGCAAGCGTACCTTCGGCGAGCTGTCCGCCTTCGACATCGTGGTGCTCATCCTGGTGGGCGGCACGCTGCGCACGGCCATCGTCGGCGATGACAACTCGCTGTTGGGTGCCTTCATCGGCGTCGCCACCATTCTCGCGCTGGATCGGCTGATCGCCTTTTTCACTGCGCGCATGTCGCTGCTCAACCGCATAGTGGAAGGCCGGCCGGAGGTGCTCGCGCGCTACGGGCTGGTGGACCGCGAGGCGCTTCGCCGCAACAACGTGCCGATGGCCATGTTCGAGCGCGCGCTTCGCGCCCAGGGCGTGCTGAGCGTCGGCGACGTGGTGGAGGCCAGGCTGGAGCCGAACGGCAAGATCACCGTCGTGCATCGATGAAGACACCGGCAGCGGCGCCCGTACCAGGTATGACGGCCGGCGAACGCTGGCGACGCGCGCGCGACCGACCGTCTCGCCGCGTCGTGGTCGCGGCGCTTCTGGGCAACGGCGCGATCGCCGTTACCAAGGCGGCGGCCGCTTTCGTCACCGGAAGCTCGGCCATGTGGAGCGAGGCGGTGCACTCCGTGGTGGACACGGGCAACCAGCTGTTGCTTCTGCACGGCATGCGCCGCGCGACGCTGCCGCCCACGCCTCGGCATCCGTTCGGCCACGGGCTGGAGCTCTACTTCTGGGCATTCATGGTCGCCATCCTGATCTTCGGACTGGGCGCGGGCGTCTCGCTGTACCAGGGAGTGGAGAAGATCCGCGATCCGCATCCCATCCAGCACGCCTGGGCGAGCTATGCCGTGCTGATCTCCGCGGCGGTGTTCGAGGGCAGCGTGTGGCTGATGGCGCTGCGCACGTTCCGCCGACAGATTCGCCGCATGACGCTTCTTCAGGCGGTACGCGCGAGCAAGGATCCCACCATCTTCACCGTGCTGTTCGAAGATACCGCCGCCTTGCTGGGCATTCTGGTGGCGCTGGCTGGGGTCACCACGTCGGTCGTGCTGGAAAACCCGCTATTCGACGGCCTGGCCTCGATCGTGATCGGCCTGATCCTGGCCATGACGGCGCTCCTGCTGGCGAACGAATGCCGCAGTCTGCTGGTGGGCGAAGCGGTGAGCCCGGAAGTCACCGCGGACCTGCGCCGGCTCGTGCTGTCGCAGGCGGAGGTGAGCGGGATCAACGAACTGCTGACGATGCATTTCGCGCCGCGCGAGGTACTGCTCAACGTGAGCGTATCGTTCGTACCTTCGCTGCCGGCGGCGGCGATCCAGGATGCGGTGAGCCGGATGGAAGCCATGATCAAGCAGGCGCACCCGGAGATCCGACGGGTATTCATCGAAGCACAGCGGGCGACTCGGGATGCCTAGCGCCCGAGCCGGCGCTGCGCTTTCGGTGTCGCTCAGCCTGACAGCTGCCCCGGCAGCGTCACCAGCATGATCACGTCGGCGATGCCCATCACCGCCGTGGCGATCCAACCGCCCCAGCGCATCCACGGCGCGATCCGATGCTCGCCCATGATCCGGCGATCGGTCGCGAGCAGAAGAATGACGGCCATCAGCGGCACGGCAGCGACGCCATTGATGACGGCGCTCCAGAACAAGGCCTTCATCGGATCGATCGGCGTGAGCGTGAGCAGGGTGCCCAGCAGCACGGCGGCGATCAGCGTGGCGTAGAAGGCCTTGGCTTCGGCGGGCTTTTTCTCCAGACCCGTCGGGCGGCGCCAGGCGTCGGCGAGAAAGTAGGCCGTGGAACCGGCCAGGACGGGAACCGCCAGCAGGCCCGTGCCGAAGATACCGGCGGCGAACAGGGCGAAGGCGAGCGAGCCGGCGACCGGCCGCAGTGCCAGAGCCGCATCGACGGAAGTGTTGATGTCGGTCTTGCCGTGCGCATGCAGTACCACTGCCGCGGTGAGCATGATGCAGAACGCGACAACGTTCGAGTAGACCATGCCGACCACCGTGTCCGCGTGGATGCGGCGACGTGCGTCGGGCGCTTGCTCGGGGGCTTGCCTGAGCGGTTCGCGCTCGTCGCTCTCGCGCAGCTCTTCCACTTCCTGCGCGGCCTGCCAGTAGAACAGGTAGGGGCTAATGGTGGTGCCCAGGATGGCGACGATCATCACCGCGTAATCCGCGCTCGGCCTTATCCCGGGCTTGACCAGGGCGAGCAGCGCGTCCTTCCACGGAACGTGCACGACGAACAGCGTGGCCACATAGGCGAACAGGCTGAAGGTCAGCACCTTCAGATAGGGCGAGTAGCGCGAGAACGGCACGTATACCTGAAGGGCGAGCGAGAGCAGCGCCGCGACCACGCAATACAGCAGGCGGGGGCCACCGGCGAGCAGCTGCACGGCCGCACCCATGGCGGCCACGTCGGCGCCGATGTTGATCACGTTGGCGATAGCCACCCAGATCGCCAGGCTGCGTACCAGCCAGACCGGAAAGCGCTTGTGCATGTTCTGCGCCAGCCCCTTGCCCGTGACCCGTCCGATCATGGCGCTGGCCGCCTGGATGGCCACCATCAACGGGATCGACAGCAGCACCGTCCAGAGCGTGCCGTAACCGTACTTCGCGCCGGCCTGGGAATAGGTGGCGATGCCGCTGGGATCGTCGTCGGCCGCGCCGGCGATCAGGCCCGCGCTGAAGCGCTTGAGCCAGGACCCGCGCTTGTTGTCGCCATGGACCGGGTGGGTATCGTCGCGCCGGGAAGGCGCCTGGCTGCTGTTTGGCATACGGCATGGGCTTGGCGTTGGGGCGGCCAGCTTCCGATGCACGAACGCACGCATGCGTGAATTCCACGGCGTCGCGCCGTGAGCGCCGCATGCTTGTGTCCGCTGACGCGGTTTACACCTTGTTTTCAGGCGACTTGCTCTACCAGCAAGGCCAGCGACGTTTGCGGAGTCCTGCATGCCCGTCCGGAAAGAATCCCCGCCCGATGCGCGAGATATCCATCTGGCCAAGCCGCCCGAGCGCATTCCCGCGGGGACGCTTTCGGCGGTGCGCCGGAAGGCGCTGGCCTGCCACGATTGTCCGCTCTGGATGCATGCGACGCAGACCGTGTTCGGAAAGGGGCCGGCGCATGCGCAGGTCATGCTGGTGGGCGAACAGCCCGGAGCGCAAGAAGACCTGCAGGGAGAGCCGTTCGTCGGTCCGGCCGGCCGCGTGTTGGACAAGGCGCTCGAAGAAGCGGGGATGCGGCGAGAGGAACTCTATCTCACCAATACGGTGAAGCACTTCAAGTTCGAACCGCGCGGCAAGGCAAGGCTGCACAAGCGCGCCAGTGCGGCCGAACAGGCAGCCTGCCGCCAGTGGCTGGCGGCAGAACTGCTGCGCGTGAAGCCGCGCATCGTCGTCGCGCTAGGCGCCATGGCCGCCCAGACGCTGTTCGGCGCGGGCTTCCGCATGACGCGCGAACGCGGTCAGTGGCTGCCGCTCAGTGCCACGGCGCAGGGCATCTCCACCTGGCATCCGTCGTACGTGCTGCGCGCACGCGACGCCGCATCGCGCGAACGCCTCTATGCCGAACTGGTGGCGGACCTTCGCCTCGTCGCTGCACACCTTGCCGTCGCATGAACGCCGGCACTGCTGTGGAAGAGATCGTTGACTGCATGCACGCATCGTTTTCAATCGCCGGCCCGCACCATGCAACCGTGCGGATCGCAGAGCGCTCGCCATGCGTGGCCTGCTCGATGCGCACCGACCTTCCTTCTCAAGCGGAGACAGATCATGACCCAGGGTAAGCGTGGCTTCGGCTCGATGGACGAACAGAAACAGCGCGAGATCGCCAGCAAGGGCGGCAAGGCCAGCCATGGCGGCACCGGCCGCGATAACGCCAACGAGGCCAAGAGCGCCGGCAGCCGTGGCGGCACGCACGAGCAGCACGTCCGCGCGGGCGAGCAGAGTCACAAGAATCGCTGACACAGAGAGGCCGGGGCCGCGGAGTACCGCGGCCCCGCGGAGACCATGATCAAGGCACGAGACATCATGACCCAGCAGCCGCGCTGCTGTTCGGCGGACGACACGCTGGAACACGCCGCACGCATCATGCTCGAGGAAGACGTCGGCGAGGTGCCGGTCGTCGATGGACAGCGGCACGTGGCGGGCGTCATCACCGATCGCGACATCGTGGTGCGCTGCGTCGCCACCGGCGAGCGCGCCGACCAGGCCAGGGTGGGGCAGTGCATGACCTCCCCGGCGAAGACTTTGCATGCGGACGCCTCCCTGGAGGACGTCGCCCATCTGATGAAGGGCGAACGCATTCGCCGCGTCCCCATCACCGATGGCCAGGGCGAGATCTGCGGCATCGTCGCGCTCGCCGACCTGGAACGCACCAACGCCCGTTCGCTCAAGGCCGAGGTATCCGAGCGCGTGTGCACGCCCCATTGATCTTTCCCCACGAATCCATGGGCGAATCCATGGGCTTTTCGCGCCGTCCAACGACAGTGAGGTTTCCCCCATGAAACGTTTCAGCGCTTATGCGACCGCCGTTCTTTCCATCGCTCTCCTGGCAACCGGCGGTTGCCACAACAAGGACGACCACGACATGCAGCCGGGCAGCTCCACCCCGGCGTCCTCGGCCACCGCGCCGGCCACGACGCCGCCGTCGCCCAATCAGAGCAGTCCGGCCCCGACCAATCCGAGCCAGACGCCGCCTGCCGGTGCGGCTTCGACGCCGGCACCCGCGTCGAACGCTTCTTCGCCGGCGCCGGCCACCACGACGACGCATTGATGCCGGAGTGCGCCGGGATACCATCTTTATGAGCTTGATTTTCGACATCCGCGATTCGGACATCCGCGTTCCGCGCTACGCAAGGGCCACGCTGTACGCACCTTCGACGTTTTCCTGGTCGGGCATGGCCTGGCCGGGGGACGTGCCGGCTCCGACGCCGGACCCGGTGAAGCCGCCGAGCCCTCCGCCGCCGAACCCGACGCCGCTGCCCGAATCGCCGGAGATTCCGCCGATGCCGGAGCCGACGCCACCGCCACTGGTGGATCCGGACGAGCCGGCGCCGGTGATTGATCCGGTGCCGCCGCCGGATCAGAGGCCTAGGGCTTGGTGTTGAGCTTGGTGTTGAGGGTTGAGGTGCTGTGCGCGGTTGGGGTGTGGATTGCTGTTGTTGTGTGTCGCTAGCCGTGTCTCGCCCGTTGGGCGAGGGTTTCGCTCTCCTGCCGGAGAGCGAGTTACTTCTTCTTGCTTGCCCAAGAAGAAGTAACCAAGAAGAAGGGCACCCTACGCGGCGCCCTGCGGTGGCCTTCGCCACCTCCGGGTGCGTTGAGGGCTGGCCGGGCTTTTCGACAGGGCATCCTGCCCTGATCGAAAAGGCGGGGACATCCCTGTCCCCGCCCGCCTGCGGCGGCCTGATCGTCCAGCCCTCACCGCCGCGAAGGGAACCCGGAAGATCAAGAGCAGCTCGGAGCGTCGCTTCGCTCGCTTTTGTTTGGTCTTCGCCTCGGTTCATCACTTCTCCTTCTCCCCTCCGGCGAGAAGGCGGGATGAGGGGCAGGTGCTTGCCCTGGCACGGCTAGAGCCTCAGCTCTCGCGGCACACAAAAGAACGGCCGCGCATGGCGCGGCCGTTTCGCTCATTACCATGGCGCTCGCCACTCAATGCCGGCTGCCCTGAGAGGTTTCGCCCTCCTGCTGCGACGTCCCGAACGTCCCGGCTCCGGCGGTCGTGCTGCGGAGCTGTTCGTCGCGGTCGCCGGAAGACTCGACGCGGATGCGGTTTTCCACATCTTTCACGCCGAAGCAGCGGTCGGCGCAGTCTTCCGCGAGGTGCTTCATGTAGCGGGCGGGGACGGTGCCTTTGAGGGTGACGACGCCACCCTGGACGCTCACCTCGATGTCGCTGGCATCGATGTGCCGATCTTCGGAGAGGCGTTCGCTGACGTCTTCGGTGATGCGCGAGTCGGAGCGCTGATAGCCTTTGGGGCCTTTGCGGTAGTGGCTCGGGCCGGCGCCGTAGTCGTGGCCGTAGGGATAGCGTTCGCCCATGAATTCGGTGGGACTGCGAGCGTATTGCCGGCGGCCGTAGTCGGCCTGGTAGTCGGGGTGCTGGGGGTCGTTCCACGACGGGCCGCCCCAGGATGCGCCGCCGGAAGGGGAGCCGTAGCCTTGGCCGAACTGGCGCTCGCCATAGTCGCGGCGTACGCCATAGGGGCCCTGCAGGCGGCCCTCGCGATCGGCGCCGTAGCCGGCGAAGCCTCGCGGATATTCGTCGCGGGGGCGGTTGCGCCACTCGCCGCCGCGGTCGTAGCCGCCATAGCCGTAGCCGGTGGTGTCGCTCGCGAACGTGTTGCCATAGCCGCCGTGCTGCTGGCCTGCTTCGTCCCAGGCGGGCGGCAGGTAATCGTCGTCTATGTCGCCGTAACCTTCGCCAGTGGCTGAAAGATAGTCGGTGCCCTGGCCATAGCGTTCGTTGCCGCCGCGCATGCCGGGGCCGCCTTGCTGGCCGTAGCGGCGGTACTCCTCTTGCCATGGGCCCCGCTGGCCCTCCTGCCCGTGACGGCCCTGGTTCTGCCAGGAGCCGCCGCCGGGACGATATCCGCGCGCGCCGCCGCCGCGCTGGCCATACAGGCCTCGCTCTTCAGCCGTGCGAGGGTCGTCACCTCGCTGGCGGCGATAGGGGTCGTTGTAACGCTGGTTCATGACGTTCTCCATGGCGGACGCGCGAGGCGCCCGCTTTACCGTGGCTCGACTCAGCCGCCCGTGCGACCCGGTGCGCCGGTCGTGGTGGGCGGCGTATTCGAAGGCGGCGACGTGCGTGGCGTTTCCTGCATCGGTGCCGACTGGCCGCTCTCCTGCTGGCTGCTGGAGCGGCTGCCTTGCTGCAGCTGCCGCGCCATCTGCAGATGATTCTTCAACACCGGCAGGGTCTGCGACGCGAACTGTTTGACGTCGGCGTCTTTCGCGCCGGTCGAGGCCTTGGTAAACAGCTGGATGGCCTCGTGATGATCCTTGACCATGGCCTGCGCGTACTCGCGGTCGAAAGCATCGCCGTTGAGATTCTGCAGCTTGTCCAGCTCGCGCTTGGCCTTCGCGTCGGGCTCTGGCGTCACTGTGATCTGCTTCTGGCGCGCGAGCGCGACGAGCTGGTCGTTCGCCTTGGTGTGATCGTCGACGATGTGCTGGGCGAGCTGCTTGGTTTGCGTAGAGCTGGACTTCTGCAGCGCCAGCTGGCCCAGGGCGACTTCGGCGCTGCCGTCGGCCGCGGCGTGAGTCAGGAAGGTCTGGTCGACCGAACTTCCGCCGGCCCCCGCGGCCGATTGGCTGGGTGGGGAAGTCTGGGCCGCCGCGTGGCAGGCGACCGCGAGAGCGGTCGCCGCGAGGGCGGTCGCCGCGAGGGCGGTGAGTAACAGGGTGCGTTTATGCATGGCGCTCTCCGATCCGATGGGGGAAGTTGGTCGGGGCGGTGACGAGGTCAGGAAGGTTGCGATGAGCGTTGCGTTCTGAGGCGCCGGCCGCCGATGCGACCGATGGCCGCCATGTGCTCGCGGTTTTCGCTGACCGCCTTGCCGCCCTTGTGGCCAGCGAGACGAGCTTCCTCGCTGGTGAATTCGTGCGCGCTGCCGCGCGCGTGGGCCGTGCGCCCGCCCAACGACGACACCTGGCGTTGCCGCTGGGGATCCATCCGCGCGAAACCGCGAAGAGGCGCTGCTTGTCCTGCCGTCTCTTTGGAAGTCATGGGCTTCTCTCTTTTCTTGTCGAAGGGGATGGCGCTCGCCGCTCGCCGGCTGCGCAGCTGAACCGTCGCAACATCCATGCCAGGGCGGTGAATGGCGCAGCGGCGCCATCCACCATGCCGACGATCCGCCTCCGGACCTTCGCGCAGCGCAAATTTTTCGTCAGTGTGAAAGAACTACATGCGCATGCCGCGCGTCGCGCACACGCACAGGCCAGGCGCGTCGCTGAATAGCAGCCGGACGCGCGCACAGGATTGACGTGCCTTCGACCTGCCGTCCACGGCGCGCGGCTTACACCGGCAAACACGTTCCCTTCGCAGAGGAAAAACGCCATGCCCGAGGAAAAGACCCGCAAAGCCGCGGCGCGCGACAAGCGCCAGGGCAAGGCTCCCAGCACGCAAGCCGGCGAGTACGTTCACGAGGAAATCGAGCATGTGCGCGAGGGCAAGCACGGCGCCCGCTCGGCCAAGCAGGCGATTGCCATCGGACTGTCCAAGGCACGTCGCGCGGGCGTGAAGGTGCCCGCGAAAAAGTCGGCGAAAAAATCCACGCGCAAAAAGGCCGCCCAGGACGAACGCGCGGCGCGGCATCCTCACAAGACGTCGGCACGCCGCTCGCGGGCGACGTCCGGCGCGCTGAAGCGCGAAGGCCACGCGGCGGCGTCGCACGAATCGCTGGCCAAGCAAGGCAAGCGCGCGGCGTCCAAGCGCACGTCGTCTTCGCGTTCGGCGGCTGCGAAGAAGGCAGCGCGCACCAAGGGTGCGGCGGGGCGTTCCGCGGCGGCGAAGAAGGCGGCGCGCACGCGCAGTGCATCGAGCCGGTCGACGGGGGCTAAAAAGGCTGCGCGGACACGAGGGGCGAGTCGTTCGACCGCGAAGAAGTCGACGGCGCGGCGCGGGGCGGCTGGCGGCCGGTCTGCGGCGCGGAAGGCGTGATGCGGCGGTGGGGCTTCGCTGAAGGAGTGAAGGGGCAAGGAAGAAAGGGTCCTCTACACTGTCCCTCTCACGGCCTTCGTTGTTGCGGATGCGTTGAGAGCTGGCCGGGCTTTTCGACAGGGCATCCATGTCTGATCGAAAGGGCGGGGACGTTCTGTCCCCGCCCGACCGTGGCGGCCCGATCGTCCAGCCCTCACCGCCGCTAAGGGGACCCGGGAGAACAAGAGCGGAGATCGGGAGCGTGCACGCCGAGCGTTACAGCTGGCGTCGCTCGCTGTGGCGAGGATTTTTCCGTTGCCCGCTTCGAAGTGTTTTCCGTCTACCCTTGAACGGCCGGGTGATCTCCGTGGAAAAGGCGGGTTGGGGCGAGTGCGGGTCCATACGCTCCGCGAGAGCGCCCGGGTTTCGCGACTCCTCCCTAAAACCGAACGCTTTCGGGCACCGGGTTTCAATTTCTCCCCACCCGAACGTCTAGGCTGTTCTCCCGGACAAAATTCGCGCGCGCCGCATGACCGCTCACCGCCTGCCACTTGCCGACTTTCCCCATGGGTAGTCCGGACCGACACGCCGATCCGCCGGATTCGGCCGGAGGGCCGGATGACCGCGCCACGCAGATCGCGGCGCTGTTTCGAGAGCACAACCGGGCGCTGGTCGCCTTCCTGCAGGCGCAAGT
>JBCNOA010000149.1:0-10434 GCA_039594095.1 Dyella sp.
GTGCGCGCCGAAGGCGCCCGGCGGCCCCGCCGCCCGCAAAAGCCAAAAAACTTTTCGAATAAGGGAAATGGTGCGAAAGGAGGGACTCGAACCCTCACGGGGGTTACCCGCCAGAACCTAAATCTGGTGCGTCTACCAATTTCGCCACTTTCGCATCGAACGACCCGAAAAAAGACCCGTAACCTGCGGATACGACGGGAAATTCACGCAGGCCTGCGACCCGCACCACCCCCGACTGCACCCCCAGGCCCCACGCCCTAAGTCGATGATTCCCTTACACGAAAGCGGGCCATTTTACGGTTGCGCGCAGCGGCAAGACAAGCGAATCCCGGCCGCCATACACATATAGAAGAAGATGCCGCCCGCTCAAGGGCTTGCGTATCGGCAAGTCGGAAAACCGGCCGGCGGGCCGCCCGCCTCACAGTTCCCGGAGAACGCGGAAGCCCACGCGGCCGCTACGCACGCTTCCCTCGGCGCCCTGCCGGTAGGCCGAGCGCACCTGGTCGGGCGAACTCCCCCAGGATCCGCCGCGCACGACCCGCGTCGAGCAGCCCGGATTCATCCAGGCGCTGCCATCCGTCGGCGCGCGCACATAGCTGTCGTGCCAACAGTCCAGCACCCATTCGGACACGTTGCCGTCGATGTCGAACAACCCGTAAGGGTTCGCCTCGAAACTCATCACCGGCGCCGGCCCCCAGTAGCCGTCGCGGTACTTCTCGAAGGCATTGCTCCAGCGACGCCCGCTTTGCGAGCGATCGCCGGCGCCGGTCAGGTTCTCCACCTTCCGCGTAGGCGTGCCATTGCCCCACCAGTACTTCGTTGTCGTCCCTCCGCGCAGCGCATATTCGAACTCGGCCTCGCTCGGCAGCCGATACCGCTTGCCCGTGCGCTGGCTGAGCCAGTCGGCGTATGCCTTGGCGTCGCTCCAGGAGATATTCACCACCGGCAGGCGATCGTCGCTGGTTGCACGACCCGCGTAGTCGCTTTGCCAGGTCGCATCCGGATCATCGCGCAACGCGCCGCTGCGCTCGTCATACACGCTCGCGCCCCCGAGCTTCACCGAATCCGGCTGATAACCGCTCGCACGAACGAATTCGCGAAACTGGCCGATGGTGATCTCCGAACGCGCCATCGCGAAGCCCTTGGCAATGGTTACGTCGTGCTGCGGCATCTCGGCCCCGCTGCGCCCGTCTTCGGCTTCGGGAGCCCCCATGGCGAAACTGCCGGTGGGTATCACCACCATCGCGGGCGTCTGTCCCGGCAGGTCCACGTAGCGGTCGGTGAACACTTGCCCTGGCTTGTAGCTGGCGTACAGGCGCGCATTGGTCAGGCGTTCCTGGAAATCGTTGAGACCGGACACATCGGGCGCCAGGTCCTTGGCCTGTTCCGCCAACTGCTGCGCAAGAGTGGGATTGCCCGAGTCCAGGGCGGAACGCGCCTGGGCCAACAGACTGGCGGCACGCTGATGGCGAATGCCGTCCACACGCCCCTGCACGTCTTGCAACTGCGGCGAGCCGGGTTGGATCGTCGCCGCCTCGGTCAGCGCATCGCCCGCGCCCTTGAAGTCGTTGGTGGCCACGGCGGCCAGCGCTCGGTCCAGTACTGCGCGCTGCACCTGGGTGATGCCCTGCGCCGCCACCGCGTTCTCCGGATCCAACTGCTGCACCTGACGGTACAGCTCCAGTGCGTTCCCGCCCTGGGGCTGGTCCACCTTGCCCTGCTGCAGCAGGGCGGCCGCCTGCGCCAGCATCGGACGCACCTGCGCGAGCGTCTTGAGCTTGCTCTCCAACTGCGCGACGTCGTCTTTGCTGTCAGGCACTGTCTTGAGCGCTTCCAGCAAATCCCTCGCCGACTCCTCGTCTCCCACTAGAACGTCCTGCCCGATTTCGGCCACCAGGCGCGCGCGCACTTCATAAAGTCCCTGCGCCGCGCGCCGGCTATCCGGCTTCGCCTTCAACGCCTCGGCGAACAGTGCGGCGGCGCCATCCTTGTCGCCAGCCAGCCGTCCGTCGCGCAACGCCTTGGTGGCCTTGTCGAGCAAAGCCTCCACTTCCGGCGTATCGGCACTCTTCTGTTCGGGAAGGTTCTGGTCCTTCTTGCCCATGCGCGCCACGATCACCTCGGTGGGCGCCAGCGTCAGCGGCGGGCCGGCGTCCAGTTCGGCCTGCGCCGTGGGCGCGGCGGGCGCGCGGCCATTGCCCAGCGGCGTCGACACCGGCCCGAGGTTCATGGCGCGCTGTGTCTGTACCCGCGTCGGATCGACATGGAAGACGCGCGGAAAAAAGTGATACACCAGCGCCATGCCCAGCACAGCCACGCCGAGCGCTCCGCCCAAGGCGCGTTGGCGTCGTACGGTCTCCTTGCTCGGCATGGTGGGCGTCCTTGGGGCGGCCTGCTATGGTGCGCCGCTAACCATAGGCACAAACCCCTGACAGGACAATGAGCGATGCGTGTCCGTCAGGCTTCGAAGGAAGCATCCATGCAACTTCCCGTCATCCCGGCGGCGGACTGGATCACCAGCCGCGACGCGCTCGAGCAATGGCTTGCCGCGCTACCCGCCGACGCCGCGCTCGATCTCGATACGGAGTTCATGCGCCGCAACACCTTCTATCCGCAGCTGGCTTTGCTCCAACTGGGCTGGAACAAGCGCTATGCGCTGGTCGACCCGCTCGCCTTCGACATCGGCGACGCACTGCGTCCACGACTCGGAAACGGCCAGTCGCTCACCGTCATGCACAGCGGCAGCGAGGATCTCGAGGCGCTCGCCCCGCTGCTGCCCGGCGGCCCCGCGAATCTGTTCGACACCCAGATCGCCGCCGCCTTCGTGGGCATGGGCCTGGGCATCAGCTATCGCGCGCTCGTCGCCGAACTGGCCGGCGCCGAACTCGACAAAGGCGAAACCCGCTCCGACTGGATGCAGCGACCGCTCACCGAGTCGCAACGCGCCTACGCCACACTCGACGTGGTCTACCTCGAGCCGGTACGCGAGCAGTTGGCCGAACGTCTGGATCGCCAGGGCCGCGCCGCTTGGCACGCGGAGGATTGCGAGCGCCTCAAACACCGCGCCTGCGTGCGCGAAGGCGACTCGCAGCCGCAGGAAAGCTTCCGCGGCGCGTCCGATTGGCACCCCGCCCAGCAGGCCCGGCTTCGCCGCATTCTGCTATGGCGCGACGCTACGGCCCGCCAGCAGGACCGCCCGCGCCCCTGGCTGCTGGAAGATGCCCAGGCCATGAATCTGGCTCAGCTCCCGCCGCAAAGCATGGCGGAACTGGATAGCCGCACCCGCGGCCAGCGTGCCCTGCGCGCCCCGCAACGCACCGAGCTGTTCCATCTTTTGCAGCAGCCGATCACCGAGGACGATCTCGCCGTCACCGCCCCCATCCCCGGCACGCCCCAGGGCGAGGCGAAGAAGGCGCTGGCGGCCATGAAGGACGTCGTGGACGCCATCGCATTGGAATTGGACCTGCCCGCCGGCTTGCTGTGCCCCCGCAAAGTGCTGGAGAACTATGTCGTCACGCGCCAATGGCCCGAATTCCTGGAAGGTTGGCGCCGCGACTTCCTTCACGACCGCCTCCTGGGCCGCCTGCCGGACTGACCGCATCGCGAACGGGGGGCTTGGCGGAGGCCCGACGCCACTGCTAGTATTTGCGGCTCGCGTGGGGCGGTAGCTCAGCTGGGAGAGCGTCGCGTTCGCAAGGTAAATTTCTTGCCCACGTCGAGAGTGTTCCAGAGACAATTTATTGGGGCGGTAGCTCAGCTGGGAGAGCGCCACGTTCGCATCGTGGAGGTCGTGAGTTCGATCCTCATCCGCTCCACCAACTTCTTGATTTGATTGGGATTTATGCTCCAATCAAACAACAAGAATTTCGGTGGTGTAACGCCAAAAAAGAACCCTTGAAGGCCAAACCTTCGAGGGTTTTTTTATGGCCTCACGGTTCGCGCGCTTCCGACCGTTTCCAACCGTTTCCGACAATTTCCGACTGCGTTACCCTGCTGTCCAACCCCTTTTTGGCCCAGATTTGGCCCAGTCCCCATGACCGAAACTTCTCCTGTTGCAGACATCCTGGAAAGTGTTCTCCGGCTCTTTCCCGACCGCCTGGGCGGCTCGCTGTCGATCGAGGAAACAGCGCTCTACCTTCACAGGGTCCATGGCATGGGGAAGGGAAACGATGACTCCAGGTATGAAGTGGCCCGGCGCAACCTGCCGAAGCTCGGCATCAAGCCGCGCGAGCTGTCCGGTGCGGGCAAACGCATCTGGGTGTCTGACTTGGTGAAGGCGATGGCCAAGCTTCGGGACCCGGAGGCCATCCAGCCCAAAGAGTCGAAATCGACCAAAGGTAAGGGCGGCTTCCGGAGCAATCGGATTAACTACGAGAACGAGAACAAGAGCACGAACAAGAGAGGCCCCGGTGCGGACAAAGGGGGTGTCACGACATCCACGGCCGGCCTCATCACGAAAGGCAACATCCTGGTGGCCAACCCCGAGGGGTGGCGTTGGCGTCCCCAGCGCCAGATCCCGGTGGTGCCGGTGCGCACCGAGTTTGTGTCGGAGCTGGCCGCGGTTCGCTACAAGAAAGCCCAGGAACGCAGCAAAGCTTTCTGGAATGGCGTGTGGCGCGAGATTGAAGTGCTCCGGGCCACCCGGCGCCAGGCCGAAGCCCTCGCCTCGCCGCCCACGCGCCATCGCGTGCGCCCGCCCACCTCGCGCTCCTGATCCTGTCCAACGAAAGTTGCCTTTTTCGCTATTTTCGTTGGCTCAGTCCCCCACCCGCGCGATCAATCCCAAGCCTGGGAAGGCGGTGCCGACGCTGTTGCGAGGCATCGGTGTCGATGCGTCCACCCACACGGACGGCTCTGGCCACGGGTGAGCCGCGCGCCAGGCCGCCATCCGAGCTCGAACGCTGGCCTCATCCCCGGCTTGGGCCAGGTGCGGTTCCACGCTGACCAGGTGCACCCCCACCGTGCCGCGTGGGGGCGACGCCGTCAGGTCGAGATATCGCCAGGCATCGTGGATCACGTCCCGCCGGGCACCTTCGGGGCCAAGATCGACACCGGCGCCGACGCATCGCACCGCCAGGGGCCCAGTGGATGTCGTCAGGTGCAAATCCCAATCTTCGTCGGCGCTGGGCTGCCCCTGCCAACCGAGGGTTTTGGCGGCCTGGATGATGGCTTGCAGCCGCGCGGTAGGATCCAGCCACCAGGGCGTCACGTGCGCCGGGCCGGGGCGGGCGGGGACGATCCGGGCCCAGGCCTGGAGTAGCGGCGGAAGAAGTGTGTTCACGTCAACGACCCCTGGGGATGGCGCGGATATTGAGTCACTTCCGTGGGTTCGTGAGTGGTGCCACCGGCCAGAGAAGTCCTGGCACGGTGGCCCAGTCATCAGCCCATCAACACCGTCGGCAACACGGTGATCGCACCGATGCGGTGGAAGTAGTCGGTGCCCACGAGCTGGGGGTGATAGCGCATGCCGCGCTTCAACTCGCTCGGATGCGTGAACGTGGCAGTGCCCAGCAACTTCTCGATGCCATGGACCACGCCATAGGTCGAGCCGAAGGTCAGGTCGAGGATTTCATGGCTGGGCAACGTCAGCCAGGCATGGAGGCTCAACGGTCCGGAGATCGGCGGGCCTCGATCCAGCATGGCTTTCAGTTGAGCGACCTCGGTGTGGAACACCGCGCGACCCGTTTCATAGGTGACGTAGCCGATGGTGTAGAGCAGCGGCACTCCCAAATCTTGTTCGAGCGCATCTTTGATGAAGTGATGCACGGCGAAGCACTGGCCCGCGACGGCTTCTGGTTCCAGGTGACCCGTGACGCGCTGGGCGCTCTTCACGATCTTTCCGATGAACGCATCCGTCAGGTAGCGCTGCGTGTTGAACTTGATATCGGGGCATTCCAGCCCCCATTGCCTGGTTCGCGCGATGGCTGCATCCAGCTCGGCTTCATAGCTCACTTCCTGAGGGTTCAACATCGACAAACTCCTGTTGTGGGTGGCGACCTGAGCGTAACGACTTGGCGTCCAACACGCCGCATTTGAGGATCAAGCCTCCAAGCGGTCGCTCCTTTCTGTGCCTCTTGTCGTTCCCGGTTTCGATATAGTTCGAGGCGGGGACAGGCTTTCAGGGACAGGGTGATCATGAGAGTGGCCGATCTTTCGATCAGGAACTATCGGGGCATCCGCGAGGGATACCTTCGATTCAAGCCTCATGTGGTCCTGGTGGGGGCCAACAACACCGGCAAAACCACCGTCATTGAGGCCCTGACCCTCCTTTTGGGCCGTGATCGATTGATCCGGGACCTCACCGAACACGACTTCTTTGGTTCCGATCCACAGCCCGCCGATCGGATCCAACTCGTCGCCACGATCACCGGCTTCGAGGGCGATGACCCCAGTGACCACCCGGATTGGTTCCGAGATGGGCGCGCTGTCCCAAAGTGGTGGGACGATGCGGAGGGCGCGGTCCATCCTGCCCGGACGGATGCCAACTGGAAACTGTGTTGTCAGATCGGTGTGCAGGCCTACTTCGACCGCCCATCGCTGACGGTTGAAGTGGTTCGCTACTTCCATGACCACGATGGCGTCATGGACCCGTTCGATGATGACTCCCCGATTGGCGTTCCGCCAAAACTCGTGCAGCAATTCGGCTTTTTCCTGGTGCGGGCCAGCCGCACCTGGGACCGAGTTCTGTCCTGGGGTAGCGAACTGTTCCGGCGCACCCTTCAAGCAGCCGCAGCGCAGCCAGCCGATGCGATCCTCGCCCAACGCAATCAACTTCGGACGCCAGAAAGAGCCATCGAGGAAGACCCCCAGATCGCTCCTCTGATCAACAGCGTCAACAACGAGGTCGCGCGATGCATCGCCATGTCACCTCGGCTCACGCTCCGGGTGACCAGCACCGACAGTCGCTCGGTGTTGGATGCGGTCTCGCCGCACTATGCGGTGGGAGATGCAGCCAGTGTCCCTGCCGCACGGCAAGGCAACGGGCTCATCTCACTTCAAGGCCTTTTTCTTTTGCTCGAACTGGGTCGCCTTCGCGCCGAAGCTAGGGACGGCTTCACGATGGCACTGGAAGAACCGGAACTGCACCTGCCGCCGGCAACCCAGCAGCAACTGGTTCTGCGTGTGCAGGCCCTCTCATCCCAGACCTTCATCACCACGCACTCGCCGACCATTGCCGCCATGGCCGATCCCACGTCGGTTCTGATGCTGAGAAACGTCCAAGGGCGGCTTTCGGCGGAACCGTTCCTAGCCAAGAAGTTGGGACCGGATGCAGCCAACTGGCAGCGCAGGTTCTATCAGCACAATCGCACCGAGGTGATCGATGCATTGATGCATGCCACGGTCTTGGTGCCGGAAGGCCGCTCCGATCACCTGCTTCTCAAGACCGTGCTCAGGCCCCTCATGCTGCATCAAGGCTGGGGTGGCGAGCATGCCCATGCGTTCGGGCTTGAAGTCGGTGTGGTGCCCACTGAGGACGCGAAGGTCGTGGAAACGACACGTGACCTGTCGCGGATCCATCCTCGGGTGTGTTGCCTCGTGGATGGTGATGATGAGGGACAACGTTACGTTCGCAATCTTGCAGCCTTGGCGCAACCGCCTGCCATGGTGATCCGCTGGCCCGACGGTCAAATGATTGAAGATGCCGTCGGCTGGATCCTCGAAGCGGATGTGGCGTCCCTTGCGGGCTTGACCAACGACGTGCCAGAGCTTGATGGGGCCAACATTGCTGGCGTGATCGCGCACATGAAAATCAAAAACAAAAAGTGCGATCTCGTGTTGTATGAGGCCGTTGCCGAAGCCATCTGTGAAAGCGCCGCGTGCCGCGCCCGAGCATCGGAACTCTTCCATGCCATCGCCAAAGCGTGCGCAGGAACAGCCACCCCTCGCTTCGTCCAACGCGATCAGGCCTGGGTATTCCAGCCATGAGTGTCACCGTCTTTTCGGGCGGAGCGGGTTGCGGCAAAACGTATCAGTTGATGCAACGGTTGGCCGCCATCATCGAGGCCCAGCCGCCCAAGGACGGCCAGAAAGTGCTCGCCCTGACCTTCATGCACGGCGCGCGCCGAAGGCTCGACGATCGTCTGGCCTCGGTGCCAGGGCTTGGAAGGCGTTACGAGTGCACCACGCTGGACAGCTTTGCCGCACGGATCGTTCGACGGTGGCAGTCCTTGGCCGTGCAACAGGGCGCCCGCATTCCCCTGGAGACCGAATATGACGACATCTGCGCTGTTGCCGCTCTGATCCTCGCCCACCCAGAGGTCGTGCGATGGGTCAAGGCCTCCTTTCCCATCCTGGTGATCGATGAAGCCCAGGATCTCTCTCATTCACGGCTGAGCATCGTTCAATGCCTTGCCACGGACCTGACCGCGCTGATCGCGGCCGATGAATTCCAGTGCCTGAATGAAGAGCTGAGGCCCAATCCCGCGTGGGAGTGGTTGAGCGCTCAGAAAGACCACATCGCCCTCGAACAACCGATGCGCACCCGTGTCGCCTCCTTGCTCGATGCCGCAGCTGCAGTTCGGGGCGGCCGGGCTCTGCCGGCTGGCAAGGGATTCACCGTTTCCCACACAGCAACCGCCCCCATGGCGGGCGGATATTTGAACACGCGCATTGCCGGACTTAAGGGCGGCGGGCTGGCCATCATCACGCCAACCATCAAACACTTCGCAGAGGGCGTCGTCACTTGGTCCAGCACCAAATCAAACAGCCGAGGAATGGGCCCCTACGCGATTGCGTGGGAGAAGAGCGAAACCAGGGCCGCCGAAATCGCCATGGAAGGCATTGCTCTGCCCAAAGAAGCTACCCCGGCCCAAGCGCTCGCGGCCCTGCACGCCCTTCGTGACCAGGCTTTGGTCCGCGAGGTGGCATCGTGGCTCGACAGATTAAGTCGCACGCGCGGTCCGGCCATCATCACCCGAGAAGCGCTGGCTGAGCGCATCCAGATGATTTACGCCAACCGCCGCCGCTTCCAGCGCCCGCTTGATCGGGGTCTTCGAGCCATGTCCGTGCATGGTGCGAAAAACAGGGAGTTCGAGCACGTGGTGGTGCTTTGGCCCGCGGCCGTGGCTGGTGACGACGAACACAAACGTCGTCTGCTTTACAACGCAATCACCCGAGCGAAATCGGACTGCCTCGTGCTGGTCCAGCTGAAGCAGCAATTGGACCAACCCCCGTTTAAGTAGCGTCACTTTGCCCTTTTTATGTGAGCGCCTCGATGGCCTGTGCCAGACGGCCGTTGCGTTCTTCCATCGGGAAACGGGCCCGATCCACCACCACGTAATGGTGCGCGACGTAATCGACATGGGGTTGGACATCATCGTAGGGCGCCAACGCTTCGATCACGCGCTTCCCGAAAGGGTCCGCGAAGCTCGTGGTGTCGCTGAGCACCGCAAAGCCATAGTTCAACACCGCATCGACTGCGGGGAACGGGCTTTCGGTGCATTTGAACAATCGATTGGGCTTCATGCCTTCGTCCTGTTTCTGCTTCAACTGATTTCGCGCAGCTCGTTCCAGCGGGTCGTGTAACGGGGCGACAGCATCCCGCGTTGCATAGACCAATCGCGCTCACCTTTCACGCCGGCCGAGCCGATGCCCAAGGAGCCCCGCCCCCATTTGCCGTTGGCTTTATCCATCACGCCCATCAGCTTCTCGCGCTTCAAATCTTCGGCCGGAGGCAGCGCGTCGAACAGTGATCCTTGCATCACACCACGCGGGCGAATGTCATCGAGCATGACGCCCGCCTTGACAAACCTGTAGGGCCGGAAGATGGCTTTCAGGATCTGCACGGCCCAGGTGGTCAGGATGGCCGTGTCATCCGTCGGCACCGCGAGCTTGATGGTGTGCGTCGGAGAGTATTGGGGATCCTGCGGGCGAAAACGGTTCGTCGTGATGAAGACGCCCAGGCGCCCGGCGACACAGCCTTGCGCGCGGAGCTTTTCCGCGGCGCGGCCCGTGTGTTGGCGCACCGGATCAGCGAGTTCGTCCACCGTGTAGACCGGGGCTCCAAAGGATCGTGAGCTGATGATTTGCTGCTTCGCCGGTGGCTCGTCTTCCCAGGCGATGCAGGCAATGCCGTTGAGCTCGTTGATGGTGCGTTCCATGACCACGCCCCATCGCTCGCGGGCGCGCTTGGGATCGCACCGCGCAAGGTCGCCTGCGGTGTGGATGCCGTGTTCTTTCAACTGTTCGGACAAGCGCCGGCCGATGCCCCACACATCCTTGGCCTCGAACTGGTCCATCAGGGCCAATCGTTCATCCGCCGTCAGCGCGGTGAGGTCGCACACGCCCTGCCATTCGGGGCGTTTCTTCGCTACGTGATTGGCAAACTTGGCGAGGGTCTTCGTGCTCCCGCCGAAGCCCACGCACACGGGCAATCCCAGCCACTGTTGCACTTGGCGCTTGATCGCGTGACCAGTGGCGGTGCGGTCAATCTTC
>JBCNOA010000015.1:0-34677 GCA_039594095.1 Dyella sp.
GGACAAGCTCCCGGGATACGCCGCGTTGCGCGCTACCTGCGCGGAGCACGGGGTCGAGCTAATGGAAGCCCCCATGAGCATCACGGGCATGGTGAATGTCGGCGAAGGGGCGATCACCCTGGGTCTTGCCGCCGAGGAGCATGAGGCGGAGTTCTAGATTCCGCCGACCCGCGCCGGCATAGAATCGCCCGATGCGCCGCCTCGTCTTTCCGCTGCTCCTTCTGCTGCCGCTCGGCGCGATGCCGGCGGTCGCCACCACGGTCTACAAGTGCACCGGCGCGGATGGCCGGGTGATTTTCCAGGACAAGCCCTGCGCCCGCTCGCAACGCCAGGACACGATCCAACTGGCCGACCCGGGGCCGTCCTCTCCGCCGCCCCCGCAGGCCGCGGACGACCGCACGGAAGCCATGCCGGCGCCGCAGCCCGCCGCTCCGCCCGCTCCCGGCGCTCCGCTGCCAAGCCTCTACGCCTGCACGCGCGCGACCGACGGCAAGGTCTACTTCAGCCGCAACGGCGATCCGCAGCCCTATCTCGCGCCGTTCGGCGTGCTGGGCGCGGTGCAGATGCCGCTGTCGCGGGTCTACGGTCCGGGCGGAGGCGGCGGCATCTCGGCACCCGAAGCGAACCGCGGCAAAGTCACCTCGGGCATGGTGTCGGGCACCTACGTCTGGGTGCAGGACCAGTGCCGCCCGATGAGCTTCGACGAAACCTGCCGCGCGCTCCAAGACGACTACGACGACAACGCGCGCAAGCTGCGCCGCGCTTTCAAGAGCGACCGACCTCCGCTGGAACGTCGCGACGAAGAGCTGCGTGCGCAGCTCGCCAACTGCCGCTGAGTGCCGCCTCAGAAGCCGTAGTTGAGGAAGCCGCCGTCCACCGACAGTACCTGTCCGGTGATATAGCTGGCGGCGGGCAGGCACAGGAAGGCGATGGCTGCGGCCACCTCTTCCGGCTCGCCGATACGGCGCAGCGGCGTGCGGTCCAGCACTTCGTCGAGGTATTCGTCGTCCGCCAGCGCGGGCTCGGAGCGCTGGGTGCGGATGTACCACGGCGCCACCGCATTCACGCGGATGCCGTCGGCCGCCCATTCCGCGGCCAGGTTGCGCGTGAGCTGATGCAAGGCGGCCTTGGTCATGCCGTAGGCGGAGCCGGTGCGCACGTGGGTGATGCCGGAGACCGAGCCCACGTTCACGATGGCCGCGTTGGCATGCTGCACCAGTTGCGGATGCGCCAGGCGGCACATCTCGAATGCCGAGAACAGGTTCAGCTCGAAGATCGCGCGGTAGTCGCGCTCGCTGTAATCGAGCGTGGCCGCCGGCGCGTTTCCGCCGGCGTTGTTGACCAGCAGCGACAGCGGCGCGCCGAGGTCGGCGATCCAGTCGAATACGGCCAGGCGGTCTTCCTGCTCGCTCAAGTCGGCGGCGAAGGCCAGCACTTCGATGTTCTCGAAATCGTCGGCCAGTTCCACGCGGACCTGCTCGAGATAATCGTCGTCGCGCGCCACCAGCAGCAGGTTGGCGCCGAGGCCGGCCAGCTCACGGGCGGTGGCGTAGCCGATGCCCTTGCTGGCGCCGGTGACCAGGGCCGTATGGCCCTGCAATTGCCAGGCGTCGATGCGATTGTTCATGGGGCGCGAGCTTAGGGCGTGCGTCGGCCATCGCCTAGGGCCCGGTCACGATCCGCGCGGCGCGCGGTTGCCGCGCGCCATTCCGCGGGGGACACTCCGGAATGGATTCCCGCCGGAGTACCCGCATGAAGTGGCTCATCCTCCCGCTCAGCCTGCTCGCCCTGACCGCCTGCTCGGGCAAGCCCCCAGCCCCCAAAGCCGAAGCCGCGCCGCCGCCACGCACCGCCACCCCGTGGGACGACCTGAAGAAGCAGGAACAGAAAGCCAAGGACGTGCAGAAAGTCGTCGACCAGCAGGCCGACGAGCAGCGCAAGCAGGTCGACGCGGCGGAGCATTGAGCCGATGACGGATACCGCCGAACTCGCCCTGCCCGCCGCGCCCGTCGCGATCGCCGCGGACGCTCCGGTACTGGAACTGGACGGCGCCAGCGTGCGGCACGGCGAACGCCTGATCCTGGACGACCTGAGCCTCCGCGTCGCCGCCGGACAGCACACCGCCATCCTCGGCGCCAATGGCTCGGGCAAGTCCACGCTGGTGAAGCTGGTGGCGCGTCAGCTGTATCCGCTGGCACGGCGCGACGGCCGGACCAGCGTGCGCGTGTTCGGCCGCGAGCGCTGGCACGTCACCGAGTTGCGCAGCCTGCTGGGCATGGTGTCGCCCGCGCTGCAGCTGGACTACACCACCGACACGCCGCTGGAGGTCTTCGACGCGGTGGTGTCCGGCTTCTTCGCCGCCCGCGGGCTGGGCCTCGATCATCGGGTGACGCCCGCGATGCGCGAGCGCGCGCACGAAGCGCTGGCGCAGATGGGCATCGCCCACCTGATCGGGCGGGACATGGCCACCCTGTCGACCGGCGAAGCGCGCCGGGTGCTGATCGCCCGCGCCCTGGTACACCGTCCCCGCGCTCTGCTGCTGGACGAGCCTACTGCCGGCCTCGACCTGGCGACGCGCCGCCGCTTCCTGGAAAGCCTGCGCGTGCTGGCGCAGGGCGGCACCACCCTGCTTCTGGTGACCCACCATATCGACGAGATCGTGCCCGAGATCGATCAGGTGCTGCTGCTGCGCGACGGCAAGGTGCTGCGTCACGGCGACAAGCACACGGTGCTGACGGACGACACGCTGACGCAGGCGTTCGGCATGCCGGTGCGGGTACAGCGACAGGGCGACTACTTCAGCGCGGCACCCGCCTGAGAGGAACGACGCGCAGCCGGTCGCCGGAAAAAAAACGGCGATCCACCGATCGCCGTTTTCCAGGTGACCCTCTCGCGATCAGCGCGGTTCGCAGAAACAGTACGCGTACACGTTCGGCTGGCCGGACTGCGCGTTGCGCAGCAACTTCAGTTCCGGCGCCATCGCGGGCAGCTGCGCCACCCACGCGGGCAGGCGGATGCCGTAGGCGCGCAGTGCGATGGTCGCGGAACTCTCATTGAGATTGACCAGGTACTGCTCGAACGCGCCCATCGGCGCCTCGACGTAGCGCACCGGGGGGCTCTTGCCGAGCTTGGCGCGTTCCGCCGCATCGGCGATCGCTTCGCGCAGCCCGCCGAGCTGATCCACCAGGCCACGGTCCAGCGCCTGCTGGCCGGTCCATACGCGGCCCTGCGCGATCGTGTCGATCGCGTCGTAATTCTTATTGCGCGCCTTCGCCACGTTGCCCACGAAATCGCGATAGCCCTTGTCGATGATCGCCTGGATCAACGTCGCCACTTTCGGATCGAGCGGACGCGTGATGTTGAACGCCCCGGCCAGCGGGCCCGTGCCGACGCCATCGGTCTTGACGCCCAGCTTGTCCAGCGTGCCCGGTACGGTGAAGTACATGCCGAAGATGCCGATCGAGCCGGTGATGGTGTTGGGCTCGGCGTAGATCCGATCGGCGTTCATCGATATCCAGTAGCCGCCGCTGGCGGCCACGTCGCCCATCGAGACCACCACGGGGATGCCGGCTTCCTTGGTCAGCGCCACTTCGCGGCGGATCTGCTCGGCCGCGTAGACCTCACCACCCGGAGAGTTCACGCGCAGCACCAGCGCCTTGGTGCGTCGATCTTCGCGTGCGGCGCGGATCAACGCAGCCGTCGATTCGCCGCCGATCGTGCCCTGCGGCTGCTTGCCGCCGACGATTTCGCCCTCGGCGACCACCACCGACACGCCCGGCGCGAAGGCGCCGTCACCCGCGGCACCGGCGGCGTAGCGGCGCAGATCGACCTGACGGAAGCCCTCGCCCTTGCGGCCGGCCGGCACGCCTTCCTTGCGCATCATGTTCTCGAGATCGTCCTGCGTGGCCAGGCCGTCCACCAGGTGCTGGTTGAAGGCCAGCTGGCCGAGGTCGCCCTTGGTCCCGGCGATGGCCTCGGGCAAACCGTCGATCGCGGTACGCAGCGCGGCCGGCTGGAGCTTGCGCAGCTTGGCCACTTCGTCGATGTAGCGGTCCCACAGGCCGCCCATCCAGAAAGCGTCCGCTTCCTTCGCCTCCGGCGAGGCGTGGTCGAGGATGTACGGCTCGGCCGCGCTCTTGAACTGGCCGACGCGGAACAAGTGCACATCCACGCCGATGCGGTCCAGCAGGTCCTTGTAGAACAACCGGTAGTTGGCCAGGCCGGTCAGCATGACGCCGCCCATGGGATCGAGCAGGACGCGGTCGGCATGCGCGGCCAGGTAGTACTGCCCCTGGTCCATGCTCGCCGCCCACACGATCACCGGCTTGCCGGCGGCGCGGAACCGGTCGAGCGCGGCGCCCACTTCGCGCAACGCGGCGAAGCCGCCGGCGTGCAGGTCCTGCGGCTCCAGCAGGATGCGGCTGATGCGGCTGTCGGCCGCCGCCGCATCGATCGCCGCGACCAAGTCGCGCACCTGCACCTGCTTGGGCGGATTGCCGGAAAGTCCCTGCAGCGCCCGCTCCAGCGGTTCGATGCTGTATTGCTCGACCAGCGCGCCGTGCGGCTTGATCACCAGGACCGTGTCGTTCTGCACGACGCGATCGGCGCCGCCGGCCCAGAGGCCGATCAACAGCAGCAGGAACAGGCCGAGGAACAGGAAGAAGACGAGGTTCAGGATCACCAGCCTGACCACGTTGATACCGCGCCCAAAGACGCGCAGGAAAGCCCAGAAACCGTTGGGGCGGCGCTCCGTCATGCGTTCGTTCCTCGACAATTCGGCGGCAGCGTAACCGGTCGCGGTGCGCAGGTCATGTGGGAGAAGTACGGCGCCAGCGCTCGGTGGCCGAGCTGCGCCAGAAGCGGGTGAACAGCAGTACCGCCGCCACGCTGAGGCCCGCCACCAGCCCCATCCACATGCCGCGCGCGCCCAGCCCGTGACGGAAGGCGAGCCACCAGCCGACCGGCATGCCGATCACCCAATAGGCGAACAGCGTCATGGCCATCGGCGCGCGGGTGTCCTTCAGGCCGCGCAGCGCGCCGTTGGACGCCACCTGGATGCCATCGGAGAACTGGAACACGCCGGCCAGCACGATCAGCTGGGTGGCCAGCGCGATCACCGCCGCGTCCTGCGTGTACAGCGATGCGATCAGGTGCGGCAGGCTCAGCATCAGGCCGGCGGAGACCATCTGCGTGCCCAGGGTCAAAGCGATGCCGCAGAAGCCCGCATAGCGCACGCCAGCCGCGTCGCCGCGGCCGACCGCGTTGCCCACCCGCACGGTAATGGCCATGGCCAGGCCCAGCGGAATCATGAAGAAGAACGAAGCGATGTTGAGCGCGACCTGGTGGCTGGCCACCACCGTCTCGCCCAACGTGCCCAGCGCCAGCGCTACCGCCACGAACAGGCCGCCTTCCGCCAGCAAGGTCACCGCCATGGGCAGGCCCACCCACATCAGATCGCCGATGCGGCGCGGGTCAGGCAGGTCGAAGCGCTCACCAAGGTTCAAGCCGCGATAGTTGGGATGGCGCGATACGTACAGCGCGAACCCCAGCATTTCCATCCAGAGCACCAGCGCCGTGGCGATACCGCATCCGCGCGCGCCCTGCGGCTCCAGGCCCAGCTTGCCGAACATCAGCACGTAACCCAGCGGCGCCAGCACGCACAGGCCGCCCAGGCTGAAATACATCGAAGGGCGAGTCAGCGACAGGCCCTCGGAAAGACCACGCAGCGCGAAGTAGCAGGTCAGGGCCGGCGCGCCCCAGCTGATGGCATGCAGGAATTCGCCCACGTCCGTGCGCAGGCCGGGCGCCACGCCGATCAAGTCGATCAAGGGAGCTGCGTGGCGCACACCGAACCACAGAAGCACGCCCATGCCCACGGCCAGCCATAGCGCCTGGCGGAACACGGGGCCCACTTCCGCGCGGCGGCCGGCGCCATCGAGCTGGGACACCGACGGCGGCACGGCCATCATCATGCCGATGCCGCTGACGATCGCCAGCGCCCAGATGCTGGCGCCCACCGCAACCGCGCCCAGCACGTGCGCGCTGTAGTGGCCGGCGAGCATGGCGTCCACCACGTTCGTGCCTACCGCGGCCAGCTGAGCGGTGATGAGGGGTAGCGCGAGGCGGACCGTGGCGCCGATCTCGTGCGCCACGCGGGCGCGATCGGAGGGGGTGGGAAACATAGGCGGGGCTCCAGGGTCCGCGATTCTACAGGCTACCGCCGGCCAGGGCTGTAGGCGTCACGGGCTTGTGCCAAGATCGCCCGCTTCCAAGGGGAGGGGTCGGGCGTGAAGGGGAAAGAAGTCGTCTCGTACGAAGGCGTGCATTGCGCCAACTGCTCGGCGCCCATGCAGGGCGAGTACTGCCACGAGTGCGGTCAGTCCATCCACACCGTGCTCAAGCCCATGCACCACATGTTGGAGGACACGCTGGAGACCTTCCTCCACGTGGACGGACGCGCGCTGCACACCGTGCCGCCCCTGCTCACCAAGCCCGGCTTCCTTACCCTGGAATATTTCGCCGGACGCCGCCAGCGCTATGTGCCGCCGTTCCGCCTGATGTTCGTGCTGTGCCTGCTGGCCTTCTTCCTCACCCACATCGCGATCGACGCGTTGAACGATCACGGATCGGGCAAGCCAGCCCATATCGAAGCGGAGTTCGACGACCTGCAGACGCCGGCGGCGGTCAACAAGATGCTCGACCAGAAACTGGACGAGCTGCGCAAAGCCAGGCAGCAGACGGCCTCCGTTCCCGGCGTCGATGTCGCTCTCCTGACAGCCGAAGCCGACCTGCGCGAGCAGGCGGCGACGCGCATCGCCGAGTTGAAAGCGGAACAGCACGAGAACGGTGGAGCCGCGGCATCGGCATCCGCGCCCGCCGCCACGGCATCCGCACCGGCATCCGCGGCCACGGCACCCGCCGCCGAGGCGGCGTCCGCCTTGAGTGCGCGGAGGGAAGCGCGGCACAAGCAAAAGGATGAAGTGAAGCAATGGCTGACCAGTCGCGAACACGTGCACGTCGACTGGCTTCCTGCCTTCATGAACGCCAAGCTCGATCATTCCATCGGCAACCTGCGCGAGAACATGCGGGGCCTCAACAGCCAGGACCTCGAAGTGCGCGACCAGGCGCTCGAGCGCATCAAGGCCGGCATCTTCGGCGCGCTGCCGCAGACCATGTTCATCCTGATGCCGGTGTTCGCCCTGCTGCTGAAACTGTTCTATCTGTTCAAGCGCCGGCTCTACATGGAGCATCTGATCGTGGCGCTGCACAGCCACGCTTTCCTGTTCGCGCTGCTGCTGCTGGGCGCGCTGCTGGCCATGCTCAAGGCGTGGGTCGCGCCGCATGCGGCCTGGGCGGGACAGCTGCTCGGCTGGGTGGAAACGGCCCTATCGATCTGGGCGCCGATCTATCTGCTGCTGATGCAGAAGCGCATCTATCGCCAGGGCTGGCCGATGACCGTCGTCAAATACCTGCTGATCGGCTGGTGCTACATGTGGCTGCTCGGGACCTTCCTGATCGGGGCTGTGGCGCTGGGCCTCTCGCACTGACGGACCCCTGTTGGTTTTGTGATGAGCATCACAGCGAAATCGGCGACTGGCCGGCGTTGCGATACCTGCCAAAATCGGGCCAACGAGGGTTTTGCACAGCATCACGAGACTGTCAACACCGCGGCAAGGCCGATGTCAATTGTATGAACGTCAGCTCAGCGACTTTTGTAACTCATTGAATATACAGAATATTACAAGCTGGCTAAAACTTCGTCAGCACGTCACGAAGGCCGATTTTTCGGGCCTGAGAGGCCTCCCTTCCCAGTGCATCCACAGACTTATCCACAGATCTTGTGGATAAGCGGATTTTTCCCCCTGGTTGAGCCACTTACCGGACACTCCTCGACCCCGCGCCAGCATCGGCCCGCAAAGTCCGGCCAAAACGGGCACGACCGGGTGCCAACTGCCGTCGGAAGCCTTCCAGCGGGTTGATCTCACGCCCGCCGGGAGGGCCCGGGTACACTGGGCCGCCACGAGGTTCGCATGCCCTCTGTCCTTCGCGTCGCCCTTCCCGTTCCGTTGCCGACCCTGTTCGACTACCTGCCGCCCGCGGCAGGCGAGGCGCGCCCGGGCAGTCGCGTGCTGGTGCCGTTCGGACGCGGCAAGGCCGTAGGCGTAGTGGTGGAAACCGGCGTGGAATCCGCGCTCGGCGGCACGCGCCTGAAACGGGTGATCCGGCTGCTCGACGACGGCCCGCTGCTCGATGCGGAGCTGATGAAGACCCTGGCCTGGGCCGCCGATTACTGGCTGGGCGCTCCGGGCGAGGCCTACGCCAACGCCCTGCCCCTCGCTCTGCGCGAAGACAGGCCGCTGCCCGATACTCATGAAGAAGCCTGGGCACTGACCGTCGCCGGCCACAGCGCGCTGGATGCGGGCAGCCGCAAGGGCGGCAGCCGCCGCCTGCTCGAAGCGCTGGCCGCCGGTCCGTGCTCGGCCAACGAGCTGCTCGAACGCCTGCCGGACTGGCGCGAAGCCGGCCGGCGACTGGCCGCCGCCGCGCTGATCGAACGCGTCCGCCTCGATGCCGATGCGGTCCCCCGCCCCATCACCGAAGCGCCTACGTTGAGCGCCGAGCAGCAGCACGCCGTGGAAGCGGTGGGCGCAAGCCTGGGGCAATTCCAGCCGTTCCTGCTCGATGGCGTCACCGGCAGCGGCAAGACCGAGGTGTACCTGGCGCTGATCCAGCAGGTGGTCGCCCAGGGCCGGCAGGCCTTGCTGCTGGTGCCGGAGATCGGCCTGGCCCCGCAGACCGTGCGCCGCGTGCGCGAGCGCCTGGGCGTACCGGTCGAGGTGCTGCATTCGAATCTGGCCGAAGGCGATCGCGCACGGGCCTGGCTGCGCGCGCGCGACGGCGAGGCGCGGGTGATCCTGGGCACGCGCTCGGCGGTATTCACTCCACTGCCGCGGGCCGGCCTGATCGTGGTGGACGAGGAGCACGACAGCGCCTACAAGCAGCAGGAGGGTTTTCGCTATCACGCGCGCGACCTGGCTCTGCTGCGCGGCCGCGCGCTGAACGTGCCCGTGCTGCTGGGCTCGGCGACACCGTCGCTGGAAACCCTGGCGAATGTCGAGGCCGGTCGCTTTCGCGCGCTGCACCTGCGTGCGCGACCCGGCGCCATCCGCCCGCCGCAGGTGCAGATCGTGGACATGCGCGCGCAGCGGCTGGAACACGGCCTCTCGCCAGCGTTGCTCGCCGCGGTGGCCGAGACGGTCGCGCGCGGCGAACAGGCGCTGGTGTTCCGCAATCGTCGCGGCTACGCGCCCGTGCTGCTGTGCCATCAATGCGGCTGGCACGCCGAATGCCCGCGCTGCGAGCATCCGCTGACGCTGCACGCCGGCCGGCGCCGGTTGATCTGCCACCACTGCGACTACCACGTCCGTGTGCCCGAGACCTGCCCGGCCTGCGGCGCGGCCGATCTGAAGCCCCAGGGCCAGGGCACGGAACGGTTGGAAGAGGCGTTGGCGACGCTTTTTCCCGACGTGCCGGTCCTGCGCATCGACCGCGAGACCACCCGTCGTCGCGATGCCTTCGACGAACTGCTGGACCGCCTGCGCGCGGACGGTCCGGCGATCCTGGTCGGCACGCAGATGCTGGCCAAGGGCCACGACCTGCCGAACCTCACGCTGGTCGCCATCGTCGGCGTGGACGAGGGCCTGCACAGCGTCGACTTCCGCGCCAGCGAGCGCCTCGCGCAGCTGACGGTGCAGGTAGCCGGCCGCGCGGGCCGGGCCAGCAAGCCGGGCCGCGTCATCCTGCAGACGCACCATCCCGAGCATCCGCTGCTGCGGCAGCTGTTGGCCCAAGGCTACGGCGCCGCCGCCAAGGAGCTGCTGGCCGAGCGCCTGATGCTCCAGCTGCCGCCCTACCACCACCAAGTGTTGCTTCGAGCCGACGCGCACCAGCGCGAACCGGTGGAGGCCTTCCTCGCCGAGGCTCGCGGTGCCCTCGATGACGCCGGACTGCAAGTCGCCGGCCCCATGCCTGCGCCGATGCCGCTGCGCGCGGGACGCCACCGCGGCCAGCTGCTGATCGAAGCGGCGAGCCGCGCAGCGCTGCATGCCGCGCTGCGGCCATGGTCACGGGCGCTGTCGGCGCTGCCCTCGGCGCGTAAGGTGCGCTGGTCGCTGGATGTCGATCCGGTCGATCTCTACTGAGCGCCGCGCGCATTTGCCGCGCTCGATGGCGCGTCGTTCCCGTAAACTTCTGCGAATCCTCCTCCCCAAGAGGTCCCCGATGTCCCAGCCCGACCCACGGCCGCACGTCGTCATCCTCGGCGGCGGCTTCGGCGGCTTGTCCGCCGCGCGGCAGCTAGACGATCCCTCGCTCCGCGTTACCGTCGTCGATCGGCGCAACCACCACCTGTTCCAACCCTTGCTGTACCAGGTGGCCACGGCGGGCCTGTCGGCGCCGTCGATCGCGGCGCCGCTGCGGCAGATCCTGCGCAAGCAACGCAACGCCACCGTGCTGCTGGACGACGCGGTGGACATCGACCTGGCCGCCAAGCGCGTCGTGCTCGCGCAGGGCCCGCTGGACTACGACTACTTGATCGTCGCCACCGGTGCGACGCATGCGTACTTCGGACACGACGACTGGGCACGCCACGCGCCTGGGCTGAAGACGCTCGACGACGCCTTCACGATTCGCCGTCGCGTGCTGCTGGCGTTCGAGCGCGCCGAGCGCGAGGACGATCCGGAGCGGCGCCAGGCCTGGCTGAATTTCGTCGTGGTGGGCGGCGGCGCCACGGGTGTGGAGCTGGCCGGCACCTTGGCGGAAATCGCACGCCATACGCTGCCGCGCGAATTCCGCCGCAGCGATCCGCGCCGCGCCAACATCCTGCTGGTAGAAGCCGGTCCGCGGCTGCTGCCTGCCTTCGCCGAAGATCTTTCGGCGAAGGCGAAAAAGCAGCTGGAAAAGCTCGGCGTCCAGGTGCGCACGGGCACGGCGGTCACGGCGATCGGCTCGGAGAGCGTGACACTGAGCGAAGAGATCCTTGCCACGCGCACCGTGCTGTGGGCCGCCGGCGTGGCGGCCTCGCCCCTCGGCAAGCGCCTCGGCGCGCCGGTGGACCGGGCCGGACGCGTGCAGGTGACAGCGGACCTCAGCTTGCCGGACCACCCTGAGGTTTTCGTCGTCGGCGACCTGGCCAGCGTCTCGCGGCCCGACGGTCAGCCCGTGCCGGGCGTTGCGCCGGCCGCCAAGCAGATGGGCCGCCGCGCGGCGGAGACCATCCTGGCCCGCCAGCGCGGCGACCGCGCGCCCAAACCGTTCCGCTACCGCGATGACGGCTCGCTCGCCACCATCGGCCGCATGGCCGCGGTAGCCCAGTTCGGGCGGGTGAAGCTGTCGGGCCTGCTGGCCTGGTGGGTCTGGCTGGTCGCCCACGTGTACTTCCTGATCGGCTTCCGCAACCGCCTCGTGGTGCTGCTGGACTGGGCCTGGTCGTACTGGACCTACCAGCGGCATGCACGCATCGTGACGGGTTCGGATCTGGCAGACGAAAGCACATCTCGCTTGCCCGGCGACGCCGGGCAGCGACAATAGGCCGTTCCCTCCGACGGATTCCGACGTGTCCAACCAACTCGAACAGCTGCGCCAGTACACCACCGTGGTCGCCGACACCGGCGACATCGAAGCCATCGCCCGCTACCGCCCGGTGGATGCCACCACCAACCCGTCCTTGCTGCTGAAGGCGACCGAGCTGCCGGCCTACGCGCCGCTGATCGACGAGGCCGTGCAGTGGGCCAAGGGCCAGAGCGCATCGCGCGAACGGCAACTCGTCGACGCCAGCGACTATCTCGCCGTCGCCGCTGGCCGCAAGATCGCCGAGCTGGTGCCCGGCCGCGTCTCGACCGAGGTCGACGCGCGCCTGTCGTTCGATACCGACGCCACCATCGCCAAGGCCGAGCGCCTGATCGATCTCTACGCGAAAGCGGGTGTGAAACCCGACCGCATCCTGATCAAGATCGCCTCCACCTGGGCAGGCATCCGCGCGGCGGAAGCGCTGGAGCGTCGCGGCATCCAGTGCAACCTCACGCTGCTGTTCTCCTTCGAGCAGGCCGTGGCCTGCGCCGAGGCCGGCGTCTACCTGATCTCGCCGTTCGTCGGCCGCATCATGGACTGGTACGTCGCCAACACGGGCACCAAGAGCTACGCGCCGGACGAAGACCCGGGTGTGCAGTCGGTGCGCCGCATCTACGGCTGGTACAAGCAGCACGGCTTCGACACCGTGGTGATGGGCGCCAGCTTCCGCAACATCGGGCAGATCCAGGCCCTGGCCGGCTGCGACCGCCTGACCATCAGCCCCGACCTGCTGGAGAAGCTGGAAGCCACCAGCGATCCGCTGCCGCGTGCCCTGCAGGACGACGCCCAGCGCCTGCCTCGCCCTGAGCCGCTCAGCGAAGCCGGCTTCCGCTGGGGCCACAACGAAGACGCCATGGCGACGGAGAAACTCGCCGACGGCATCCGCAAGTTCGCCGCCGACCAGCGCAAGCTCGAGAAGATGCTCGACGCGAAGCTCTGATGCGCAAGGCCGGGCCGCGAGGCCCGGCTTTCCGGTGCAGCGGGCGCCGCGCCGCCTGCATCCATGGAACGATCGATGCGCCCGGACACGCCTCCGTGCCGTTCGCGCACTACCCGAAGCCGGGCTCGTGCCATACCGGGAACCTGACCCGGATCATGCATACCTCACAATTGCGGTGATAGGCTGCCGCACGGCATGCAAGAGCCCGTCCTTCGTCGACGCCTTGCGGAAGGCCGCATACGAAAGCTTGTGGCAAGGACCTTTATCGCCGGGGCGACCATGGATTCGTCACCTGAGGTAAACCGCAAGTCGTGGGAACGCCTGGTCTTCGCGACCCTGGCGATCGCGTTGTTTCCCGTGCTCGCCGTGATCGTGGTGGCGTCCTACGGCTTCGCCGTCTGGGTCTGGCAGATGTTCAGCGGTCCGCCGGGGGGCTAGGCATGGCCGCTCCGGGACGCATGCCGGACGCCGCGCGACGCGCCTTCCTGCGCGGGCGGAGCCGCGCTCCTTCCATCGTCCGGCCGCCATGGGCGCTGGCCGAACCGCGCTTTCTCGAAGCCTGCACCCGCTGCGCCGCGTGCGTGGAGCATTGTCCCGAGCAGGTGCTGGCGATCGGCGAGGGCGGCTATCCGCAGTTCGATGCGCGGCGCGGCGAATGCACCTTCTGCGGTGCGTGCGCCGATGCCTGCGCAGACCATGCGCTGGACCGCGACACGGTGTCTCCGCCCTCGCCCTGGAAAGCGCAGGTCCGACTCGATGACTGCCTCGCAGCGCGCGGCGTCGTCTGCGCCAGTTGCGCCGATGCCTGCCCGGAACACGCCATCCGCCTGCGGCCCGCCACCGGCGGCCTCCACACCCTCGCGCTCGATGAAGACGCATGCACCGGCTGCGGCGCTTGCGTGGCCTCATGCCCTGCGCAAGCCGTCGCGCTGCGAATCCCATTCGAGGCTTCCACATGAGCGACGAACTGCACATCTCCAGTCTGGTGGTACAGCACCGCGCCGAAGCCTTCGCGCGGTTGACCGCCACGATCGAGGCGAGCGATGGCATGGAGATCGCTCTGCGTGGCGACACGCGCAGCGTCGTGCTGTGCGAAACCGAAAACCAGCGCCGCCTCATGGACTGCATCGACGAACTGCACGCCGTGGAAGGCGTGCTCACCGTCTCGTTGATCTACCACCACGCCGAACCGCGCGCCGAACTGGACGAACCGGTGCGCGACAACCAGGGAGCCGACTGATGACCATGACGCGACGGGAGTTCATCCGTGATACCGCCGTGGCCGCTGCGGCCAGCGCGGCGGGCATCGCGCTGCCTGCCGCAGCGAGCAACGTGCTGCTGGAAGGCGATCGCACCGGGCTCACCTGGAGCAAGGCGCCTTGCCGGTTCTGCGGCACCGGCTGCGGCGTCAACGTCGCCGTGAAGGACGGACGCGTGGTCGCCACGCACGGCGACGTGCACGCCGAGGTCAACCGCGGCATCAACTGTGTCAAAGGCTATTTCCTGTCGAAGATCATGTACGGCACGGACCGCCTGACGCAGCCGCTGTTGCGCAAGAAGGACGGCAAGTACGACAAGAACGGCGAGTTCGCGCCGGTCTCGTGGGACGAAGCCTTCGACGTCATGGCCGCGCAGTTCAAGCGCGTGCTGAAGGAAAAAGGCCCGGAGGCGGTAGGCATGTTCGGCTCTGGACAGTGGACTGTGTGGGAAGGCTATGCGGCCAACAAGCTGATGAAGGCCGGCTTCCGCAGCAACCATCTGGATCCGAACGCGCGCCATTGCATGGCATCGGCGGTGATGGGCTTCATGCGCACCTTCGGCATGGACGAGCCGATGGGTTGCTATGACGACATCGAAGCGGCCGACGCCTTCGTGCTGTGGGGCTCGAACATGGCCGAGATGCATCCGATCCTGTGGACGCGCGTCACGGACCGCAGGCTGTCCAATCCGCACGTGAAGGTGGCCGTACTGTCGACGTTCGAGCACCGCAGCTTCGAGCTGGCGGACATCCCCATCGTCTTCACGCCGCAGACCGATCTGGTCATCCTCAACTACATCGCCAACCACATCATCAAGAGCGGCCGCGTCGACAAGGATTTCGTCGGCAAACATGTGAGCTTCAAACGCGGCAACGACGACATCGGTTATGGCCTGCGGCCGGACAATCCGCTGGAGCTGAAGGCGAAGAACGCCAAGGATCCCAATGGCGGCCAGGCCATCGACTTCGAGCAGTTCGCGGCGTTCGTGGCGCCTTACACGCTGGAAAAAGCCATCGAGATGACCGGCGTCGAACGCGCGTGGCTGGAACAGCTGGCGGAACTGTACGCCGACCCGAAGACCAAGGTCGTGTCGTTCTGGACCATGGGCTTCAACCAGCACACGCGCGGCGTGTGGGCCAACAACATGGTCTACAACATCCATCTGCTGACCGGGAAGATCGCCACGCCGGGCAACAGCCCGTTCTCGCTCACCGGCCAGCCTTCGGCCTGCGGCACGGCGAGGGAAGTCGGCACGTTCAGTCATCGCCTGCCGGCGGACATGGTGGTGACTAACCCCGAGCACCGCAAACACGCCGAGGACATCTGGAACATCCCGCACGGCATCATCCAGGCCAAGCCCGGCTACCACGCGGTGGAGCAGAACCGCGCGCTCCGCGACGGCAAGCTCAATGCCTACTGGGTGCAGGTGAACAACAATATGCAGGCCGGCGCCAATCTGCTGCAGGAGACTTATCCCGGCTACCGCCATCCGGACAACTTCATCGTGGTTTCCGATGCCTATCCCACCGTCACCGCGCAAGCCGCCGACCTGATCCTGCCGGCGGCGATGTGGGTGGAGAAAGAGGGCGCCTACGGCAATGCCGAGCGCCGCACCCAGTTCTGGCACCAGTTGGTGAAAGCACCCGGCGAGGCGCGCTCGGACCTATGGCAGCTGATGGAGTTCTCCAAGCGCTTCATCACGGACGAATGCTGGCCGGCGGAGATCCTCGCAGCCAACCCCCAGTTCAAGGGTAAATCGCTGTTCGAGGTGCTTTTCAAAAACGGCAAGGTGGACAAGTTCCCCGCCACGCAAGTCGAAGCCGGCTACGCCAACGACGAGACGGCCGCGTTCGGTTTCTACGTGCAGAAAGGCCTGTTCGAGGAATACGCCGAGTTCGGACGCGGCCATGGCCACGACCTGGCGCCCTTCGACGATTACCACCGCGCACGCGGCTTGCGTTGGCCGGTGGTCGACGGCAAGGAAACCCGCTGGCGCTATCGGGAAGGCAGCGACCCTTACGTCAAGGCAGGCAGCGGATTCGAGTTCTACGGCAATCCGGACGGCCGCGCGGTGATCTGGGCGCTGCCTTATGAGCCGGCGGCCGAATCGCCGGACGCGGAATACGATCTCTGGCTGAGTACCGGGCGCGTGCTGGAGCACTGGCACTCCGGCTCGATGACCATGCGCGTACCCGAGCTTTACCGCAGCTTCCCGGCCGCCGTGGTCTTCATGAATCCTGACGACGCAGCGGCCCGCGGCTTCAAGCGCGGCGACGAGGTGCGCGTGATCTCCCGGCGCGGGGAAATGCGCTCGCGCATCGAAACGCGCGGACGCAACCGGATGCCGCGCGGCGTCGTGTTCGTGCCGTGGTTCGACGCCGGCCAGCTGATCAACAAGGTCACGCTGGACGCGACCGATCCGATCTCCAAGCAAACCGACTACAAGAAGTGCGCCGTGAAAGTCGTGGCCGTCTGAGGAACGCCGACATGACCAACAAGACCGCTCTCGTCGCCGGCCTGCTGGGATTGCTGGTCGTGGCCGTAGTGGCGTTCGCGATCGGCCGCGGCTCCGCCGGCCCCTCTCGCGCCGAAGACGTCGTGACCGCCAAGTCCGCACCCGCCGCACCGCCCATCGATGCGCCGCCGGCCGGCGAGCAGATCGACGCCATGCGCCGCGGAGCGCCCATCGAACGCGAGATCGATCCGCCGCCGATGGCACGCGTGGAGAACACCGACATGCGGCGCAACCGCGCCTATCCCATGCAGCCGCCGACCATTCCCCACACCATCGACGGCTATCAGATCGACAGGAATTCCAACCGCTGCATGCTATGCCACGCACGCGCCAATGCAGACAAGTTCCAGGCGCCGCCCATCAGCGTGACGCACTACATGGATCGCGACGATCAGTTCCTCGCCACCATTTCCCCGCGGCGCTACTTCTGCAACCAATGCCACGTCGTGCAGACCGACGCCAAGCCGCTGGTCGCCAACGGCTTCAAGGACATCGATACCGTCCTGTCCGAGCAGCGGAAGGCGAACTGACATGTGGGCCCGGATCAAACGCTGGCTCGCGATGTTCTGGCAGACCATGCGCCGGCCCAGCGTGCACTACAGCCTGGGCTTCCTCACGCTCGGCGGCTTCATCGCCGGCGTGATCTTCTGGGGCGCCTTCAACACGGCGCTGGAGAAGACCAATACCGAAGCGTTCTGTACGGGTTGTCACGAGATGCGCGACAACGTCTTCCAGGAGCTGAAGACGACCATCCACTACAGCAACCGCTCCGGTGTGCGCGCCACCTGCCCCGATTGCCATGTGCCGCACAACTGGACCAATAAGATCGCGCGCAAGATGCAGGCGTCGAAGGAGGTCTGGGGCAAGATCTTCGGCAGCATCGACACGCGTCAGAAGTTCCTCGACGAGCGGCTGGTGCTAGCCGAGCACGAATGGGCGCGGCTGAAGGCCAACGACTCGCTCGAGTGCCGCAATTGCCACAGCTACAACTCGATGGACCTCACCCGGCAGTCCTCGCGCGCGGCGCAGATCCACAAGCGCTGGCTGGGCAGCGGCGAGAAGACCTGCATCGATTGCCACAAGGGCATCGCGCACCACCTGCCGGACATGACGGGCATCCCACAGGGGTGAAGCCGATGGTGGCCGACAAGGGCCGCCATCGGAATCACACGCTCATCGTGCGGGAGAGGTCGCTGGCTTGGCGCTCTCGCTGGCCAGCTGTGCCGTCGACCAGCCGCCGCCCAGCGCGCGCACCAACTGCACGCTCGCCCGCAGCTGCCGCGTATCCAGATCGAGCAGGCTGCGCTGCGCATCGAGCGCCGCCGTCTGGGCCTGCACCACGTCGAGGTAGCCCACCGCGCCCTGGCGGTAGCGGTCCATGGCGATGTCCAGCGAACGCTTCGCCGCGTCGGCGGCATCTTTCTGATCGCCGTGGGCGGTACCGAAGTGATCGAGCTGGGCCAGGTTGTCTTCCACCTGCTGGAAGGCATTGAGCACCACGCCGCGATAGCGCGCGCCGGCTTCATCGGTGGCGGCCTTGGCCGCTTCCACGCCGGCCTTGCGGCGCCCGGCATCGAACAAGGTCAGCAGCGCCGTCGGACCGATCGCCCAGAATCGATTCGGCGCCGTGAGCAGGCCGCCGTAGCGGTCGCTCTGATAGCCGCCTTGCGCGCTCAAGCCCAGCGAAGGGAAGTACGCCGCTCGCGCAATGCCGATGCGCGCATTGGCGGCAGCGACGCGCCGCTCCGCTGCCGCTACGTCCGGGCGGCGCTGCAGCAGCGTGGAAGGAAGGCTCACCGGCACGGTCGGCAGCGGCAACGGGCCCGTATCGGATGCCAGGCTGAAGTTCGATGCCGATTCGCCGACCAAGGACGCGATGGCGTGTTCGACCAGGGCGCGCTGCGCCTGCGTCTGCGACCACTGGGACTTGGCGGATGACAGCTGGGTCTGCGCGCGCGCGACGTCCAGCCCGGAGGCGATGCCGCCGGCATGGCGCGTCTGCGTGAGTTCCAGCGCCTTCTGGTAGGCGGCGATGCTCTCCTTGAGCAGCTGGATTTGCTGGTCCAGGCCGCGCAGCACGAGATAATTGTCGGCAAGTTGCGCCTGCAGGCTCAGGCGTGCGGACGCGAGGTCGGCGGCGGCAGCGAGCGCGTCGTCCTTGCCTGCTTCCACGGTGTTCCGGACACGGCCCCACAGGTCGACCTCGTAGTCGATCTCGGCGCCCAGCGTGTAGCTGTCGTAGTTCGCCGGCGAGGTCGCGCCGCGCAGTGGCTTGGTATCCGATTGCCGGTCGCGCTGCGCGTTCGCGTTGATGCCCACCTGGGGAAACAGGCCGGCGCGCGCCTGCTGGCTGAACGCCTGGGCCTGCTGATAGTGCGCCAGCGCGGCGGCGAGGTCGGCATTGTTCTGGAGCAGGCGCTGCTCGAGCTGGTCCAGGCGCGGGTCGCCATAGAGCTTCCACCAGCCGTCGCGCGACAGCTGATCGGAAGGCTCGGCCGTGACCCAGCTCTTGCCGTAGGCCTCGCCGTGTTCCTGGTACTGCTCCGCCACGGGCACTTCGGGCGCCTTGTAGGTCGGCGCGAGCGAGCAGCCGGCCAGCGCGGTGGCCAGCGCCAGGGCGAGGACGCGCTCAGGCCTTCTTTGCATTGGTGCGCCCCTGCGCCTTGGCCAGCTCGGTGTCCTTGTCGGCGGTACGCACGCGGTCGCCGTCCACCAGGCCGTCCGGCGGACTCTCGATCACGCGGTCGCCGTCGGCGAGGCCGGAAGCGATCTCCACCGACTTGCCGTAATCGCGCAGGATGGTGACCTTCTTGAACACGACCTTGCCATCCGCGCCGAGCGTCGCCACGCGCAGCCCCTGGTCATCGAAGATCAGCGCGCTGGCCGGCACGCGCAGCGCGGTGGCGTCGGCGGGACGGTCGAGCTTCACGCTGGCGAAACTGCCTGGCATCAACTTGCCGTCGGCGTTGTCCACCGCCAGCTGGATCAGCGTGGTACCAGATTCGGCCGCCACGGCACCGGCCGAAGCCTCGACGCGCGCCTGGAAGACGCGCCCCGGGTACTCGGGCACGCTGAGATTGGCGATCGCACCCGACTTGATCGCCGGGACATAGTTCTGCGGTACGCGCACGTACACGCGCAGCTTGCGCACGTCGGAAACCACGAACAACTCGGGACCGCTGCCGCTGCCGGCATTGATCAGCGCGCCGACGTCGGTATCGCGTGCCGTGACGACGCCGTCGAACGGCGCGACGATGCGCGCGAAACTCTTGAGCGCTTCGATGCGGTCGACGTTCGCCTTGGCCGCCTTTGCGATGGCCTGCTTGGCCGTGTAGTCGCCGGTCTTCTCGTCGACTTCCTGGCGCGACACCGAATCGGAACCGAGCATGGCCTGCCAGCGCTTGGCGGTGGTGGCCGCCAACGCGGCGTTGGCCTCGGCGCTGGCGAGGTCGGCCTTGGCCTGCAGCAGCTGCTGGTCCAGGTCGGGCGTTTCGATCTCGGCGAGCAGCTGGCCGGCCTTCACGGGCGTGCCGATGTCGACCTTCCAGGACTTCAGATAGCCGCTGACGCGGGCGTAGATCGGCGCCCGGGCATACGCTTCCAGACGGCCCGGCAGTTCGAGCGAGGAACCTTTCTCGCTGCGCTCGACCGGCACCACGCTGACGGTGGGAACGGCCTGCTCGTCGGTCCAGTCCTTCAGCTTGCGCGCGTCGTTGGCGCGCGTGGCGACGCCGGCGACCACCACGGCGATGACGACGATGGCGGCCACGACGCCTGCGCGGCGAAGGCTACGCGGCGAGACCGGGTTGGGCTTGTGGGGAGTATCAGGCGACATGGACGGGTTCTCCGGAAACCGACGCCGGGTCGGATGCGCGGCCGCGCCGCGCGTGAATGATGCGGAACACCACGGGTACGAAGAACAGCGTGGCAGTGGTGGCGAAGATCAGGCCGCCGATCACGGCGCGGCCCAGGGGCGCGTTCTGTTCGCCGCCCTCGCCCAGGCCCAGCGCCATCGGCGCCATGCCGATGATCATGGCCAGGGCAGTCATCAGCACGGGACGGAAGCGCACGAAACCGGCCTCGAGCGCGGCCAGGTGGGCGTCGCCGTGCTCGGCGAGGCGCTCGCGGCAGAAGCTCACCACCAGGATCGAGTTGGCGGTGGCCACGCCCATGCACATGATGGCGCCGGTCAGCGCGGGCACGGAGAGCGTGGTGTGGGTAGCGAACAGCATCCACACGATGCCGGCCAGGGCGGCAGGCAGCGCGGTAATGATGACGAACGGGTCGCTCCAGGACTGGAAGTTCACCACGATCAGCAGATAGATCAGCACCGCGGCGCCGATCAGGCCGAACAGCAGGCCGGAAAAGGCGCTGTTCATCGTCTGCACCTGGCCCAGCAGCGCGGTGGACGAGCCCTTGGGCAGCTCCTTGGCATGATCGGCGACGATCTTCTGGATGTCCGCCGCGACCGCGCCGAGGTCGCGCCCCTGCGTGGTAGCGAAGATCTCCACCATCGGCTGGATGTTGTACTGGCTCACCACCGCATTGCTGGCTCCGCGCGTGACGGTGGCCAAGCCGCCCAGCAGCTGCGAACTGCCGCCGCCGCTGGACGAGACCGGGATGTTCTCCAGCGACGACAGCGAGTCCAGCTGATACTGCGGCGTCTGCATCACAATGGGGTACGAGATCTGGTTCTGCGGGTTGAGCCAGAACGTGGGCGCCACCTGGCTGGAACCGGCGAGATTGACCACCAGGCTGTTGGTGACGTCGCGTTCGGTCACGCCCAGCAGCTGGGCGCGCGTACGATCGACGTCCACCGCGAAGGTGGGATTGGCCTGCGATTGCTGGATGCGCGCGTCGGCCACGCCAGGCACGCGGCGGATCTCGCGCAGCAGCTTGTTGGCGAAGGCGAAGTTCTGCGGCAGCTTGCCGCCGCGGATCTGCAGATCGATCGGCGCGGGCGAACCGAAGTTGAGGATCTGGCTGATGATGTCCGCGGGCGGGAACGAGAAGGTCACGCCCGGAAACTGCCGCGGCAGTTCCTCGCGCATGCGCCGCACGTATTCCGCGGTCGGGCGATGCCCCTCGTTGAGCGAGAGCTGGATGTCGCCGTCCCACGAGCCGATCGTGCCCGTGTTGTTGTATGCGGTGTTGATGCCGCTGATCGATTGGCCGATGTTGTCGACCACGGTGCCGAGCTCCTCCGGCGGCACGATCCGGCGGATCGCCGCCTGCACGTTGGCGAACAGCGTGGCGCTCTCCTCCACGCGCGTGCCGATCGGCGCGCGCACATGCATCAGGATCTGGCCGGCATCCACCGACGGAAAGAAGTTGCGGCCCAGGAACGGCACCAGCGCGAACGAAGCGACCACGAAGGCGAGGAAGCCGGTGACGAAGACCTTGCGGTGCTCCAGCGCCATCGCCAGCAGGTCGTGGTAAACGCCGCGCACGCGCTCGAAGCGCGCCTCGAACCCGCGCTGGAAACGCACCAGCGGATTGCGCGAAGCGGGCAGCGCGATATTGGTGCCGTGTTCGTCGGTATGCGGCGCATGCGGCTTCAGCAGGTACTTCGCCATCGTCGGCACCAGGGTGCGCGACAGGATGAACGAGCAGATCATGGCGAACATCACCGCCTCGGCCATCGGCACGAACAGGAAGCGCGCCACGCCCTGCAGGAAGAACATCGGCACGAACACGATGCAGATGCACAGCAGCGAGACGAAGGCCGGCGTCACGATCTGGCGCGCGCCGTCCATGATGGCCGTCTCGACGTCCTTGCCGTGCTCGAGATGCCAGTTGATGTTCTCGATGGTGACCGTAGCGTCGTCCACCAGGATGCCCACCGCCAGCGCGAGGCCGCCCAGGGTCATGATGTTCAGCGTCTCGCCCACAGCCGACAGCGCGGCGATGGAGCCGAGAATCGCCAGCGGGATCGAGGTGGCGATGATCACCGTCGAGCGCCAGCTGCCCAGGAACAGCAAGATCATCAGGCTGGTCAGCGCCGCCGCGATGATGCCTTCCTTCGCCACGCCACCGATGGCGGCGCGCACGAAGATCGACTGGTCGCCGATGGGCGCGATCTCCAGCGTGCCGGGGAAGGAGTCCTTGGCTTCCTTCAGCTTTTGCTTGACGCCTTCGATGATCGCCAGCGTCGAGGCCGATCCGTTCTTGAGCACCGTCATCAGCACCGAGCGGCTGCCGTCCACGTGCACGATGTTGGTCTGCGGTGGGTTGCCGTCGCGCACGTGGGCCACGTCGCGGATGTAGACCGTGGTGCCGTTGACCGTGCGCACCGGCAGGTCGCCCAGTGCCTGGATGTCCGAAGGCGCGTTGTTGAGCTGCAGCGTGTACTCGTAGGCGCCGATCTTCTGCGTACCGACCGGCACGATGAGGTTCTGCGCGGCCAGCGCATTGGCGACGTCCTGTGCGGACAGTCCGCGCGCCTGCAACGCGGCCGGATCGATATCGATCTGCACCTGACGCGTCTTGCCGCCGAAGGGATACGGAATGGACGCGCCCGCCACCGAGGTGAGCACGGGGCGGACCGCGTTGGTGCCGAGGTCGCCGAGGTTCTGCTCGCTCAACCCCTTGCCTGACAGCGCCAGCTGGATGATGGGCACGGTCGACGCGTTGTAGTTGAGGATCAGCGGCGGCGTGATGCCCGGGGGCAGCTGGCGCAGCAGCGTCTGGGCCACCGCCGTCACCTGCGCGTTGGCGGTGCGGATGTCCACCGTCGGCTGGAAGAAGATCTTGATCACGCCGAAGCCGGCGATGGACTGCGCCTCGATGTGCTCGACGTCGTTCACGGTCGTGGTGAGCACGCGCTCGAACGGCGAGGCGATACGGCCGGCCATCTGATCGGGCGGCAGGCCGGTGTACTGCCACACCACGCTGATCACGGGGATCTTGATGTCGGGAAAGATGTCCGTCGGCGTCCGCAGTGCGGACAGCGGGCCGATGATAAGAATCAGCAGTGCGAGAACGACAAAGGTGTAGGGCCGCGAAAGCGCGATCCGGACGATGCCAAGCATGCGGGGGATTCCGTGCGCGAATGTTGCGTCGCGAAATTTTGACACGCGACATGCTCCGGCCGTTCGGTTATCCGGATGAAGATATTTTCATGTTGCGCGTTGCGTCCCGGCGGCACTGGACCGGCGCTCGTCAACCTGTGGTTGGCATTGCCGGGATACGCGGGGCATCCGCGGCTTCGGGGGCGACCACGGTACGCGACAGGCAGGTGCCGGGCACCTCGCCCGGATTGACCGTATAGCAGTACAGCGTAATGCGCGCGCCGTTCCCATCCTTCGCCTCGCCGATGTCCAGCGCGAAGCCGTGCAGGCGCACGATCGCGCTGACGATGCTCAGGCCAAGGCCCGAGCCCGGCATGGTGCGGCCGTTGTCGCCGCGATAAAAGCGCCGCGTCACGGCATCGCGCTCATGCGCGGGGATGCCTGGACCATGGTCGAGGATGGTGATGCGCGGTCCGCGGCTGTCCATGCGCGCGCGCAGGCGCACCTCGCCGCCCGAAGGCGTGAACTTGATGGCGTTGCCGACAAGGTTGGCGAGCGCTTCGAACAGAAGATGCGCATCGCCGCGGACGGCAACGGTGGGTTCCACGTCGAGCACGAAGGGCTGTCCGCGGTCCTCGGCGACCGGAGCGTAGAACTCGTGGACCTGTTGCAACACGCTGCCCAGATCGACTTCGGCGAAACAGGCGCTGCGGCGCCCGTCCTCCAGTTCGGACACGCGCAGCAGGGCACGGAAACGACCCAGCACCTGATCGATGTCCACGATGCTGGCTTCGACCAAGGCCGCCTCGGGCTGGTCCGACAGTTGCTGCTGCGCCCGATAGAGACGCGCCCGCAGCCGGGTGAGCGGCGTGCGCAGGTCGTGGGCGATGTTGTCGCAGACGCCCTTCACTTCGTTCATCAGGCGCTCGATCTCGTCCAACATGGTGTTGACGATAGCGGCCAGTACGTCGAGTTCGTCGCCCCGCCCGTTCACCGGCAGACGCTTGGAGAGGTCGCCCTGGCGGATCGGCTCGGTCGCCAACTGCAGGGCGCGGATGCGTTTCTCCGGCCCGCGCCGAAGCAGGAAACCGCCCAGCAGACCGGGAATGATGGTGAGCGACAGCGCCCACATCAGCGCGCGCCATACGACCGCGCCGAGCCCATCGATGGTGCTGGTGTCCTTGGCGATCACCAGCACGCGGCCATCCGCCAGACGCTGCGCGAGGGCGCGTGCGCGTACCTGGCTGCCATCGCGGTCCGGTCGCGGCAGGCCCTGCGCGAGCAGGCGCACCTGGCTGTCGGGCGCCAGCTCGCTCGGCAGCCGAGCGATGTTGCCCGCGAGCGGCCGACCGGCCCCGTCGAACAGGCCCACCGACATGACGCCGTGGGGATCGATCGTCGCCGCGGCGTCCACGGCGGAAGCCAGGCGCTGCGGGTCCGCGTTCACCAGATAGTGCATGCGCTGTTCCAGCATCTGGTCGATCACGGTGTTGAGGTAGCGCGTGGTCTCCCACTGGATCACGCCGACCAGCACAAGGCCCCACACAGCGAACAGCGCGCCATAGATGACGATCAGGCGGGTGGTGGCGGAGCGCCAGGCATTCGTGCGGGTCATGGCGGAGGACTCAAGGCGGAGCCGATGCGTTCTGAGGTGCTGCGGTGATCATGTAGCCGGTACCGCGCACGGTGCGGATCAGCGGAGGCTGACCGGTGCCGTCGATCTTGCGCCGGAGCCGGCCGATATGCACGTCGATCACGTTGGTGCCAGGGTCGAAGTGGAAGCCCCATACCGCCTCGAAGATCATCGTGCGGGTCAGTACCTGGCCGGAATGGCGCATTAGGTACTCCAGCAGCCGGTATTCCGTGGGCTGCAGGGTGAGCGGCTGTCCGTGACGGTAGGCCACGTGGCGCACCAGATCCAGCTCCAGGTCGCCGACCCGCAAGCGGGTCTCGTGCTGCTGGGGCTGGCGGCGACGGAGCAGGACTTCCGCGCGCGCCGCCATCTCGTCGGGAGCGAACGGCTTGGTGAGGTAGTCGTCGCCACCGGCGCGCAGGCCGCGGATGCGGTCGTCCACTTCGCTGAGTGCGCTGATCATCAGCACAGGGGTGTCGATCTTCTGCCGGCGCAGCGCTTCCACCACTTCGATGCCCTCCATGCCCGGAAGCATGCGGTCGAGCGTGATGAGGTCGTAAGCCTGGGCGCTCGCCCGGCACAGGCCTTCGCGGCCGTCGGCCACCCATTCGGCGGTCATCCCGTGCACGCTCAACTCCGCCACGATTTCGCGGGCGGTGACCTCGTCGTCTTCGATGACCAGTACGCGGGGCATGGAATGGACGTCCGGACGTTCGTGTTCGATGCGCAAAAACCGACGGCCCCATGCGGGGCCGTCGGGCATGGTACCGCTGCGATGGATCAGGCGGCGAAGAGGCCGCGCATCTTCTTCATCGCGTTGGCTTCGACCTGGCGGATACGCTCGGCGGACACGCCGTACTCGTCGGCCAGATCCTGCAGGGTCGCCTTTTCCTCGTTCAGCCAGCGGCGCTGGATGATGTCGCGCGAGCGATCATCGAGCTTCTGCAGTGCCGCCGAGAGCGTTTCCAGCTGGTTGTCGGCTTGATCGGCATCGGCGATGTTGTCGTACGGGTCAGCGCCTTCGTCGACCAGGAAAGCCTCCGGTGCGGGCTTGGCGTCGTCATCCGCATCGGCCGGCGCCTCGAAGCCGACGTCGCGGCCCGAAAGACGGGATTCCATCTCGCGGACGGTCGCTTCCGGCACACCGAGGTCCTTCGCGACCAGGCGCACTTCCTCGGCGTTCATCCAGCCCAGGCGCTTCTTGCTCTTGCGCAGGTTGAAGAACAGCTTGCGCTGCGCCTTGGTGGTGGCCACCTTGACGATGCGCCAGTTGCGCAGAATGAACTCGTGCATTTCCGCACGGATCCAGTGCACCGCGAAGCTCACCAGCCGCACGCCCTGGTCGGGGTCGAAACGCTTGACCGCCTTCATCAGGCCGATGTTGCCTTCCTGGATGAGGTCGCCGATCTGCAGGCCATAGCCGCTGTAGCCGCGCGCCACATGAACGACGAAGCGCAGATGAGACATGACCAATCTCCTGGCGGAGGCGAGGTCGTTGTCTTCCTGGTAGCGGCGCGACAGCGCCTGCTCTTCTTCCTGGCTGAGCACCGGGATGCGGTGAACCGCCGAAATATAAGCATCCAGACTGCCGACGACGCTAGGAACCGGCAGGTTGGCGGTCACCAAAGCTTGAGACATGTATGGATCCTCCTGAAGTGGATTTCAGATTAGCACTCCCACAGTAGGAGTGCTAAGGCGCGCGGGAGTTCCCGCAGGCCTTTATTGAACTGAATCGTACAGGAATATGCGCCGTTTGTCCAGGTGCGGGGATGGGCAGGTTAAGGCTCCCCGCCTTCAAACCCTGTGAATCGACCGAAGCATCGCAAGTCTCGCGTAAGCCATTTCTTACGATGCAGGACGAAGTCCCCTGACAGACAACCCCCGGAGGGGCGGGTTCCTATCAGGCGACCCGGCGCGGCGCCGGGTCGCCGACCGAGGAAGCCACCCCGAGGTCGACCGGCAAGAGCACGCACAGCCCCTTCCATGTCATTCACAAGGAGTGCCACATGCGAATCGCAAGACTGCTGATGTTTGCCACTGTAACGGCCATGACCGGCCTGTCTGCGGGTACGGCGACGGCCAACCCGAACTGCCCCGTCTGCCAACAGGCCTATCTGAACTGCGTGAACAAGGACCCCTACAACCCCGCCAATGTGGCGGCCTGCATGTCCCAGTTCTCGGTCTGCCTGGGCTATTGCGGCGAGCCGCCCACGGCGGCGGCGCAGCACCAATCCCTGCTCGATGGGCGCAAATACCGGCCCGACATGTCCGGCACATCGGTCGCCACGGCGCTCCCCGCTCGCCTCGCTCCTCGCGCGCCCTGATCATCACGTTTCGAAAAAAGGCGCCCATACGGGCGCCTTTTTTTGCCTCCGGATTCGCCGGGGAGGCGTCAATCTGCGAGCTGGCTCCGTGGCGGCAGCGACCAATCGACAGGTGCCTGCCCGTGTGCCTCAAGGTAGCGGTTGGCGGCCGAGAAATGCCCGCAGCCCAGAAATCCCCGGTGCGCCGACAGCGGAGACGGATGCACCGACCGCAGCACGCAGTGCCGGCGGCTATCGATCAACTGTCCCTTGCGCTGGGCGTAGGAGCCCCATAGCAGAAACACCAGGCCCTCCCGCTCTCGATTGAGCGCGTCGATGGCGGCGTCCGTGAAGCCCTCCCAGCCCTTGCCCTGATGGGAAGCGGCCAGGCCGCGCTCCACCGTCAGCACGGCGTTGAGCAGCAACACGCCGCGATCGGCCCACGGCGTGAGGCAGCCGTGATCCGGAGGAGGAATGCCCAAATCCCGCTGGATCTCTTTGAAGATGTTCTGCAGCGATGGCGGCGGCGGCACGCCCGGACGCACGGAGAAACACAACCCATGCGCCTGCCCGGGGCCATGGTAGGGATCCTGCCCCAGGATGACGACGCGGACTTTGTCGAACGGCGTGTGGTCGAACGCGGCGAAGATTTCGGGACCCGGCGGGTAGATCACCTTGCCGTTCTGCTTTTCCGTCCGAAGGAAGGACGAAAGCGCCTGCATCTCCGGCCGCTCCAGATAGGCCCCGAGACGCTCCTTCCAGGAAGGCTCGAGCTTGACGCGGTTTTCGTTCATGCAGCCTCGTCGCGTTGGCGCAGATGCCGCGCGACGCGCAGCTGGAACAGAAGCTTGGTGACCAACAGCTTCTCTTCGATGGGCTTCTCGACCAGATCGTTCGCTCCCGCCCTGAGCAAGGCGGCCTGATTGGCGGGATTCTCGTCGCCCGTCATGACCAGCACCGGCAAGCGCCCTTTGCTGTAGCCGTAGTCGCGCCGGATGCGTTCAAGCAGATCGCCCCCCGTCAGCTCGCCTTTCAGGCTGACATCGGTCAGCACCAGGTCGGCGCCTACCTGCCCTTGCGCCTTGGCGGTCTCCAGCCAGGCCAGCGCGTCCTCCGCGCTGATCACATGGCGCACGGTCAGGCCGTACTTTTCCAGCATGCGGCGCGTGGCCAGGGCGACGACGCGGCTGTCTTCGACATAAAGCACATCGCCCTCCGCCGAACTCTCCGGCCGGACATAGCCGCGGATGAATTCGGCCAGCGCCTGAAAACCCAGCGACTTGTCGAAGTAGTCGGTCACGTGCTCACCCAAGGCGCGGCGGTGCAGCCGGTCGTCCACGTCGCCGGACACGACCACGACGGGCACGTAGATCTGCGGCGCGGATTCGCGCACGTACCGCGCCAGCTCAAGGCCGTCCATATCGGGCAGCCGCAAGGCGATGGTGATGAAATCGAACACGCCGCTGTCGAGCAGCTGATGCGCCTCCGCGCCGGTGGCACAGCCTACGACCTCCGCATTCGGCAGCTCTGCCTGCAAGACGCGGGAAATCAACTGCCGAACCACCTTCGAACCGTCTACCACCAGCACGCGCGGCGCGGCGCTGACGATACGGTTGCTGAAACCTTCACTCATTTGACCGATCCATCCACGCTCAGCGGCCTCCTTGCCGAACTATCGATGGACGCCCCCTTGCGCCCCATGCATCCGGGCATCTTGCCCTGCCGGCTCGGCGGCTGCCTGCGACCGGCGTCACTTCACCGCAGCCCGCACCAGCGGCCTACGCGGCCTTGCGCAGCTGCCAGGCGCTGACTACCCGCGCCCCCAGCCAGCCGAGCACCGCGGCCGCCACCGGCACTGCGCCGAGAAGCCACAGCGGCAACGTGCCGGCCTGCAGCTTGCCCTGATACACGTGACCGAGGCGTGTCATCGGTTCGGCCAGCGCCGTCTCAATCAGCAGCGCGATGCCCGCGGCGAACAGGCCGCTGAACAGTCCGTACCAGATGCCGGCGTAGAGATAAGGTCGCCGTACGAAAGCCCCGCTGGCGCCCACCAGCATCAGTACGCCGATCTCCTCGCTCCTGCTGGAAATGTCCACACGCACCGTGTTGCCCACTACCAGCAAGACCGCCAGCGCGAGCAATGCCGCGAGGATCACCACCACACGGTTGCCCACGCCGAGCAGCGCATCGAGGCGCTCCCTCCACGTACCGCTGTCCTGCACGAGATCCACGCCCTGCATGGCCCGCAGGTCAGTCACCAGTTTGCTAACGTCGCCAGCGCTGGATCCGAGCTTCGGCAGCACTTCCAGCGCATAGGGCAGCGGATTGCTGTCCAACGTGTTGAGTGCGCCGGAAAAGCCTTGCATCTTGGCCAGCTCATCCATGCCCTGCTGGGGACTTTTCACGGTCACGGACGCTACGTCCGGGCGTTCGCGCAGCTTGGTGGCGAGCATATCCACGGCCGGCCCCGTCTGGCCCGACTGCATGAAGACGGCCACGGCCTGGTTCTGGCCCAGCACGTCGCCGAGCTTCTGCACGTTGCCCAGCAGCAGGTAGAAGGTCAGCGGCAAGGCCAGGGCCAGGGCCATGACCGCCACCGTCAGCAGCGTGCCGACGGGCCGGGACATCAGGCGGCGCAAACTGGCCGCCGCGCTCCACGCATGATGTTCGCGCCAGCCGGCCACGGGGCGCGGCTTGCTGCGCTCCACCCGCGGCTCGGCGACGATGGGCGTCTCCTGAGGGAAATCCTGTTGCGCGGTCACAGCACTTCCTCCGCCGCGATGTCGGCCACCAGACGGCCGTGATCGAGCACCACCACGCGCTTGCGCATGCGCTTGATCAGCGGCAGATCGTGGCTGGCGATCAACACCGTGGTGCCTACCTGCTGGAATTCGGAAAACAATCCCATGATTTCGACCGCCAGCTGCGGATCGAGATTGCCTGTGGGCTCGTCCGCGATCAGCAGCGTGGGCTTGGCCACGATCGCGCGGGCGATGCCGACGCGCTGCTGTTCACCGGTGGAAAGGGTGGCCGGCAATTGTCGCTCGTAGGCGAGCAGGCCGACCTTCTCCAGCGCGGCGCGCACGCGCCGGCCGCGTTCGGCGGGCGCAATACCGCCGATCACCAGCGGCAATTCCACATTGGCGAACACGGTGCGATCCATCAGCAGGCGATGGTCCTGAAAGACCATGCCGATGCGCCTGCGCAGCTTGGGAATGCCGCCGCGACCGATCTTGGAGAGGTTCTGCCCGTCCAGCGTAATGACGCCGTGCGACGGGCGTTCGATCAGGCCGAGCAGCTTCAGCAGCGTGCTCTTGCCCGCGCCGGAATGCCCGGTGACGAAAGCCATCTCGCCCAGCGCGACATGGAAGGAAAGCTGAGAGAGCGCCTCATGGCCGCCCTCATAGCGTTTGCTGACTTGGTCGAAGCGGATCACCGCGTATCCTCGATCCCTGATCCCGCACTGGCCGCAAGGATAAGGGATGCGCGCGCCAAAGCGATCCCCGGAAAGGCCGCCGCGGCTCGCTTACGGGCCGCAGCGGCGAACAGGTTCAGCGCCCGGTGAACAAACGCGCGAGGCGACGGAAGAAGCCCGGCTTCTTCGGCGCGCTCTCGCTTGCATGAACCGCGGTGGCCGCTACCTGACGGGAAGGCCGCGCGCCCGATTCGGCGCCACCGCGCTCGCGCGAGGGACGGTGGCCTTCGCGGGCGCCGCGGGTACCTTCCGCATTGGCGGCCGGCGAAGCATTCGCCTCCATCATGGGCGCGCCTTCGCGCTTTCGCCCGCGTCCGCCGCGACGGCGGCGACGCTTGTGCGGCCCCTCGACACCCATGGCGGCATCGCCCTGGCCAGGAGCCGGCGGTGCGGAACTGGCCGGCACGACATTGCCGGAGGACTCCGGTTGGACCGCACCTTCGCGAGGCTTGCGCGGTTCGCGCGGCTTGCCTTCGCCCCGAGTCCGTTCGCCCGGTCCGCCGCGACGGCGCGAGCGGCCAGGGCCGCCTTCCTTCTTGCCGTCGCGGTTTTCGACCTTGTCGCCGAAGGCGGCACTGTCGGCTGCGGCATCGGCCGCGAATTGCGCGTCGATCTCGCGCGGCTTGGGCATCACCAGCATCTCCGGCTCGATCGCCGCCACCGGGATGCGCTGGCCGATGTAGGTTTCGATGTCCGGCAGCGACATCGCATAGAGATCGCAGGCGAAGCTGATCGCGTCGCCCTCGGCCCCCAGGCGCGCGGTGCGGCCGATGCGGTGGACATAGTCCTCCGCGTCTTGCGGAAGGTCGTAGTTGAAGACGTGGCTCACCGCCGTGATGTGCAGGCCGCGCGCGGCCACGTCGGTGCAAACCAGCATGTCGAGCTGGCCGTCCTGGAAGCGCTGCAGCAGCTTCTGGCGCTTGAGCTGCGGCACGTCGCCGGACAGCGCGCCGACGCGGTAGCCCTGGCGCTTGACTCGCTCGGTCACGCGTTCGGCCGCCATCTTGGTGTTGACGAAGATGATGCTGCGACTGGGATTGGTGCGTTCGAGCAGGTTGAGCAGCAAGGGCATCTTCTCCTCCTTGGAGGGGAAGTAGACCTGCTGGCGCACACGGTCGGCGGTGACGTTCTCCGTCTCCACCACCAGCTTCTCGGCGTTGTGCATGTGCTCGTAGGCCAGCTCCAGCACGCGATGGCTAAGCGTGGCGGAGAAAAGCAGCACCTGGCGCTGCTCGCGCGCCGGCAAGCGGCGGAAGATGAAGCGAACGTCCTTGATGAAGCCGAGGTCGAACATGCGGTCGGCCTCGTCGATCACCATTACTTCAACGCCGTTGAAGCCGAAGACGTTCTGCTTGTAATAGTCGAGCAGGCGGCCGGGCGTGGCGATGATGATGTCGCAGCCGTCCTGCAGCTGCTGCCGCTGCTTGTCGTAATCGACGCCGCCGTAGATCAGCGCGGTCTTCAGGCCGGTGTAGCGGCCGATGTTCCGCGCGTCCTTGTCGATCTGGATAGCGAGTTCGCGCGTGGGCGCGATCACCAGGGCGCGCGGATCGCTGTCCTTTCGCTCGGCGACCGCCGGACGGGTCAGCAGCCGGTTCATCAGGGCCACCAGGAAGGCGCAGGTCTTACCCGTGCCGGTCTGGGCCTGGCCGGCGACGTCACGCCCGGTGAGCGCCATCGGCAGGGTCAGGGCCTGAATCGGCGTGCAGCGGGTGAAGCCAGCCTCGTCGAGGCCCTTCTGCAGCAGCGGGTGAAGTTCAAAATTGGTGAAAAACGTATCGGTGAGAACAGTTTGGGACATTGATGTCAGGTCAGAGGAGGGGCGGTCGCGGGCGACGCGCCCTGTCCCCGCGCGGTCGGAAGCCGGGGACGGGTTGAGAAGCGGCGCTGGCCAGGGCGATGGGTTGGCCGGTCAGCGGCGAAGGCGCGCGGGGTACCGCGATGCGCTTCGCGACTGGCGCCGAGGTGGCAGGCTCGCAGCCGGCAGTCCCGCTGACATAGGGAAAAAGACGTGATCCGCCCCTTTGCCTATATCAACGGAACTGCCGCGATGGCAGCCCTTGAATCGCTTGAATCGTGCCCTGAGTTACGCTGGAATGGAGGTCTGCCGCAACGGCATCACTTCCTTTTTCCGGTCCGACCCGCGCTTCATGGGCGCCCCAGTGTAGCCGATGCTGGGCGCGCGGTCGTCAAACATCCCCCGCCTGTTATCGGAGACCCCGGTGAGCGACCTGATTACCCACGTAAGCGACGATGCCTTCCAGAAGGAAGTGCTGGAGTCGGATACCCCCGTCCTGCTGGACTTCTGGGCGGAATGGTGCGGCCCGTGCAAGGCGATCGCGCCGGCCCTGAACGAGCTGGCCGAGGAGTACAAGGGCAAGCTGCGCATCGTCAAGCTCAACATCGACCATAACCAGAAGACGCCCCGCGACTTCGGCGTCCGCGGCATCCCCACCCTGATGGTGTTCAAGAACGGCAAGGTCGAAGCCACCCAGATCGGCGCCGTCAGCAAGGGGCAGCTGAAGCAGCTGATCGACAAGTCCATCTGACGCACCCGCCTTCACCCGCCGCCCGCTTTACGGCGTCGCGCGGCGGGTGTTAGATTGCCCGGGCCTGTCGGGACTTCCGTCCCCCGCGCCCCTCGCGCCTCGCGCGCACCATTCCCTCCTGTGATCAACGGCGCCCCGTGAGGTTTGCCCGTGTCTGATATCGAAAGCCAAGACCAGAACGACGCCAAGAGCGCCGAAGCCAAGACTGTGTCCGACTCGCCCCGCACCCGCGCGCCGCGCAAATCAGCCGCAGCCGCGGCGGCGGCCGCTGAAAACGCGCCTCGCGTGGAAAAGCCCGCAAGCGAGGCCCCATCGGCGCCGACGCCGGTGCAGGCCAGTCTTCCGGTCGACCCCGCTCCCGCCTTCCATGGCGATAGCGCGCCCCGTGAGAACGCGCCGCAGCAGGTACGCGAGGGCGGCCAGCCGCAGCAGCAGGGCGGCCAGAACCCGAACAACGACCGCCGCAACGACCGCAACGACCGCGGCCGCCGGCGCCGTCACGAGCGCAACAACCAGCAGCGCGGCCAGGGCGGCGGCCAGCAACAGCATCCGCGCAACAACAACGGCCTGCCGGTGGACGACGAGTACGCCGATGCGGGCAGCAACGATCGCCTGATCAATCTGACCGAGCTCAAGCGCAAGAACGCGATCCAGTTGCTGGAATTCGCCGAATCGCTGGGCATCCAGGAAGGCGTCGCCCGCGCCCGCAAGCAGGACGTGATCTTCAACATCCTCAAGGCCCATGCCCGCTCCGGCGGCGGCATCTGGGCCGAGGGCGTGCTGGAAATCCTGCAGGACGGCTTCGGCTTCCTGCGTTCCGCCGACGAGTCCTACTTGGCCGGCCCGGACGACATCTACGTCTCACCCAGCCAGATCCGCCGCTTCAACCTGCGTACCGGCGACTACATCACCGGACGCGTTCGCCACCCGAAGGAAGGCGAGCGCTACTTCGCGCTGCTCAAGGTCGACGACATCAACGGCGATCCGCCGGAAGCATCGAAGAACAAGATGCTGTTCGAGAACCTGACGCCGCTGTTCCCGCGCAAGGCGTTCCACCTCGAGCGCGGCAACGGCTCCACCGAAGACATCACCGGCCGCATCCTGGACCTGGTGGCGCCGATCGGCCGCGGCCAGCGCGGCCTGATCGTGTCGCAGCCGAAGTCCGGCAAGACGATGATGCTGCAGAACGTGGCGCAGGCCATCCAGTACAACCATCCGGACGTTCATTTGATCATGCTGCTGATCGATGAGCGCCCGGAAGAAGTGACCGAAATCGCACGTACCGTGCGCGCCGAGGTCATCAGCTCCACCTTCGACGAGCCGGCCGTGCGCCACGTGCAGGTCGCCGAGATGGTGATCGAGCGC
>JBCNOA010000150.1:0-10412 GCA_039594095.1 Dyella sp.
CACGCCCTTGCCTTCCATCACCGGCTTGCCGGCGAGCGGTCCGATGTCGCCCAGGCCGAGCACGGCGGTGCCGTTGGTGATCACCGCAACCAGATTGCCGCGCGCGGTCATCTCGCTGGCGGCCTGGGCGTCTTCCACGATCGCCTCGCAGGCGTAGGCCACGCCGGGCGAATAGGCCAGCGACAGGTCGCGCTGGGTGACCATGGCCTTGGTGGCCGAAACCTTGATTTTGCCGGGGCGCGGCAGGCGGTGATATTCGAGGGCGGCGAGTCGAAGTTCTTCGGGGAGTGCCATGAGTGCGCGATTCGCTGAGGATGCGTGAGGGAATGGGCGTGCCGCTGGCGGCAACATCGCGGCATGGTAGCACCGCGCCGGTGCGGTTCCCTTGCGCATTGCGCAAGAACGTACGCGTATGGCGGGCGCCGATGTGCGGCATTAAGCCACGCTGCGTGGCGGCGCGGAGGACGCTTAGCCGGAATGTGCTAGAGGCTCAGCGACAGGCTCTCCGCCTGCACGCGGCCCATGTGGATGCGATTGACGAACAGCGAGAACGCCAGCTTTCCGGCGAGGCCGTGCACATGCTGCATCCATGGCGGCAACCAACGCGGCGGCACGATCGCGCCCGACTGGAAATGCGGCTCCAGGCTGATGACGTCGTGCAGCGCCAGCTTGCCCGCGAACAGGTGCCGCAGCATGTCCATGCGTCGCTGCTTGAGCGCCCAACGGAAGAATGTGTGCACGGTGAGCAGGCCGCTCAGGTACACGTTGTCTTTGGCGAACGCCGCGCCGCCGCCCAGCGGCACGCCGCGGAACACGCGCTGGGCCGAGTGGAAGCTGTCGAACGGGTTCTGCCCGCAGCTGGCGAAGTACTTGTAGACCTCGACGAAGTCGGCGCCATTGAGCGCCATGTCGATGGCCAGAATGCGTAGGCTGATGCGCTTGAGGCGTGCGATGTCGATGGCGCCGGACATGAGCTCGGCGAACACCGCCAGGCCTTCTTGCGTGGCGGTGACCCGCGGCGAGGTGCGCGCCAGCGAAGCGAGCACAGGCTGCGCGCGGCCGTTCAGCGCCGTCAGCGAATGCACGTAGGCCTCGTGCGCCAGCAACTGGTGACGGTCGTACTCGCTGAAGCGCGTACCGCCGCGAAGACGGATACGGGTGGCGCCGGCCGCGGCTTTGGCGGTCAGCTCGTCGTCCACTTCGACGTGGATCACACCGGCACCGAAGAAATCGTCCAGCGTCTTGGACAGGTCGGCCCGCAGCACATCGGCCTGCATGTCGCTGACGATGTCGTCGGCCAGCAGGTCCGAACCCAGCTCGTCCGACAGCTCCACGAAATAGCGCGCCGCATCGAGATTGCTACGATCGCTGCCCGGAATGGGATCGCCCGGCCGCCCATACAGCACGATCGATGGCGCGGTGACGCCCGCCGTACCCACCGCCTCGAGCATCTCCGCGGCGATGCGCCAGGACTCGGCCGTGCGGCACAGATATTCGCCCATCGGATCGTCGTGCCCGGCTTCGCGCTCGATCCTCGCCAGTTCGGCGCGCGCTTCAGAGAGATCCGGACGCTGATAAGCGACCTCGGGGAGACTGTAATCGCCGCGGGCGAAGGCACCGATCAGGCGGTTTTCCAGGGTCGCCGGCCAAGCCACCGTCGGCAAAATGCGAATCCCCTTCACCGCCGCCAGCAGGCGCTGATCGATCTCGGCGTATCGCTGCAAGGCGGGCGTGAGCGGTGCGGCGGCGTTCATGGCTGGCTTCCCCTCATTCGCGGTCGCGGGTGCCGCGGTGGCCATGCGGCTTCACGGAGGGCCGCCCGCCGCGCTGACGGCGCAGACGCGCCTCCAGGGTGGCTGCCTGCTCCTCGCGCTCGTCGCGCAGCTTCAGATAGTTGCGCCAACGCTCGGCCGACAGCTCGCCGCTGTCCAGCGCGGCCTGTACCGCGCAGCCCGGCTCGCTGCCATGGCCGCAGTCGGCGAAACGGCAGCGTTCGGCCAACGCGTCGATATCGGCGAACAGGTCGAGGTTTTCCTCCCCCGTGAGCTTGAGCTCGCGCATGCCGGGCGTGTCGATCAGGCAACCGCCGGTGGGCAGCTGCAGCAATGCGCGGTGCGTGGTGGTGTGCCGTCCACGGCTGTCGTGGGCGCGAACCTCGCCAGTCGCCATGCGCTGCGTGCCGAGCAGGGTATTGGTCAGCGTCGACTTGCCGGCGCCGGAGGAGCCTACCAGCACCGCGCTGTCCCCCGGCTTGAGGTACTGCGCCAGTACCGCGACGCTGGCCGGGTCCTTGCCGTTGACGGGGTGGATAGGCACGCCGGCCGGAAGGCGCGCGCGCAGCGCCTCGACCTGTTCGTCGGCGTCCTCGCGAAGATCCAGCTTGCTCAGCAACACCACCGGCTGCGCGCCGGAGTCCTCGGTGAGCGACAGGTAGCGTTCGATGCGCGCGGGATTGAAGTCGCCGTCCAGGCCCGTCAGCACGAGTACGTAGTCGATATTGGTGGCGATGATCTGCCGCTCGTAGCGCTCCCCGGCGGCCGCGCGCGACAGTACGGAGCGGCGCGGCAGCACCTTGACGATATGCGGCGGACTGCCCGGCTCCAGCTCGACGAAATCGCCCACTGCCGGGCGCTCGGCGGGATCCAGGCCACGCTTCAGAAACTGGCCCGCAGGCTGCGCGCCGAACAGATCGGCGCCGTCGTGGACTTCGTAGCCGGCCCGATGCTGCGCCACCACCCGCGCCAGCCGCAGGTTGCCTTCCGGCAGGGCGTCGCCGCGCCAGCCGACGCGGCGCAGCCTCTCGATGATCTCGGCCTGGGTCATGAGGGGCGATTATGCCCTGCCCGCCTTCCGCCCGGAATCACGCTTGAGCGCGCCTCGCACGCCCCGGCGGGCGCTGCTAGCATGCGGACGTACCCGATGAGCGCCGTGCGGCGCGTATAAAACGAAGGACCCCACGTTGGCCCCGATCAGACCCAGCGCGCACCTGGCCGAAGTGCGCTACGAAATCCGTGGCGCACTCACCCGGCGTTCGCGCGAACTGGAGGCCGCCGGCCTGCCCATCATCAAGTTGAACATCGGCAACCCGGGCCGCTACGGCTTCGACACGCCCGTCCACCTGCGCGAAGCCATCGCCGCCCACCTGCGCGACAGCGAAGCCTATGGCCACGAGCAGGGCCTGGAGGAAGCGCGCGAAGCCATCGCCGCGCAGCAGCGCACGCGCGGAGCGATCGGCATCGATGCGGAAAGGATCTTCGTCGGCAACGGCGTGAGCGAGCTGATCGACCTCAGCCTGCGCGCCCTGCTGCAGCCGGGCGACGAGGTGCTGCTGCCCAGCCCGGACTACCCGCTGTGGAGCGCGGCCACCATCCTCAACGACGGCAAGCCGCGCTATTACCGCTGCCTGGCCGAGAACGGCCACCTGCCCGATCCCGACGAGATCGCGTCGCTGGTGACCTCGCGCACCCGCGCGATCGTGCTGATCAATCCCAACAATCCCACCGGCGCCGTGTACCCGCGCGAGCTGCTGGAACGCATCGTGCGCATCGCCGAGCGCCACCACCTGCTGCTGCTCAGTGACGAGATCTACGACGAGATCCTTTACGACGGCGCGCAGTTCGAGCCGCTGGCCAAGGTGGCCGGTAGCGTTCCCTGCGTGAGTTTCGGCGGCCTGAGCAAGGTGCACCGGGCCTGCGGCTACCGCGTGGGCTGGATGAGCCTTTCGGGCGATCCGGCGCGCACTGCCGAGTACCGCGATGCGCTGCAGCTCCTCGCCGCGCTGCGCCTGTGCGCCAATGTCACGGCGCAGTGGGCGGTGCGTCCCGCGCTGGAGAGCAAGCCGACCATCGGTTCGCTCACCGATGCCGGCGGCCGCCTGCATGAGGCCCGCCGGATGATCTTGGAAGGCGTAGCGAACAGCGACTTCCTCGATCTGGTCGCCCCCGCTGGTGCGCTATACGCGCTCCCGCGCGTGCGTGCCGACCGCCTGGCGCGCTTCGACGACAACGCCTTCGCCCTGCGCCTGCTGGAAGAAGAATCGGTACTGGTCGTGCCGGGCAGCAGCTTCAACGTGCCGGAGAGCCGCCATCTGCGCCTGACCCTGCTGCCGCCGCCGGAGCAGCTGCGCGAGGTCTTCGTGCGCATCGAACGGGTGCTGACGCGCATGGCGGAGGAACAGCAGAAGACGCGTGCGGTCGCCTGATCGCACATGTTGAGCTATCTCGCTCTGGGCGACTCCTACACCATCGGCGAAGGCGTAGCCGCCGAGGACCGCTGGCCGGTGCGGCTGGCCGCGTCGCTGCGGACCCAGGGCGTGGCGCTGGCCGAGCCGCTGATCCTCGCCACCACCGGCTGGACCACCGACGAGCTCTCGGCGGCCATGGACGCGGCGGACTTTGCCCCGCCCTACGACTTGGTCAGCCTGCTGATCGGGGTGAACAATCAGTACCGGGGATGCTGGGCGGACGAGTATCGCGAGCAGTTCAGTCGCCTGCTGTCACGCGCGATCGCGCTGGCCGGCGCCCGGCCCGGCCGCGTGCTCGTCTTGTCGATTCCCGATTGGGGCGTCACACCGTTCGCCCGGCAAAGCGGCCGCGACACGGCCCGGATCGCCGCCGAACTCGACCAGTTCAACGCCGTGGCGCGCGACGAAACGGCCAACGCCGGCGCCGCGTTCGTCGATATCACGCCGATTTCGCGCGTCCATGCAGGCCTGCTCGCGGACGATGGCCTGCACCCGGCCGGCGCGCAGTACGCGCTCTGGGCGGACGCCGCATTGCCGGTCGCCCGCCGGTTGCTGGGCTGAGCACGCCAACCGTTTCGGCTTCCTCAGGGCTCCTGCACCGCAACAAACCTGCAACCGCGCCGCCACGAGGCGGTGACTTGCGCCGCCCACACTGGTCTCCCGGAAACCACCGGGAGAGACCGCCATGGCGACCTTTCACTGCCGCAGCGCCTTCATCTCCGACGTGCACCTGGGCACGCCCGACTGCAAGGCTTCCTACCTGCTCGACTTCCTGCGCAGCCTTCGCTGCGAAAAGCTCTATCTGGTCGGCGACATCATCGACATGGAAGCGCTGGCCCGCCGCACCTGGTGGCACGCCGACCATGGCGCCGTGCTGGCCGAAGTGCTCGACATGGCCCGTCGCGGCGTGGAAGTGACCTACATCCCCGGCAACCACGATGCGCCGATGCGAGGCCTGGCCGGGCAGAGCTTCGGCGGCGTACGCATCAAGCTGGACGCCGTGCACGAAGGCGCGGACGGCCGCCGGTACCACGTCAGTCACGGCGACGAGTTCGACCCCGAGCACATCGGCCGTACCTGGATGCTGCATCTGGGCGAGGTGATGCACCGCTTCATCTGCTGGACCAACCGGCGCGTGCATGCGATGCGCCGGCGCCTGGAAATGCCTTATCTGCCGCTGTCGATCATCATCAAGTCGCACATCCGCAAGGCGCTGGCCTACATCCGCGCCTATGAGGACCGCGTGGCGACGGACGCCCGCGAGCGCGGCTTCGACGGCCACATCTGCGGCCACATCCATTTCGGCCACGTGCGCGACATGGACGGCGTGCTCTATCTCAATGACGGCGACTGGGTGGAGCACTGCACTGCCCTGGTCGAAGACCACACCGGCGCGATGGAGCTGATCCACTGGAGCGAACAGCCGGCTGCCCTCGGCCGCGCCAGCCGCGAACTGGTTCTCCCCTCGCCCGCCGCCGGCCTGGCGCTGGCACCTCTGGCCCGGCACCGGCGCAGCCTCGCCGAGCTACGCCCCGCGGCCTGAGTCGGATCCATCGCCAGGGACGAGCGGCGAGGGCGCGGGGGCGACGGGATGCGCCACCGCCGGATGCGGGCCCGCGTCCTCGCCGCTCGTTCCTGGCCCGCGGGCCGGCCGGGTTGAAGCGCCGCTGCGGCGCCGGCATATGGAGGGGCGTATCATTGAACCTCTTTGCCGGAGTCCCCCATGTCCCTCGACAGCGCCACCCGCGAACGCATCGAATCCCTGCTCAAGAACCACCGCGTGGTGCTGTTCATGAAGGGCACCCGCCACCAGCCGATGTGCGGTTTCTCCGCTGCGGCGACCAACACTCTCAACGAGCTGCTGCCCGAGTACCACACGGTGAACGTGCTGGAGGATCCGGAGATCCGCGAAGGCATCAAGGCTTACGGCGATTGGCCGACCATTCCGCAGCTGTATGTGGAGGGCGAGCTGGTCGGCGGCGCCGACATCATCCGCCAGATGTACACCAGCGGCGAGCTGCACCAGCTGTTCGGCGCCACGCCGCCGGACCGCACGCCGCCGCAGATCACCATCACCGACAAGGCCGCCGAAGCGATCCGCCAGGGCACGGCCAATGCGCAGGGCCTGGCCCTGCACCTGGAAATCGGTCCGGATCACAGCGCCGGATTCCAGCTGGCGGCTGCCGGCGACAACGACATCGTCTCGGTCAGCAACGGCATCGAAGTGCATTTCGACCCGGGCAGCGCCCAGCGCGCCAAGGGCATCGTGATCGACTGGGTCTCCACCGTGCAGGGCGAGGGCCTGAGCCTGAAGTTTCCCGGCGCCCAGGAAGTGAAGACTCTCACTGTGCAGGAGCTGCAGGCCCGCCTGGCGGCCGGCGACCTCGTACTGGTGGACGTACGCCCGGCGCATGGCCGGGCCCAGGCCGCGCCGCTGTCGCAGGCCCGCGTACTGGACGAGGAAGGCTACGACACGTTGGCCGCCCTGCCCAAAGACACCGCCATCGCCTTCATCTGCCATCACGGCGTTTCCAGCCGCGGCGTCGCGGAGCGCTTCGCCGCGCACGGCTTCAGCAACATCTATAACGTGCAGGGCGGCATGGACGCCTGGGCCGCGGAAATCGACCCGAGCGTGCCGCGTTATTGACTTGAGCCAGCTGAAAAACCTGGGAAAAAGGCGGGGCAAAACCCCGCCTTTTTTTCGTTTGGCTGTAAAAAAAAGTTGGAATGCCGGGCATCGGTTCAAGCGCAGTTAATAAAAGCAGATGCGCGCCTTCACACATCCCTCTCATTTCGCAGATAAGTCCCGCCGCATACGTAAAAATTTGCCGCCGCGAACCATAAGAAATTGCGATTAACTGTCGCCAAGCTGACAAAGCCCAGGAATTCCGCGAAATATTTACGTCCAGCACTTGACATTCCTGAATCGCATAAATCGCGCCATCTAGGACATATCAGGATTTTGCGTTCATGCCGTAACCATTGAATAACAAATCCTCCCTTTCTAGTTTCGTCTCAGGCCATTAGTCACGGCATTCGCGCCGGGCATGGACCTCCGGATGTGGGGACATCCGGGCGAATCGGGGGAGTAAAGCCACCAAGGCCGGCTGTAGGAAGCGCATCGCAGGTGCGTGGCCGCGTCATGGTCGGCATTCCGGTTCGATGACCACTTTGCTCAGTTCGCAGAACAGCCATCATCAACCGAGGTTCGACAATGACTTCCAGCAAAGCCAAACGCTATGGTGGTTATCCGCTGCCGCGGCGCCAGCTCACTCTCGCTCTCGCGCTCGGCCTGAGCCTTGCCAGCGGTGCCGCACTGGCCCAGTCCAACGCGACGGGTGTGATCTTCGGCCAGGCCGAGCCGGGTGAGACGATCCATATCGAAAGCACCCAGACCGGCCTCAAGCGCGACCTGACCACCGACTCGCAGGGACGCTATCGCGCGGCTTCGCTGCCGATCGGCGTCTACACCGTATCCGTGGTCAAGGACGGCAAGACCGTCGATAGCCGCAGCGGCGTGCAGACCACCATCAGCAGCGGTACCGAGGTGTCCTTCACCACCGCCGCCAGCGCGGCCAATGCGCAGACACTCGGCGCCGTACAAGTCGTGGGCAATGCGCTGCCGGCGATCGACGTGTCTTCCGTGGACTCGCGCGCGGTAGTCACGGCCGATCAGCTCGCCAAGCTGCCGATCGCCCGCACCTCCATCAGCTCGGTCGCTCTGCTCGCTCCGGGTACGGTGCCCGCGGCCCGCGGCTACGGCAACGCGCTGTCGTTCGGTGGCTCGTCGGCGTCCGAGAACTCGTACTACATCAACGGCTTTTCCGCGACGAACCCGCTGACCGGCGTGAGCTCGCGCCAACTTCCGTATGACGCGATCGACCAGGAGCAGGTGCTGATCGGCGGCTACGGCGCCGAGTACGGCCGCTCCACCGGCGGCGTGATCAACGTGGTGACCAAGCGCGGCACCAACGAGTGGAAGGGCGATGTGCAGGTGCTGTGGACGCCGAGCGACCTAGCCCAGCAGCCGCGCAACGTGCGCCGCCGCAACGGCACGCTGTACCAGATCGGCAACAACTTCTCCGGTCTGGATCGCGACGAGCTGCAGTATTCCGGTTCGATCGGCGGTCCGCTGATCAAGGACAAGCTGTTCTTCTTCGGCGCGGCCGATGCGATCCATTCGACCAACCAGGCCTATACGCCACAGACGGCCGGCTCCACGGTCGAGAACGACAACAACAAGATCAGCCGCTGGTTGGTGAAGCTGGACTGGAACATCACCGACAACCACATCGTCGAATTCACCGGCATCGGCGACGACGAGCAGACCGACGCGCAGATCTACGGCTACAACTACCTGACTCGCCAGAACACCGGCTTCCTGGGTCACCAGTACACCAAGAACTACAACGGCACCCAGACCAACGGCACGCCGGGCGGCAACATCTACATCGGCCACTACACCGGCTACCTCACGGACAACCTGACCGTGAACGCCATGTACGGCAAGAGCAACTCCGACCACATGCAGTCGCTCACCGGCGCGGGCGGCGTGCCCTGCCCGACCATCACCGACAACCGCGCCATCGCCGCCACCAATCCGGCACCGAGCTGCAGCTTCGGCAACGGTTCGATCCTGATGCCCGGCTCGCGCGACCGCACCTCGGGCTGGAGCTTCAACATCGAATACCGCCTGGGCAGCCATGACCTGCGCGGCGGCATGGACAACTACAGCCTGCGCGCCACCTGGGGCAATGCGCCCGTCGGCGGCACCGGTTACCGCTACTTCGACGTCGGAAACGGCCAGGCCATCATCAACCGCCTGGTCAACCTGGGCTTGAGTCCGAGCCTGTACAACCCGGCGAACTTCCCGAACGGCTGGTACGTCGAATCCACCGGCCTGACCACCGGCACCTCGGCACGCACCGCGCAGCGTTCGGAGTTCATCGAAGACCACTGGCAGCTGACCGACCGCTGGAACATCTACCTGGGCCTGCGCAACGAGCAGTTCACCAACTACAACGGCGTCGGCGAGGCCTATGCGAAAGAGCGCAACCAGCTCGATCCTCGCCTCGGTTTCGCCTGGGACGTCTATGGCGACAGCAGCCTGAAGGTCTACGGCAATGCCGGCCGCTATCACCTGGGCCTGCCCACCAGCGTGGCGGTCCGCGGCGCCGGTCCTTCGACCTTCCCGACGACCTATTACAGCTTCACCGGCATCGACCCGACCACTGGCATTCCGACCGGCCTGAGCATCGGCGCGCCCTATTCGGGCACTTTCTACGCCAACGGCGCGAACGGCACGCCGCCCGATGCCAAGACGGTCTCGATCCGCAACCTGAAGACCTATTACCAGGACGAGTACATCCTGGGCTTCGACAAGCAGTTGCCCAACAACTGGACGGTCGGCGCCAAGGCGATGTTCCGCATCCTGCGCAACCTCATCGACGACGATTGCGACTCGCGCCCGCTACAGGCGTGGGGCGACGCGCACGGGCTACACGATCAGGTGTTGGCCGGCCTCAACGCCAGCACGGGCTGCTGGCTGTACAACCCGGGCAACCACGGCACCTTCGTGCTCTCGCCTTCGCCCGGCCAGTACCTGGAAATCCCGCTCAACGCTTCGGAGATCGGCGAACCGCACGCCAAGCGCCGCTACTACATGCTCGACATGTATGCCGAACACCAGTTCAGCGACAAGTGGTACGGCAAGTTCGAGTACACCTTCTCGCGCAGCTACGGCAACTCGGAAGGCCAGCTGGATTCGGACATCGTGCAGGCCGACGTGTCGACCACCGAGAGCTGGGACTTCCCGGAGGTCATGGAGAACACCAACGGCCCGCTGGCCAACGACCAGACGCACCAGTTCCGCATACTCGGCATGTACCAGCCGACGCCGGAGTGGCGCTTCTCGACGGTGACGCGCATCGCCTCCGGTACGCCGGTCAGCTGCATCGGTGCGCGCCCGCTGTCGGCAGGCGGCGACCCCTTCAGCTATGGCGCCGCCTACTTCTGGTGCAACGGCCAGCCGTCGGCTCGCGGTTCCCGCGGCCGCACGCCGTGGACCTACACGTTCAACGTGAGCGCAGCCTGGCAGCCGGCCTTCCTGGACCACAAGCTGACGCTGTCGGCCGACGTGTTCAACCTGCTTGGCAAGCAGCGCGTGACC